>DAORNP010000061.1:8884-9399 GCA_035441065.1 Flavobacteriales bacterium | reverse complement strand
GTCACCTGCGCGCCTTTCACGGCTTTGGCATAGTTGAGCGCGCCGCTTACTTGCGTCTTGTTCACCACGCCGGTGGCCACGTTGGCACCGCCGCTCACCTGCACGCCATTCAGGTCACCGATGGCTGCATTGGCCGCACCGCTCAATTGCGTGCCCGTCATGCCACGCTTCACCAGGTTCACGCCACCAGCGATCTGCACACCGGAGAGCGTGTCCCACACCGTATTGCTGATGCCCGCCACTTGCACGCCCCGCATAGCGCGCATGCTGTGGTTCACGCCGCCCGCGAGCTGCACGCCTTGCACCGTGCCGCCCACCAGGTTCCCGATGCCCGCGATCTGCGCGCCCTTCATGTTGTGCGAAAGCAGGTTCGCACCGCCGCCTACCTCCAGTCCATCGAGGCCGCGCGCGAAGCCGGCGAATACGTTCACCGACACCTCGTTCACCACGGCGCCAGCAATCGGCCCGTTGGTGCTCACGCCGGGCAAGAGCGAAAGCTGGATGGCCCTGCGCTC
>DAORNP010000061.1:6880-8805 GCA_035441065.1 Flavobacteriales bacterium | reverse complement strand
GAAGTGGCAAATGGGGTCGATGCGCTCGATGGCTGGGACCGGCCGCAGCGACACGCGCACTGGGGCGCCGCGCTCCACGAACACCACTGTATCCTGATAGCCGCTGCGCGCAACGAGCAAGGGCGTGCGCTCCAATTCGCCGCTGAGCGCGATGCGGAAGGCGCCTTGGGCGTCGGTGGCCACGGCGTTGCTCTTTCGAAGCTCGAAGACCGTAGCGCCATGAACGGGAGCGCCATTCGTGCTGTTGCTGATAGCGCCGTCCAACTCGAAGCGTTGCTTGCGGCCCGGTGCAGCGGTGATGATGAGGTGATTGCCGCTCTCCTTCCAAGGCAGTCCCGGAGGAAGCACAGAGCGCAAGGCGCGTTGCACGGTCCAATCCACAGCGTGCAATGTGACCACGCTATCCGATGGAACGGCTGCGGCGTTGTAGCTCAAGCGGAAGCCGCCCTCCTTGGCGATGAGGTTGAGGACGGTGCCCAAGCGCGTATTCTCAGCGTGCACGGTGATGCGGCGATTGAGGATACCTTGAGCGAAGGCGGCATGATCAGCCATTGCAGCGCACAACAACAGACAGAGCACACGGGGCATGGTCACTCCGGCCTTGAGCCGGAGTCGCGCAAGGCTTTGCACAATTCTTCCGACACGCCAGAAGATTTCAGCAGCCTTCGCCATCGAGCGTGTAGGTGTTGCCCTCGCGGATGAGCTGCAAGCCGAAGGTGTCGGCAATCACGCCGAGGATGGCCTCGATGGGCTCATCGTCGAACTCGGCGGTGAGCGTGCAGCGCGCCAAGCCGGAATGCTTCAAGCTCACGCGCACCTTGTAGAAGCGCTCCAATTGGCCGACCACCAGATCCAAGGGCGCGCTATCGAAGTGGAGTATGCGCCAGCCCCAGACCTCGGCAGGCGATGCAGGAGCGCGCTCCAGCATGTGCCTCGTTCTGCTGTACCGCGCATGTTCGCCTGCGGTAAGCACAAGGCTATCCGCACCCGCCAGCACGCGCACACGTCCGCTGCGCACGCGCACCTCGATCAGGTCGGCCGTATCGAATGCTGCCACGGTGAATGCGGTGCCGAGCACGGTCACCTCCAATTCCCCGGCATCCACCACGAAGTGCCTTGCTTCATCGCGATGCACCGCGAAGTAGGCCTCGCCCTTCAGCTTGATGCTGCGCTCGCGGCCCATGCGCGCTTCCAGCGTTGCGCCGGGCGAAAGCAGGATCGCGCTGCCATCGGCGAGGAGCACTTCTTGATGCTCCGATGCTGCGGCGTAGTGCTCGGTCTTTGGTTGCAGGATCCAACGCCCCGCGAGCAACATGCCCGCAAGCACGGCCGCAGCAGCCAGCCATCGCTGCCAGTTGATGCGCCGCATGGGGATGACACGTCCCTTGCCTTCTGACGCCGCGATGCGCGCTTCCACTTTCGCCCACGCGCGGTCCTCCATGCTCCACGCCTTCGCTGCGGCAGCTTCGCCCGTGGCCCATGCGCGATCCTCGGCCTGCCTGGCCTTGGTCAAGGCGTCGGCAGCGACATCCCACGCGCGCAGTTCCTCCCTCAGCGCGATCAAGCCTGCATCCGCAGCGATGGACCAGATGCGCTGCATGCGGTCAAGCTCCTCTGCATTCGCGCGATCCAACGCCACCCACGCCTCCACACGACCGCGCTGCCAGGCGTCCGCTTCACCAGCGACGTACCGCGCCAGCAGTTCACTATCGATGCCGTTCTGATCCATGTATCCGGTTGATGACAATCGAGCAAGCAAATACCCCTATCCCCCACCCTCGCCCAGCCAGAACAGCCACGGCAGCAGGGGCACCAGGTCCTTCAGCTCATTGCGCAGGGTCTTCAGCGCGCTGCCCATCTGGTTCTCCACGGTCTTCACGCTGATGCCCAAGCGCTCGGCGATTTCGTGGTATTTCAAGCCATCG
>DAORNP010000061.1:6513-6765 GCA_035441065.1 Flavobacteriales bacterium | reverse complement strand
ATCTTCATTCAGCGCACGCACCTTGGCGCCAGCCTTCACCGCGTTGAGGCAGCGGTTGCGCACTGATGCATAGAGGTACGCCTTCACGCTTGTGGTCACATTCACCTTCTCGCGGTCGAGCCAGAGGCGGAAGAAGAGGTCCTGCACCAGGTCCTCGGCCTTGTCGCCATCCTTGAGGTATCCAACGGCGAAGGCGCACAGCGCGCGGTAGTGCGCGCGAAAGAGTGCCTCGAAGGCCGAGCGGTCGCCAGC
>DAORNP010000061.1:1725-6488 GCA_035441065.1 Flavobacteriales bacterium | reverse complement strand
ATTCGATCCTGCACGCGCAGGAGGCGCGGCGAAAGTAGAAGCGCTCGCGTGGAGCGTGCGTGAACTGACTGGCGCGGTGCTGCTCGCCCTCATCGCGGACAACCTACCATACCGAACTGTGTGCACTAGCGCAGCAGCGAGAGATGGCCCGTGTGAGGCTTCACCGCTCCATCCGCACGTGTGATGAGCACTTCGTAGTAGTACGTGCCTTCGCTGAGCGGCTCACCATTCCGGTGGTTTCCACGGAATCCTCCATTGGTTGCATCGCCCTCCCACACCATCTGTCCCCAGCGGTTCCACACACGCAGCAAGGCGCTCACGTAACCGCCCGGCGGAAGCCTGAAGCCGTCATTCGAGCCATCGCCATTGGGGGTGATCACGTTGGGGATGTGCGGATCGCAATCGACCACGACCACATCGACTTCAGCAGTGACCGCGCAGCCATTGATGTCATTCGCCATCACGGAGTAGCTGCCACCTGAACCGACAATGACGCTGTTGCCTGCGGCACCCGTGCTCCATACACCGTTGGAATAGCCGCTCGGCAAGGCGAGCACCACCGTGCCACCGTCGCATAGCTCCTCATCTTGCAGCATTGGCGGTTGTGGCGCAATAACCATGATGCTTATGGATACCGTGTCTCCCGCGCAGCCACCGATGGCAGGCACCACCGTGTAAACGCCCTGATCACCGATTGCTGCGGCTGCGACGCTGAGCAACGGACCATTGAACGTACCGTTGGGCGTGAACCACGCGCCTGTAGGATCGCCGGTTCCGCTCACCCATACCTGGAATGGCGCCCCCAAGCACACCGGTGCAGTTGCTTCCACCTGCGCATCGTTGGGCGTGGGAACCACGTTGAGCGCAACGGGCAGCGCATCCGAACTACACATGCCTTCGGTTTGCACCACGTAAAACACCGCGCTGTCCAGTGGTTGATTGATGGTCCATTGCGCACCACTGTGCAGGAGCTGCGCGAGCGATGCGCCATCGTACCAACTGATCGTGCCCGAGCCCGTCGCGGCAAGCGTTGCCGATTGCCCCAAGCAAATGGTGCTTCCTGTTACCGCGAGCGGCTGTGCGAAGGCGAAGACGCTGACCATGGCCGTATCGCTAACGCCGCAGCCATTGATGTCAATCCCTGTGAGCCACACGGGGCCGGCCGTTCCAACGGTGATCACCGGGTCCGTTGAGCCACTGCCCCAGAGCGGTGAGAGAACGTTGCTGGGCACGGTGAACACCGCCTCGCCTCCGGGCAGATCAAGGTATCGTTGCCGATGCTGAGCGACGAAGGAATATTCACGGTGACGATGAACGAGGCACTCACGGGCGCGCAACCGGGGTTGATCGCTTGGATGGTGTAGCTCCCTTCGGAAGCGAGGGCAACGGGATCAATCACCAGCGGTTGGCCAGCGAAAGTGCCTTGGGGCGTGATCCACGCATAGCCCGTGGCCGTGGGATTCGCCGGTGCCAACGTGAGGCTCTCGCCCACGCAAGCGGAATAAGGGCCCGTCATCACCGGCGCATCGGGCGGCACGCTCACGATCAGATCAACCTCGAGCAATCCACTGCCGCATTGACCCACAATCTGCTCCACCCACACGGTGGTGCTCTGTTGCGCCACACCCATATCCAATGTGTTGCCCATGCCGATCACTTGCGTTTGCGCGGCATCGCCGTACCAAGTGATCTCGGGTTCGCCGCTCACCACGGCAAACATGGGCTCGCCCACGCAGAAGTCCGTGTCAACGAAGGCCAATTGATCGTAGTCCGGCAGCGCGGTCACTTGCGTCCACAACGAATCGCGGCAGCCGAAGGGATCGGAAACCACCAGCAGGTAGTTGCCCGCAGTATCGGTGGTGATGCTGTTGCTGAAGATGGGCCCCGGCTCCCAGTAATAAATGGCCTGTCCTGATGTGGCGATGAGCGTGACTTCATCCCCCGGACAAAGCGTGAACGGACCGGGCACCGTGAGCTCGGCGTTGGCCGTGTTGCCATAGACCTGCACGCTGAGCACGGTTGTGATCGCGCATGCGTTCACGGTAACGGTATAGATGCCCGGCTGCGAAACGACCTGTTCGATGGCATTGCTCCCCGCGAAAGGCGCCTCCCAAAGCACGGAGCTCAAGCTCGTGGTCACGACTTGCAGGGTGGTGGTCTCACCGGGTTCGCAGATCACGTTATCCGGGAACACATTGAGATAAGGCGTGGCGTAGTCGGTAACGAGGATGGGCTGGCTGGTGACCTGGCATCCGAGCGTGTCGGTCATCTCCAGGTAATAGAAGCCTTGCTGCGAGGTGAAGATGGTATCGTTATACACCGAAAGTGGACCAAGCGGCCCATACCACTGCCAATCGCCTCCAGGCGCGTTGGTCCAGATCATGGCGGAGTCGTTGGGGCAGATGATGCCATCGAGCGGATCAACGAAGAGCGTGGGCAGTGGATTCCAGTTCACCCCGATACTCGTTGTGCCGGGTTGACCGCAGCCGCTCGGGTCGGTGGCCACACCTCCGTAGGTGAAGTTGCCAGACTGAATCACCCAAGCCGTATCCCCGCTCACCGAAACGAATCCGCTGCCTATCCACTCCGAGGCGGTGCAATTGGCACAGCTGCCCACCAAGGCCACGGTATCGCCGGGACACAGGTATGGAGGCCCGTTGGTGGTGAATATCGGCTGCACATTGGGCAACGGGATCACATAGATGCTATCCGAGCGCATGACGAAGAGCGTGTCGAAGCCGCAAGGCGCATTGGTGACAGCGAAGCCCACGGTATGATGATACCAGCCCTCGACAACCATGTTGTAGCTGCACTCGAAGCCCTGGGCACCGGAGGGCAGCAGGCTCCACGCACCGTTGGCGGAGCATCGGCCCAACGATTGCAGCCCTGGCTGGATCGCGACCACCTGGCCATCGAGCATGAGCGTAGCAGCGGCTGAAAGGATGATCGATGTGCCCGTGCACAGCCGGAGCGTATCGTCCTGATCCGTGTCTTGCGGGTAGTTGGTCAACAGGATATCTCGTACGGGGGCAACGGTATCTCCTCGTAGAGGATGACATTGACGCTGTTCACGCGCCAGCAGCCTGCCGGGGTGGTCACCTGAACGGTGTAGAGGCCGCTGGTAGGAGCTTGCACGGAATCGGTGTTGGAGATCACGCCTCCACCAAGGTTCCATTGCACCGCGTTGCCCGGATCGAGGTTGGTGGCCCAAAGCCACGGCGGCGGCGGCACGCAGGCTTCGATCAACTGGGCACTGATGGCGTCGGTATTCACCACCACATCGTCGTTGATCCACGGCACGGGCGGCATCGGATGGATGGTGAGGTAGAGCGAATCGCGCCAGGTGATGCAATTCTGTCCGATGCTCACATCCACCCAGTACCAGCCGGAGGTATATGTTGTGATCACCGGAACGGTGTCACCGGTGCTCCAGAGGAACCTGAAGTCGGGCGCGTTGTGCCGGACGGTGGTATCGGGCGTGAAAGCCGTGAAGGTGTATGCCGAGAGGGCGGCATTGCTGCAGCGGCTCATGGAGTCCGGCCCGAATAAGCCGGCGCCAAGGATGGTGATCCTCGGTGGGATGAAGTCGCGGTTGCATGCCGAGCCGACCCTCACAAACGGATCGTGCGGTTCCCGGCCATCGACATAGCCGCGCGCGATGAAGGCGTCCTTGAGCGAAGCGCCGCGAAGCGCACTATACTGGTTGTAGCTGTTGTCGCTGCAATAGCTTGTTGGCTGCGCCGCGACGACCGCCAGAGCCGATGGAGCAGCATCGAAGCTGCCTTCGGCAGGGAAGAATAGTCCATGCTCGAAGGCGCCGCAGAAGACCGCTTCACCATCGGCAGCATGCACGATGCCACCGGGGATCTTCTCATATAGACCAGCGAATTGCTGGGCATGCTTGAAGTCGAGGTCGCTGGTCTGGAAACGCGCCACATAAAGGTCCCAGCTGCCCGAGGCGAGGAAGCTGCTCTCGCCGTACTGCGCCGTGAAGCCCGTGAGCTGGCAGGTGAAGCGTCCGAGCACGGCTACATCGTTCTCAAGAATGCTCAGCGCTCGCGTGTTGACCGGGTGCTCGCTGCCCCAGGTCTTCTGCGCGATGAGCTCGCCATCGAGCCCCACCTTCAGCAAGAAGGAGCTGCGCGGCGCAACGGCAGTGAACATGTCCGGTTGCATGTCGAGGAAGATCACCGTGCCCTGCACATCGCCCACGAGCATCAGATAGCTCTCCTCCACGAGGAGCATCTCGAACACCTGGTTGTAGGTGCCGCCACCGAAGGCGCGGAACCACTCCTCCTGGCCCGTTGGCGAGAACCGCGCGATGAAGACCGCGCTGTACATGGCGTTGTTGTGCACGTTACCGGCGAGCGTGAGCGTATCGGTGAACTGCCCGGTGAGGTACACGTTGCCGGCGAGGTCGTGCTCCACGTCCATGCCGCGATCGGCGAACTCGGCGGCGCCGTGCACGAGCCACAGGGGTGCGCCATCGCTGGCATACGTCGCCAGGAAGATGTCCACGCTCATTTCGCCGGTGACCGGATCGGTGATGCTGGTGATGCTGCCCTGATCAAAGACCGCTGTTCCGCGGAACTCGCCCGCCACCGCGATGCTGCCATCGGGGCCCACGCTCACGCCATTGGGCTGGTCCACGCCATTGGCGCTGCCCCCGCGCCGCGCCCAAACGACCGCGCCATCGGCTTGCGCCATCTTCAGCACGAAGCAATCCTGGGTGCCGCCGAGCGCCGTGAGCGGCTGCCCGCCGA
>DAORNP010000061.1:391-1579 GCA_035441065.1 Flavobacteriales bacterium | reverse complement strand
CGAGGCTGCCATTGCTGATGAGCGTGACGCCCGGCAGGTTGATGTTGCCACCGAACTCGCCCACCGCATACAGGTTGCCATCGGCATCAATGGCCACATCGTTGAAGGCATCGTTGCTCCAGGCGCCTACGCGGCGTGCCCAATGATCCTGGGCGCAAGCCGCCACGGCAACGCATAGGCCCAGCGTGAGGAGCGATGATCGAATCAGCATGGCAACCAGGGTCACGGTGAAGATACCCCCAGTCCCAGAATCGCTGCTTCGCTCACGCGGATTCACCAGAACTGGGTAACGCTATTGCGGAAGCTGAACAAAGGCCCACCGGAGCACCTCCCATTCGTTGCTCAACCAGCTACGGTCGGGGAATACCCACTTGCCGCGTGCGTATTTGGCCAGGAAGAGCCGCAACTCGCCCGACTTGAAGCTGCGCACATGGAGCAGGCATGTACGCTTGGGGTCGTCGGGAACCTCGAAAGGCGGCATCCAAGGTCCGGCAGCGTGCATCCCGCAAGGATAGCCCATCGGCCATTCCTTCCGATGACCTCCCTGCCCGATGGACGTTCTGGCATCGCGCGCGAACTTCACCTGCCACTTTCGCCGTTCTCGCGGAGCGGAGCACGCATTGATAGCCCTGCAGCATACTGAAAACACACCAGCCTGCTTCGCTGCGCCTTCCTTCGTCAGACACGCTCGCAGTGACCGGCTACGATAACAAGACTCCATCATGGACCTCAACAAATTCACCATCCGCTCCCAGCAGGCCATCCAACAGGCGCAGACCATCGCCACCGGATACGGCCAGCAGATGCTCGAGAACGGCCACCTGCTCAAGGGCATCCTGGAAGTGGACCCCGACGTGACGCCCTTCCTGTTGAAGAAGCTCAACGTGAACGTGCCCGCCATGACGCAGGCGCTCGACCGCATCGTACAGGGCTATCCGAAAGTGAGCGGTGGGCAGATCTCGCTTTCACGCTACAGCAGCGATGCGCTCACGAAAGCACTGGCCGCGCTGAAGGAGTTCGGTGATGAGTTCGCCAGCGTGGAGCACATGCTCATCGGCATCCTCGACAGCGGCGATACGGTTTCGCAACTGCTGAAGGACAACGGCGTCACCAAGAAGGACCTGATCGCGGCCATCAAGGACCTGCGCAAAGGCAGCAAGGTCACCAGCCAGAGCCAGGAGGAGACCT
>DAORNP010000061.1:0-318 GCA_035441065.1 Flavobacteriales bacterium | reverse complement strand
GGAGATCCGCCGGGTGCTGCAGATCCTCAGCCGCCGCACCAAGAACAACCCTATCCTGATCGGCGAGCCCGGCGTGGGCAAGACCGCCATCGCCGAGGGCATCGCGCAACGCATCGTCAGCAGCGACATCCCCGAGGACCTCAAGGGCAAGCAGGTGTACAGCCTGGACATCTCCGCGTTGATCGCCGGCGCGAAGTACAAGGGCGAGTTCGAGGAGCGGTTGAAGGCCGTGGTGAAGGAGGTGATCAGCGCCGAGGGCAGCATCATCCTGTTCATCGACGAGATCCACACCCTGGTGGGCGCGGGCGGTGGCGAAGG
>DAORNP010000060.1:16719-20621 GCA_035441065.1 Flavobacteriales bacterium | reverse complement strand
GTGCGCACGTTCGACGCCGACGTCTCGGTCGAGCTGCACACGGCGCTCGGCAACGACGCCGAGGCCAGCTACCAGTACGGCAAGCGCTTCGCGGCGATACGCGCCGAAGGCCACGGGATCGACCTCGCCCTCCTTCAGGCCCGTGCGGAAATGCGCGCCGCCCACGCCGAAAGGGTGGCCCATGGCAGCTCCGATGCGACGGCTGCCGGAATCGGTATAGACGTTGGCGATGGTGCCGCCCACGCAGCCGGCTTGCGGATTCGCCGCGAGCACATCGATGTTGGCACGGAGGAAATCGGCCTCCACTTCAGCGTGCGCTCCCAGGAGGATGCCCACATCGTAGCCCGCTGGCTTCAAGCCGATGTTCATGGCCTGCGGCGTGGTGCGCGCGGGATTGTCCACGAGCTTGATCCACGGATGCTCGCCAGCCAGCGCGACGATCGCTTCGCGCGTGCCGTCGTCGCTCAGGCCATCGCACACCCAGGCCTCGGCCTGCATGCCGCTGCGATCGGCGGCGATCAACGAATGCAGGCAACGCCCGATGTACGCCGCTTCGTTGCGGCAGGGGATCACCACGCGCACGCGGGGCAGCTCAGGCAGGTCGCTGTTCATGATCCACGCATCGATTCAATGGCGTCTCCTATCACGGCAAGCTGGCGATCAACGCAGTTGCTCCACACATACCGATCAAGCACCAAGGCCCGGCCCGCACTGCCCATCGTTGCACGCAAAGCACGGTCACGCGCAAGTTGCAGCATCGCATCAGCAGCGGCCTTCGGATCCTCTTTCGGCACCACCAGTCCGGTGCGCCCTTCTTCAACCACTTCGGGCAAGCCGCCCACACGGCTCACCACCACGGGCAAGCCGCATGCGCTGGCCTCGATCACCGCCACGCCGAAACTCTCGCTATCGGTGCGGCTCAACGCGATGTACACATCGAGCGCATTCAATTCCTCCGGTACGCGCGCATGCGGCACAGCGCCGATGAAATCCAGGCGGTCGGCGATGCGGAGCGTGCGGGCCAGGGCCTCTAGCTGCGTTCGTTCGGGCCCGTCGCCCACGATGCGCAAACGAGCGTGTTGCAGATCCGCCTCGGCCGCGACCCGCGCGAAGGCACGCAACAGGGTGTCGATGCCGTACTTCGGCGCAAGGGTCTTCACGGTGCCGAACACGAGCCGGCCCGCGGGTTTGGGCGCTGGGGCGAATCGATCCATGTCCACGCCGAAGGGCACCACATCGATCTGCGCGAGGTCGGGGCATACCGCGCGCGTACGCTCGGCCATCACGCGGCTGGTGCTCACCACGGCATCGGCGCGCAGGAGGTTGCGCCGCAGCAGCCAGCGGTGCAGCGCGCTGGTATCCGGGAACTCGTACACATCGCTGCCCCATACGTTCAGGATCAGCGGAACACCTTCGAGCTGTGGTGCAAGTGTGCCGTAGCCCGTGGCGTAATGCGCATTGATCGAATCTGGTCGGATGGCTTGCGCGATCCTGCGCGCGGCAGGCCGATTGAGCACGTAGCCCAATCCGCCGCGATGGGGGAGCAGGTGCATGCGCACTCCTTCTCTGAACGGCGCGGAAAGCCTTGTACGCACGCTGCTTGCGGGCGGCGTCGACGTCTGCTTCACGAACCCCGGGACGTCCGAAATGCACTTCGTGGCCGCGCTCTGCGAAGGCATCGGCCCATCGCCGGGTATGTATCGAGTTGGCGGCGGCAACGAGCAGCAGCCTCATGGCTCGGTGGGCTTGTGCAGCGCTACAGCGCGCAAATGGGAGAGCGTGATCGCGGCTGCCTCGCGCGATCCGGAATCGGCCTCTACGACCAAGGCTTCGCTGCCGCGCCACCAGAGGCCATCGCGCACCTCATTGCTGCGGCAGATCAATCCTGCGGCGAAGAAGGCCGCGAGCTGCGAGAACAGCCGACCGAGCCAGGGGCGCGCAACGCCTGGGACTCCGTTCCGATGCACATCGTCGCCTACGTAGGTGACCACCACCGGTGACAGGCTGCTGAGCACGGTGAAGAGCCCCGCTGCCGATCCGTACAGCGAGAGCACCACATCGGCGCGCTGCGAAACGATCATGCGCTTGAGCCGCTGCCGCGCCAGCCAGAGGCGCCACAGCGAAGAGCGGCTCTCCAGATGCATCAGGCTGATGTGCGCGCCCTGTGCCGCCAGATGCGCGGCTTCCTCGCGGCCTGGCGCATACACTTCGCCGCCCTCGGCCTCGGGCACCACCACGATCACGCGCAGTGCACTGAGGTCCTGCTGGCTCAGGCGCTGCAATTCGCTCTGCACGAAGCGCACATCGCCCCAGGTCGCCAGGCCCAGGTAACTGAGCGCGATGAGCAGCACGATGGGCATGGTGAACCACGGCGTAGGCACCACGAGGTGGATGGCGCTCCCGAGCAGCAGGATCACGAAGGACTTGCTCAGGTTGATGCCGTTGCGCGGCGTGCGGAAGTAGGCATCGAGCAAACTGCGCATGCCGTTGAAGTACGCGAAGGGCAACGCGCCCAGGAAGACCAGTCGCGCCATGGGCACATACGCTTCGCCAGTGGGACCGAGATAGACGAGCAGCAGGGGGGTGGCCAGCACCTCGAAGCCCACCATGAGCGCGACGGAGGCCAGCAGCACCAGGCGCGACATGCGGGCCACGCGCTGCGCGAGGTCGCCGTATTCGCCGCGGGCCAGCTTGGCGGCAGCGGCCGGCAACAGCAGGAGCGCCACCGGCGAGAACGCCGCTGCAGCGATGTTGAGCAAGGTGGCGCCGAAGCCCACCTCGCCGCTGATGTCGAGGCCATGCGTGCGCAATGCGATGTAGCCTGGCACGGTGAGCAGTGCGCCCAAGGCCACATCGCCGGGAACGCGCGGCAGCCCGTAGCGCATGATCTCGCCGCGCTCGCGACGTGATGGCCCATCGTTGTGGAGCAGGTCGGGCGTGATCGCGATCAAGGGTGGCAGCAACCAGCCGATGCCGGTGGCCCAGAGCGCTTGCTCCATGTTGTCGAAGAGCACGAAGGCCAGGCAGGGGCCGATGGCCAGCACCACCAGCTGCAGCGCATTCGCCAGCACGATGCGCCCGCGGCCACGCAGGTACCCATAGGCCACGCCATGGGCCGCCATGCCGAAGGTCATGACCCCGATAGGCGGCACCAGGCCCGCGCTCTCTCGATTGCCGAAGAGGATCCAGGCCAACGGCTCAGCGAGCAATGCGCCCAGCGCGCACACCACGATGCCGAGCGGTGCCACCACGGTGAGGGCACCGCGTAAATAGCGGCGCGCGGCTTCGGGTGCGGCATCCATGGCCACGAATCGCGTGAGGCCCACCATGGCCCCCATGAGCACCACCGGGAAGAGGAAGGCCACGGTGCGCCGCGCGATCACATACAGGTCGAGGTCGTGCTTGCTCTGCTGCGCGGCCAAGCGGAAGGCCAGCACCATGCCCAGCAAGGCCAAGCCTTCGGTGCCGAAGGTGAGCAGCGTATCACGGCCCAAACGGAGGGCGGGCTTGCGCGCTGCGGGATCGGACATGGCGCGCGAAAATACCTGACGCCGCCCGGCCCGCAGGCCTGCCGTTCATCCTTCGCCTGGGCGAACGGAAAGGAAGCCCCGGCTATCTTCGACGGCGAACCACATGGAAGCCCTGAATCTCTCCCCGTACCACTGGTGGGCCGCTGCGGCCATCATCCTGCTCATCGCCGAGATCTTCGTGCCCGGCTTCTGGCTCTTCTGCCTCAGCATGGGCTGCTTCGCAGCTAGTGCCACGGCCATCTTCACCGACAGCATCAGCCTGCAGCTCATCGTTTGTGCAGCCATTTCATTGGTGGCTTTCTTCACGCTCCGGCCCTTGCTCATGAAGCGCATGTGGAAGGACAATGGCGTGCGCACCAACGTGGATGCCCT
>DAORNP010000060.1:13953-16709 GCA_035441065.1 Flavobacteriales bacterium | reverse complement strand
GTTGGCCAGCGCGGCCGGGTCTCGCAGGATTTCGAGGCAGGCCTCCGCTTGGGCCGTGTATCCGCCGGTGGCGACGACTGGCGCGCCGAATCCGTGAATGACCAGGTGCTGCGCGTGGGCGACCTCGTGGAAGTGGTGCGTGTGGAAAGCAATACGCTCATCGTTAAGCCCGTGAATGCCTGACCGGCCAAGCAAGTCCTGCTCGCAAGCCCCACCTTCATTCAAACACACCCCAATCGACACAAGCCAACCCCAACCATGACCGACTTCATCATCCCCGCGCTGCTCCTCCTCTTCGTCTTCGTGATCGTAGCCAAGGGCGTGCGCATCATCCAGCAGAGCGAAGCCATGGTGATCGAGCGCTTCGGTAAGTACCGCACCACGCTCACCGCAGGCTTCAACATCATCATCCCGGTGTTCGACAAGCCGCGCGAGATCGTGTTCCGCTACACGCGCGACCTGCCCGATGGCAACAAGTACGTGCAGTTCCAGCGCAAGCAGCGCATCGACCTGCGCGAGACCGTGTACGACTTCCCGCGCCAGAACGTGATCACCAAGGACAACGTGATGACCGAGATCAACGCGCTGCTCTACTTCCAGGTCATGGACCCGGTGAAGGCCATGTACGAGATCGAGAACCTGCCTTTGGCCATTGAGAAGCTCACCCAGACCACGCTCCGCAACGTGATCGGCGAGCTCGACCTCGATGAGACGCTAACCAGCCGCGACACCATCAACGCCAAGCTGCGCGCCATCCTCGACGAGGCCAGCAACAAGTGGGGCGTGAAGGTGAACCGCGTGGAGCTCCAGGACATCAACCCGCCGCGCGACATCCGCGAGGCCATGGAGAAGCAGATGCGCGCAGAACGCGACAAGCGCGCGCAGATCATCGATGCCGAGGGCAGCAAGCGCGCCGCGATCCTGCAGGCCGAGGGCGTGCAACAGGCACAGATCACCACCGCCGAGGGCCAGAAGCAGGCGCAGATCCTCGAGGCCGAGGGCGATGCTCAGAGCCGCATCCGCCGCGCGCAGGGCGAGGCCGAGGCCATCAAGCTCGTCACCCAGGCCATCACTGGTGCCAAGGCCGACCCCGCCAACTACCTCATCGCCATGAAATACCTGGAGACCCTCACCAGCATGACCAGCGGCCAGAACAACAAGGTGATCTACATGCCCTACGAGGCCACCGGCGTGCTCAGCAGCGTGGGCGGCATCAAGGAGATGTTGGACTTGAATAGGAAGGGATGAGATGAGGGACGGGTTGCGGATCGCGCAGGGGTATGATCCGTTCGGGAGCCTGTTTCCTGGGCGCAATTTGTAAGCCCACCCACGCATTAGTCCTCGCACGCGTGCAGGCCATGCGGTGGTGCAAGGTGCGGATCCTGCGGCCTCGTAGCCGAGCTCTCCGGCTAACGTGTGGCCATGGCTGTTCGGCGCAAGCGGGAGAAGGACCATGCCGAGTACTTCGCCGCTTCACATGCTACCAGTGGGTCTGCCATCGGGCTGATGGATACCCATCGATGCCACGCATGAATGGCTGCATGACCCCGCCTGTATCGGCGCGCAATCCCATCCATCCTGCGCGTCAACGCACAACCAGCAATGGCGCTCGCTGAACGCGGCTCTCGTGATCACTCACTGTCACGATATAGTGCCCCGCAGGCAAAGGGGTCGCATCCACTTCAGCCTTGTTCGATCCGCTGAGCATGAGCCGCCCATCGGCAGCACGCAGCTCCATCCATTGCACCATGCTCCCGTCCGCCATCAAGCGCACGTGCTCCGATGCCGGGTTCGGTGAGGGCCGCAATTCAATGACCTTGCTCTCCGGAATGATGGCGGTGCTCGTGCAGATCACATCGTTGAGGCGCAGCCAGATGTCGTTGTTGTACACGTTGGGCACGAAGATGCCTTGCGTAGGGAGGTTGCCCAGGCGCACCACCACCAGCCCGGTTGCGGGCGATACGTTGCAGATCTGGCCGTTCTTGCCCATGGCGCTGTAGGCGTCGGGCGGTGCCGCCGGGCAGAGCATGCCGGGCAGCTGCACTTGCAGTCCGGGAAGCATGTAGCTGCTCTGCCCATTCAGCCACCAGAGGAAACCGTACGATGGATTCAGCGCTTGCGATGGTGAGACCATTTCGCTGAAGAAGGCCTGGTCGTCCATCACGGCAGTGCCGTTCCAGTTCCCCTGGCTCATGCACAGCAGGCCGAAGCGCGCCATTGCCCGGGCCTTGCTGAAGAACACGTTGTTGCTGCCGAGCTGCACGTAGGCACCTTGCATGCCCGTGGTGAGCGTGAGCTTGTTGAAGACGTAGGCATTGAGTGTTTGCCCGGTGGCGCCTTCGATCACGCCATCGAGCAGGGTGTACGGCGCATTGTGGTAGGCCCAGCGCGTGCCGGGCTCGGCGAAGCACTCCAGGCATTGCGGATCGGTGCAGTCTGGATCGGGCACGCCATCGTCGAGGCCGGTGGTCATGCTCATTTGGTTCCGGATGGAGATCTCCTGCTCCTGTGCCGTTGCGCAATTGGTCCAACCTTCACCGAGGAAATCGCTGCTCGGCTGGTCGATGCCGAGGAAGCCTTCCTCCTGCGCCTTGCCTACCAGGAAGGCGGTGAGGCTCTTGCCCGCGCTGGCCCAGTACCAGAGGCTGTCCTGCGTGAAGGTGCCGAAGTAGTGCTCGATGGCGATGCGGCCATCCTTGAGCACGATGAAGGCCTTGGTGTTGCTCTGCCCCAGGAAATCGATCAGCGCCGGGATC
>DAORNP010000060.1:6156-13882 GCA_035441065.1 Flavobacteriales bacterium | reverse complement strand
GTCTGCGCACTGGAAGTGTTCAGCGCTATCGCAGCAGCAAGGGCGGTGATCGTTCTCATGGGCTAGGCGTGTACTGACGGAGGATCAGCCGCAAGGTTCAATTCCCGCTAGCGCTTGCTCCGGTCAACCTCCTTCACCATGCGGCCTTTCTCATAGTGCAGCTCACGGTAGATCTGCCCATCGGGACTATAGTCGTAATGGATGCCATGCTCCACGCCGTTCTCCCAATTCTCAACGTACTTCTTGGTGCCACTCTCATAGTAGTAGGTCCACGTGCCGTGCTCCACGCCGTTCTGGAACTGCCCGATGTACTCCAGCTTGCCGTTCGGGTAGTACACCTTCTCCATCACTTTCACCGCTTCTTCGCCCTTGCCCTTCATGTAGATGACGACCTCGGGTTTGCCATTGGGATGACTCGCGGCCACGTACTTGTGGGTGCTGCAGGCCGCAAGTAGGATGGGCGCCAGAAGGAGTGCGGCCAGGCTGCTTTTCATGGTGCGCTAAAGTAGAGGAACGGCTGCTGGCAGCAAGCGCTACTCAGGCAGCACGAAGCGCTTACCCTCGCCAGTGGATACCCGCAGCGCTATGTAGCTTCCGCTGGCCAGGCCCTGCGCCGTGAGATGCTCGTGAGCGTCTTCCCGCAAGGTCCGTCCCTGTGCATCGATCAGGCGCAGCCGCTCGGTGGGGCGAAGGCCGGAGCAGAGCAATCGGCCATCGTTGCTGAAGGTGATGGTCCACGCCGATGCACGCGCGAATTCCGGCATGCTCACCGGATTAACTACCCAGCCGATGTCGCGCATGATGCCGATGGCGATGGGACCGGGCCAATGGTTGGCGTTGCCCGGTGACCCGAAGGGCGTCATCAATTCATTGGGATTGCCCACCGGATAGGTGCTCTCGTTCAGGTGCACGCAGCTGCTGCCGATGGCGAAGCTGCCGGGCGCGTAGATGCGCGCTTGCTGGCCGCCATTCGCGGCCATGGCGTAGGAGCCATTGAAGAAGACCTGGTTGCTGGTGAAGGCCGTGCCCAGCGCATTGCTCGGATTGGTGAGGTCGATCAGCGGACCATTGGCAGTGCTGGTGAGGTAACGGTCGAAGATGCCGGGCAATCCTTCCTGTTCCGGCCACGGGAAGGTGGTGATCAGCGGCGCGAAGTCGCTCATGAGTACCTGGCCAAAGGAGCCTTCGGCCCCCGTCTTCTTCGCCAAACCGACGAATCCGAGGCCATGACCCAACTCGTGCAGCGCGATGGTCACCAGGTCGTACTGGCCTGTGGGCGTGTTTCCATCGAGGCCGAGGTACCAGTTGGTGCTCGCGTTCAGATACACGTTGATATCGTCCTCGCCGGGATTGAGTTCCGTGCCGGCGATGCTGTTCGCGAGGCACGAGGCATACCAGGTGGAAGCCACCGGTGCGCCGGGGAAATCCTTGCGGCCATTCGGGAAGGTGACGCCCAATGCCGAAGCGCCCAGCGGGAACCAGCTCACCGCGACCTTGATGGGCACATCGCTCACGAGGATGCTTCCCCAGATCTCAGCCGCGCGTTCGATGGCGGGCTGCGCTCCGGCGGGCGTGCCGAAGTGGGTGATGGTGAAGGTGGCGGCGGGGGAGGAAGCGCTGAGCGCGAAGAGCAGTCCAAGGATCGGGATGCGCATGCTACGAACTTAACGCCGCTTCATGGAACACCGCAGCGAACCGGACGCGGCAAGGTGCGCTTCAACGCTCGCTTCGCCACCGATCGCTCGTTGATGTACCAGTTCCGATCGGGTTTCATCATGCCTTTCCGTGATATTCCGCCCAAGCATTTCCATTCAGAGGTGAGCACGACAAGGCCGTTGGTGCCGTCTGTCTCGATGGCCAGTGGCATGGCGAAACCCGGGGTGCAATTCGACCATCTTCCGTGCAGCTTGCCTTTATACTGTCCCCACTCTAGCACCGGCACCTTGTTCGTCCGCAGGTACTGAGCGAAGATGCTCGTGTTCAGCAGCGTCCTTGTTCGCTCGTTGAAGCCTATCATGAAGTCCTCGATCTCCGCGCTGGTAACGATGCTGTGCCGGTAGCGCTTGTTCATCTCCAGCAGCATGGCCTTGAAGGTGCTGTCGCCCACGATGTGCCGGATCATGTGGATGAGGTTGGCGCCCTTGTAGTACATGTCGCCGCTGCCTTCCTCGTTCACGCCGTAGGGTCCGATGATGGGCTTGTCGTTGCTGATGTTGCGGCGCAGGCCGATGAGGTATTCCTCCGCCGCTTGCCTGCCTTGCTGACATTCGGTGAAGATGGTCTCCGTGTAGTCGGTAAAACCTTCATGCACCCACATGTCGGCGATATCGGCGGTGGTGATGCTGTTGCCGAACCACTCGTGCCCGCTCTCATGGATGATGATGTAGTCCCATTTCAATCCATGGCCAGTGCCGCTCAGGTCGTTGCCGCGATAGCCGTTCACGAACCCGTTGCCATAGGCGATAGCGCTCTGGTGCTCCATGCCCAGGTGCGGGGCCTCCACGAGCTTGAAGCCGTCGGCATAGAAAGGGTAGGGGCCCAGCCAGTCCTCGAAGCACTTCAGCATCAACGGCACTTGCTTGAATTGCTCTTTCCCGCTCGATTCGTTCTGCGCGAGCACCCAAAAGTCGCAATCGAGCAGGCCCGCCGCGCCTTCGTGCACCTCGCTCCAATGCGCGTACTTCCCGATATAGGGCACCAGGTTATAGGTGTTGATCGGGCTCTTCACCTGCCAATGCCATGTGCTCGTGCCATCGTTGTTCTTCACCGTGCTGCGCAAGCGTCCATTGCCGATGGCTTGCAGGCTGTCGGGCACCGTGATGCGCAGGTTGGCGCCGTACTCCGGTTCATCGCTCTGGTGGTCCTTGCACGGGTACCACACGCTGGCGCCGAGGCCTTGGCAGGCCACGCTCATCCAAGGGTTGCCATGCGCATCGGCCTTCCAGATCCAGCCGCCATCCCACGGCGGATGCACGGCGGCGCGCGGCGTGCCGTGGTAGTGGATGGTGATCGTGGCGGCTTCGCCCTGCTTCATGGGCTGCGGCAGTTCCACCCACACCACGTGGTCCTCGCGCGTGAATGGTATGGCTCTGTAGCCCACGCTGATGATACCATCGACGACTGTTGCGGCGTCCGTGAGGATGCTATCCACCACCAGCGGCTGTTGCAGATCGATCTGCATGCGCTGGCCTTCACTGCGCGCGTCGAACGCGATGATGGTGCGGCCCGCGATGGAGCGCGTGCTGAAGTCGGGCTTCACGGAGACATCGTAACCGACCACGTTCCACCACGCGCGATAGGGGCCTATGGAACCCCGCAGCGTATCCGCGCGGGTGATGGCGCCTTGCGGTTCGCCCAGTTGAGCCATCGAAGCCAAGGGCGAGAGCAGGAGCGCTGCGAATGCCAGGTGACGCATGCGGGCAAGGTAGCCGCTGCAATTGGTGCAGCCTTCCTTAGGTGTCTGGAAAGAACCAGTCGATCCCCTGCTGATTTTAAGGCAAAGGATGTAATGGAGGTGAAGACGGTCACAGCCTCCCAGTCTTGCCTCATCTCCTTCACCGCCCGTGCCCACCTCGCATCAGATTGAATGCTCTCCATCGGCTCAGGAATTCGCCATGAGTGACCGTTGGCATCGTGGACGATTGGCTGGCGGATACCTTTCGCCGCGCAACAGCACCCCATCCGCATGAGCGAGAAGAGGCACATCCACCATCGCGTTGAGTATGGCAAGGCCACCTTGCTGGAAGATCAGGCGGGCAGCGATCCCATCGCGCTCTTCGGCCGCTGGCTCGACGATGCCATCGCCGACGAGCTGCCCGAACCGCACGCCATGGCCATGGCCAGCATGGGGCCGCTCACGATAAGCTGCCGCATCGTGCTGCTGCGCTCGTTCGATGCGCAGGGCTTTGTGTTCTTCACCAACCACAACAGCCGAAAGGCCATGGATATTGAGCGCGATGCCCGCGTGGCGCTCACCTTCTTCTGGGCCGGGCACGAGCGCCAAGTGCGCATCGAGGGCAAGGCCGAGCATGTTTCAGCTGAAGAGAGCGATGCCTATTTCAATAGCCGCCCGCGCGAGAGCCAGGTGGGTGCATGGAGCAGCGACCAGAGCCGTCCGGTGGCCAATCGCGAGGCGCTGGAAGAGCGCTACAAGCGTTGGGAGGAGCGGCTCATGAATCAAGATGTGCCTCGGCCCCTGCATTGGGGAGGCTATCGCGTGCGCCCGGCGCGCATCGAGTTCTGGCAAGGTCGCCCGAGCCGCTTGCACGACCGCATCGCCTACGAGGCCCTCAGTGATGGGCAGTGGTTGCGCGTGCGCCTGCAGCCCTGAGCAGTGCGCTGCGGATCAATTAGCTGCTTGAATCGTTAGTGCCACCCATCGGAAGCGCTTTCTGCTCTCGGGGTTGACCGCCCGCGCATCTTCGTAACAGCGGCTTTCCTCTCGTTATTTCGAGCAGAGCGAAGGACCAGCTTTCCTATTCCAGACTCTTCTGGTAGCTCTTGACCACTCAGGCTCCCGTTCAGCATGCTTGCAACCCCCATCAATGAGCGAGGCCCCCGGGGGATACCGGAGGCCTCATCGCATTGAGCGCTGCGCGATCAGTCCTTCTTCGGAGCAGCTTTCTTGGCAGCGGCCTTCTTCGGAGCAGCTTTCTTGGCAGCGGCTTTCTTCGGTGCAGCCTTCTTGGCGGGCTTTGCTTCGCCAGCGGCCTTGCGCACTGCACGGCGCTTGTTGCGGATGCTGGGGCGGCTCTTGCCTGCGCTGCCCATGCGGCGCTTGCCCTTCTTCGTCTTGCGGTCACCTTTTCCCATGTGAAACGAGGTTGTTGGTTTCGGCGCGAATGTACCGGCGCCGATGCATGGCGATCGAATCGGTGCCGAGCCTTGTGAACCCGTTGCTGTCGATAAGCGCGATCAGGAGCGCTCGCTGCGGATGCGCTCTTCGAGGTGCGCGGCGCTGTGCACCACCTTGCGCGCCCACGAGAGCTTTAGCGCAATGAGCTCTGCATCGTTCAGTCTCCAGTCCACTTCAGATGCGCGCAAGCGCTCCATCACGGTATAGAGCGTGATGGCGGCGGAAACGCTGATGTTGTAGCTCTCGGTGAATCCATGCATCGGAATACGCAAAGCGATGTCGGCGTGCTGCAAGAGCGCATCGCTGGCACCGGTGAGTTCCGTGCCGAAGCAGAAGGCCAGCGGCTTGTCGAGCGCGATGGTGGCCGGTGTGGTATCCAACGCCCGGGGCGAGGTGGTCACGATGGCAAAGCCGCGATCCTTCAGGTGCTTGATGCAGCGCATGGTATTGTCAGGCTCCCCGCGCCAGCGGTGCATGTCAACCCACTTCGACGAGCCGAGCGTCACGTCGGGATTCACCGTGTACTTGTTGCGGTTCTCGATGATGTGCAGGTCCTGGATGCCGAGCAGGTCGCAGGTGCGCACCACTGCGCTGGCGTTATGCGCCTGATAGATGTCCTCAAGCACGCAGGTGATGTGGCGCGTGCGCTCCGGCGCGATGCGGTCGAAGAGCGAGCGCTTGTTGTCGGTGATGAAGTCGCAGAGGCGGTCGTAGAGCTCGAGGTCGGTCATGGTGGTGGGCAAAGGAAAAGCCCCCCGCGTTGGCGAGGGTCTTTCCCGATGCTTGAAGAGGATTGCTTCACGCGGCTGGCGAGGTCGGCGCCGGCCTTGAACTTCACCACCTTCTTGGCAGCGATCTTGATCTCCTTGCCCGTCTGAGGGTTGCGGCCCTTGCGAGCAGCGCGCTTGGTGATGCTGAAGGTGCCGAAGCCCACGAGCGTAACGCGCTCGCCTTTCTTCAGGGCCTTGGTGGTGTTGCCCACGAAAGCGTCGAGGGCGCGCTTCGCATCAGCCTTGGAGATCTTCGCGTCGTTGGCGATGCTCTCGATCAATTCTGCTTTGTTACCCATTGTCCGTTGTGTTTGGTGAGTTGTTGGTTTGTGAACTCGCGGCCAAATGTATTCGCAAAGCCGCGCCTGTCAACGGTTTCCGGGCGTCCGTCCGGAGAATGTTGAAAAATCAGGGTGTTTGTTGATAAGTGCCCCTGTATCCCGCTACCAGCAAGGGTTTCAGGAAATGGTGCCGGGGGGAAAATCAACCTGGCCGACAGTCGTTGAATCAACGCTCCACGGGCACCCGGTCAGAGCCATCGAAGCGCGGCGATTGGATGCTGATCACGCGCAATGGATCGACGGACGTGGTGCGCGCCGCATGCGCGGTGCCGCGTGGAATGGCGATGGTGTCGCCCTTGCGAATGGTGAAGAGCGAGTCGCCGAGCAGCATCTCGCCTTCGCCCTCGAGCACCACCACATGTTCTGTGTGCGCGGTGTGGTAGTGGGCCTTCACTTCTTTCGGCACGCAGATGAGGAAGCTGCTCGCCAGGCTGTCGCTATGCAGCGGCCGCACTTCGTTCGCAGGGCCTGTACCGCATGGGGCTATCGATGCAGGGAAATGCTGGGCAGTGCCGACTGAGCAAGCCGTGGAGAGCAGGCAGATGAGGAGTGCGCGCCTGTTCATTCAAAGTGAGCGTGGCTAAGGTCGCCGGCTCCGCGCAAGAAATCGGCAGCAGGCATGCGGCGCTTTCCTTCGGGCTGGATTTCAAGTGCGCGCAACCAGCCATCGGAGCAGGCCACGAGCAACTGGTCACTTGATGCTCTTATCGAGCCCGGTTGCGCTGGTGAAGGGCCTTCGGCGATCGCGGTGCGCAGCACCTTGAATTGCATTCGGCCGCTATCGGCGCGCACCAGTTGCGTCCACGCCCCAGGGAACGGCGATAGCCCTCGGATGAAGTCATGCACGCGCTTCCTCGATTGCGACCATTGGATGCGGCAGCCTTCGGTGGTGAGCTTCGGTGCGATTGGCAAGGCGCCATCGCCTTCGGGTTGAGGGGCGCTGCTGCGATCACCAGCGAGCACGCGCTGCACAGTCTTGACGAGCAGGTCGGCGCCCATCTCCTTCAAACGGTCATGCACTTCACCGGCCGTTTCTTCCGCACCGATTGGTGCTTCCACACGATCGAGCATGTCGCCGGTGTCGATCTCCTCGCGGATGAAGAAGGTGGTTGCACCGGTTCGCTCCTCCCCATTCATGATGGCCCAGTTGATCGGTGCCGCGCCTCGGTAAGCGGGCAGCAATGATCCGTGCAGGTTGATGGTGCCCAATGGTGCGCGCTTCCACACTTCGGTCGGCAGCATGCGGAACGCGACGACCACATACAGCGATGCGCCGGTGGCATCGAGCGCCGCATGGAACTCCGGGTCGCGCAGCTTCACCGGCTGCAGTACCTGAAGGCCATGCGCAAGCGCGAACTCCTTCACGGCGCTCATGCGCAGTTGACGACCGCGGCCTGCGGGCTTATCGGGCGCGGTCACCACAGCGGCCACCTCGATCCCGGCTCGCAGCAGGGCCTCGAGGCTGGCCACGGCGAATTCGGGTGTGCCCATGAAGACGATGCGCTTGCTCATAGCTGCCATGGCGATGGCTGCGAAGGTGCTATGCGGAAGCGGTACGGCAGCAAGGCATCATCACCCGCATAGTCCACACCGATCCGTGGACCGGTGATGATGCAGTGGCGTTTCGGCTTGTAGCCGTGGTCCTCGACTCGGATCGGGCCATCGATCAGGTCGAGGTTGGTGTGCGCGGTGGTTATGCCCAATGCTTGGCTCAGCAGTGCTGGGCCATCGGTGCGCAACGCTCGCCCTTTGCGGCGCTC
>DAORNP010000060.1:4111-5908 GCA_035441065.1 Flavobacteriales bacterium | reverse complement strand
GCGCATGCCGTCGAACTCGCTCACCAGCACCTTGCCCAGCAGCTCGCGAGCGACAACGAGCACGGTCGGTCGCGTGTAGAAACCGCGAGGCAGAATGCGTTTCATGCCGAGGTTGGCCCATCGCCGTATTCATCGCGCAAGGCGCGCTCGGCGGCCGTGATCCGCTGGTATGCGGACAGCGGCTCAGCAGCCACGGTGGAGGCGCCCTCGGGGCCACCTGCATTTCGTCCTGCGCGCTTGCACGCATCGCAACGTCCGCAAGCACCGTCCGAGCGCTCGCCGAAGTAGTCGAGCACGGTTGCCATGCGGCATGCGCTATCACCTTCGGCGTATGCGTTCTGTTGCCCTGCGCTTGCGATCGGCCAGCGCGGCCGGATCCAAGGTGAGCCGCGCCGCATCGGTTCGCGGCTGCAGCAAGGTGGCCATGGGGGCATCGGTCCGTGGCCTATAGGAGAGGATGCCCATGCGATCGAGTTCTTTTAGCCTGGCTGCCACCTCGGCTGTCGGCTTGCTCAAGGTGCGCGCCAACCGCGCCTCGTCGATGAGCGTTGGCTCCTCGAACAAGCCGCCGTGCATGCGGAGCAGGACTTCGATCATGGGCCCCAAGCGTGCATTGCCCACCCGCAGCCGATGCACACTGGCGTGATCGGCTATGATGAACAAGCGCGATGGGCTGTGCACGCCTTCGTTCAGTGCTAGGCGTCCATCAAGCTCCAAGGCCTTCAAGGCGTTGGCCACCACCGGTGCCCGGAGCGATGTGCGCTTGGCGAGCGCAGGGATATCCACGGCATATGCCTCGTGCAGCCCAGAGCCCATGGCAATGCCATGCATGTCGGCGAATGCCTGATAGACGCTGCGAACCGATTCGAGCGCTGGGAAACTGTCGCGCAGGCGTTCTTGCGCGCGCTCGGCATCGCCGGGGCCGGTGAGCAGGAACGCCCACGAGTCCTTGCCATCACGACCGGCCCGACCTGCTTCCTGATAGTAGCTCTCCAGGTCGGGAGGCGGTTCCAGATGGACCACGCAGCGCACATCGGCCTTGTCGATGCCCATGCCGAAAGCGTTGGTCGCCGCCACGCAACGGATGCCACCGCTTGTCCACTCGCGCTGCACGCGGTCCCGTTCGGTGGCGGCGAGGCCCGCGTGGTAAGCCGAAGCGGAGATGCCATGCTGTGCGAGCATTTGCGCGATGCGGACCGTCGCCCTCCGTTCGCGCGCATACACGATGGCACTGCCCTGCACCTCGCGCATGATCCGCAGCAACCGACCGGTGCGGTCCTCGCCGCGGCTCACCCACAAGGCGAGCTCGGGCCGCGCGAAGGAGCCGCGCATGAGCTTGCCGTTGCTGAAGGCGAGCTGTTCCATGATGTCGGCCGCAACTGCGGGCGTGGCCGAAGCCGTGAGCGCAAGCACCGGAACCTTGGTCAAGGCCTCCTTCACTTCAGCAATGCGGCGGTAGGCCGGCCTGAAGTCATGCCCCCATTGCGAGATGCAGTGCGCCTCATCCACGGCGAGCAGGCCCACGGGCAGGCGCGGCAACCTGGCCTTGAAGAGGTCCGTGGCCAATCGCTCCGGCGATACATATAGAAACGACAGCTTGTCGAGCGCCGCTGCCTCCAGCGTGTTCTCGATCTCGGCCTGGCGCATGCCCGAGATGATCGCGCGCGCCGCTATCCCTCGCTTCCGCAATCCCTCCACCTGGTCCTTCATCAGCGCGATGAGCGGCGATACCACGATGCACAGCTTGCCCATGCATAATGCGGGCACCTGATAGCAGATGCTCTTGCCACCGCCGGT
>DAORNP010000060.1:0-4058 GCA_035441065.1 Flavobacteriales bacterium | reverse complement strand
GGCCTCTTGCCCGGGCCTGAAGGCGGAATAGCCCCAATGCGCTTGCAGCGTTTCAAGGGGTGAACGCATCGTATGGCCTGCTTGCATCAATTAACGCCGTCTTCGGGTCTGGGGGCTACATTGCGCCATTGAGCCTGCACGGGTCTTCTACATTTGGCCCGAGCCACAGAATCGCAACGCGCATGATCACCACCGGCCAAAAGATAGCCATCGAGCGGATCGCCGCCTCGAAGCTGCCAGCAACCGACCTCGAGAACATCAAGTTCGGAAGGGTCTTCAGCGATCACATGTTCGTGATGGACTATGCTGATGGGGCGTGGGGAAGGATGCGCATCGTGCCCTTCGGCGATATGCAGATGAGCCCCGCTTCCTTGGTGCTGCACTACAGCCAGACCATTTTCGAAGGGCTGAAGGCCTATCGCAACGTGGATGGCGGGATCAACTTGATCCGTCCGCAGGATAACATCGCCCGCATGAATCGCAGCGCCCACCGCATGTGCATGCCGCAGATCCCCGAGGACCTCTTCCTTGAGGCCATGGTGGAGCTGATCCGCTTGGATAGCGATTGGGTGCTGAAGGATGAAGGCGCATCGCTCTACATCCGCCCATTCCTGTTCGCCAGTGATAACTACATCGGGGTGAAGCCCAGCGACACCTACCGCTTCATCATCTTCACCTGCCCAGTGCGCGGCTACTACAGCGAGCCGGTCCGCGTGAAGATCGAGACCACCTATAGCAGGGCATTCCCCGGCGGAACCGGTGAGGCCAAGTGCGGCGGCAACTATGCGGCGGCCCTCTATCCCGCCAAGCTGGGGCAGGATCAGGGCTACCATCAGTTGGTTTGGACCGATGGCCTTACGCACCAGTACATCGAGGAGAGCGGCACCATGAACGTGTTCTTCAACATCGATGGCACATTGGTGACGCCAGCGCTTGATGGCACCATCCTGCGCGGCATCACACGGGATAGCATCATCCGCATCGCGAAGGATGAAGGCATCAAGGTGGAGGAGCGCCGCGTTTCGGTGGAGGAGGTGGAAGTGGCCGCGCGCAATGGCCGCCTGCGCTCGGCATTCGGTGCGGGAACCGCAGCAACCATCGCGCACATCCAGACCATCGCTTTCAACGATGCGGAGTACGAACTGCCCGGCGTTGAGACACGCGAATTGGCTAACCGCATCGGCAAGCGCCTCGACGACATCCGTCGCGGACAGGCGGCCGACCCGTATGGCTGGGTGGTGCCCGTGTGAATCACGCCGACGAGCTGATGAATGCGAAGGCTCCCACGTGGAGCCTTCGTCATTTCGCCCTGAGCCCCGCGATGCTGTCCGGAATCACCGCCAGGCCGGGCAGTGCGAAGAGCAGCGTGTACAAGGGCCAGTCAAGGAAAAGGCAGCCTATGCCGATGCTCGAGACCATGAGCACGCCGAAGGCAAGGCCGGTGGCATGCAGGCCGCGGAACAAGGTGCGGTCCATCGGTGTTGGCGGCCGCTCTTCAGTTTCGGTGCGCCGCGCATGCGTATTGAATGCAGGTGGCTTGGCGTGTGCGGGCTCGTTGGCCATACGGTAGTGCCGCAATTGCGCGTCGTAGGCCGAGCGTGCTGCATCGTCGCTCAAGGTGAGATAGGCTTCATGCAACGCATGGAAGACCTCCGGCGCCCGCTCGGATCGGTTGCGGTCGGGATGCCACTGCTTCGCCAGGTCGCGATAGGCGCGCTTGATCTCATTGGCCGTTGCATCGCGCGGCACGCCCAGCACCTTGTAATGGTCGTAGCGTAGTGCTTGCTGCATGCCGTTGGTTGTTCCCTGTTACTTGTCTCTGGCTGCTTATGCGATCTTCAGCGCCAAGGTATCTTACAGCACCGCACCCAACGCCAACGCATGCGCACCCCGATCCTTGCCCTCGCTCTTGCGCTCGTGGCTTCGGCTACAGCCCTGCTGGCGCACGGGCAATCCGTCGTGCTCCATGGCATCGTGCTCGATTCGGAGACGCATCAACCGCTGACTGGCGCTCATGTGAGCATGCCGGGCGCTGCCCAAGGAGCGGTATCCGATACCGAAGGCCGCTTCAGCCTGAAGTTGGCCAGCGGTGCAAGTGCGCTGCTGCGCGTGAGCTTCACAGGCTATGCTGAGTTGAAGCGCAAGGTGCTGCCGAAGGAGGTGGCCATGGGTGAGCCGATCCTCTTGCGCCTCGAGCGCAGGTCCTTCCTCCTCGACGAGACCGAAGTGCGCGCCAGGCCCCAACCGGAGGTGGTGTACCAGCGCCCCGATCTGCATGTGGGAGGCTTCCTCGCCAATGCCGATGGCCTCTGGGTGCTCGCCTACGACAAGCCGCAGCTCTGGCACTCGCAAAGTGAAGCAGGACAGCGCGTGATGCGGTCTCCGCGCCTCGTGCTGCTGGATACCCTGCTGAAGGAGAAGGCGAGCAGGGCCCTGCCCGGTTATGCGCGCGCCATCCATCGCGACCACGGCAATAGGCCAGTGGTGGAAGGCAGCCGCGAGGGCTGGATCGCGCAATGGGCTATAGATGGCGTGGCCCTTAGCGTAGTGGATCGGAAGACGCTTCGCGAAGCCGTTCTGCCTTGGACCGACAGCGTGGGCGGCAGGCTCTTGGGCAACAACCGCAACGAGATGTACCCGGCGTTCGAGCATTTCGCGCGCGACCTGAAGACCGACAAGGACCGGTTGCTCTGCACTGTGCAGGACGATTTCATGATGGAGATCTTCCGCAGCCAGTACAAGTACATGAGCGGGCCGGATAAGGTGATTGCCATGGACCTCGAGATCGAGACCGGCATCGATCGCGAGATCATCGCCGGCTTCATGACCGGCTTCCACAAGGACCTCTACTTCAAGGTGCCTTATGCGCCGCTCTTCGCAGTGCGTGATACGCTGTGCGTGTTCGATCACGCCAAGCGCACCATATGCCGCATGCTCCCCGATGGCACCGCGATCGCCCAAGTGCCCATGCGCCACGCTGACGACCGGCATTGGGCCAAGAGCCTCTTGCAGGACCATCGCACCGAGCGCGTGTTCGCATTGTACCGGCAAGGCCCGCGCTGCTGGCTGCGGGAGGTGCATGCGGGCAATGGATCCGTTGGTGAGCCCTTCATGCTCGTGCATCCCTTCGCCGAGGATGTGCAGGTACACGATGGCCATGCCTACTACGTGTACAGGCCTCACGGATCGATTCAGAAGCGCACGCTCTACCGCGAGCGGTTGAAGCAGCCGTGATTCAAGTGACGGAGACATCCGCCACGCAGCGCACGGGGAAATTCACACTGCGCGCAATGAAACAGTACTTGTGCGCCTCGCCATGGAAATTGCGCGCTTTATCTATCATGCTCTCCTTCTCAACCACCACCTGCGGCCGAAGGATCACTTCGGTGAAATGCCCGCCGCCGTCCTTGGTGAGTTGGAGGGTGCCCTCCGCTTGATCGCGATAGCTGAGAACATTGATGCGCGCCCGTGCGCAGAGTGCGAGGTAGGTGAGGAGGTGGCACCCACTGAGTGCCGCTAGCAAAAGGTCCTCCGGGTTGTGCAAGGCACCATCTCCGCGGAACATCGGGTCGGCGGTGGCGCGCAGCTCGCTCTTGCCATTGATGCGGATGACGTGCTCGCGGGTGTAGCTCTCGTAGGTACGGGTGTGGTCACCGCGCCAGAGCAGGTCGAGGGTATAGAGGTGCGTATCGGACATGGGGTGAAAGTAAACGCCCGGTCCAAGGCTGGACCGGGCGTTTGATGGGGTTCGTTGCAGCTAGCGCTTCCCTTCTCCAGCGAAGGTCGGCGTGAAGCCAACGCTCTTGAAGAAGAAGGCGTACTTATCCGCCTGCTCCTCGATGATCTTGCTGGTGGGCTTGCCAGCGCCGTGGCCGGCCTGCGTCTCCACGCGTATCAGCACGGGGGCATCGCCTTGCTGTGCCAGTTGCAGCGCGCTGATGAACTTGAAGCTGTGCGCGGGCACCACGCGATCATCGTGATCCGCCGTCATCACCATGGTGGCGGGGTACTTGGCGGGCTTGCAATTGTGCAGCGGCGAGTACTTGATCAGGTAGTCG
>DAORNP010000059.1:19671-20743 GCA_035441065.1 Flavobacteriales bacterium | reverse complement strand
CTCACATTGGTGGGCACGCTTCCGCCGATCAACTGCAATTGCGGGTCGCGATCGTTGCTCTCACCCGTGTAGCGCAATGTGGCATCGCGCACCACTTCGCCGCTCCAGAGCAAGGCCCTGCCATTGAAGAGTCGGCGGGCATCAGTTCCGTATGCGGCGAATGCGGGATTGCTGAAATCAACACCGACAGGTGCGGTGGTGAGCGCGATGGGCGCGGCGCTCATGGCACCCAGGTGGTTGCGGTGCCGAACAGCCACACGATAGTTGCCACTGCCCGCGCGGAAGCTCACTGCGGATGCCCCGTCAATATCGACCACATCACCATCGCGCTGCAGCAGGGCGGCACGTGTGGCGATCAATGCGGTCGGCGTGCCGGCATCGCGCAATTCGAGCTGCACCCAATCCACAATGGCGTTATCGCCTGTGACACCCAGCACGGCGGGTGTTGTCGATTCGCCGCCTCCGTATACCTGTGTGAAGCCCAGTGCCGTGTAGGGCTCAGTCGTGGGAAGCAATCCTTGTCCGCGCAATTGGTCGCGCATCCGGTCGTTGCTGCTCTCGTAGGGTCCGTCGAGCATGAGCTTGAGTGCCACGCGCACGCCATTTCGCTCAATCACCACATCGTCGAGGTGCAGCCAGTTGCCGTAACCATTGATGTTCACGAAGCGCACCAGGATCTGCTGGCCATCGAAAGCACCGAGGTCGTCATCGTGCTGCAGCCATTGCGAGCAGTTGGTCGGGGTCCAAGCCGAAGTCACGTACGGATTGGTCTGCAATGCGGCTCCGACGGCTTGGAAGGTCGTGGTCCAGGTGAGTCCGCAATCGCCGCTCACTTCCACGCGCATGCCATCGTCGTAACCAGCTCCGTAGCCGCTGTAGGCATGCTTGTACTTCAAGCGCGTGCCTGCCGATCCGCTCAGGTCAATCAATGGCGTCACCAAGCGGTCCTCTTGGCCCGGCGCGCTCACCGTGTAGTTGTCGATTCCCCAAACGCGTGTGCCGACGCAAGCGGCCTGGGTTGTAACAGCCCGGGTGATCCAGGTGACATTATTGTTGGGGTTCTCGAGCAGCC
>DAORNP010000059.1:18868-19568 GCA_035441065.1 Flavobacteriales bacterium | reverse complement strand
GATCCCCGGCAAGAGTGGTTCGTGCAGTCAGCGTATGCGGGCCATTACCGGTGATGGTCAGTGTCTGAGCGAAGGTGTAATCCGCCGATGCGCCCGCAGCGAGCGTGCCTGGATAAGTAGCGACCACTTCGGTGCCTCCATCCAGCTGGTAGCGCAGCTCGAAATTCGATTGCGGCTGTTGCCCGAAGTTGCGCACGCGAACCGTCACCGGCAGGTTGGTCGCTGCGCAATTGAAGAGGTTGCCGCTCGGTGATAGCACTTCAGCGATGCCCACGTTGTTGGCCACAGGCATGTCGAAGGCCTCCACTTGATCGGAGCGGCTGGTGGAAAGGCCTTGGTTGGCGCTTGCACCCAAGCCACGGCGGGCGAAGGCCGCCCAGATGGCTGTTTGGTTGGCACCGCCGTAGAGCGCTTGATCCGCAGCGAGGATGGCATCGCGGCCATCAACGAATCCTGGGTTGCAAGGCGTGAGCTTCAGGCCCTCTGTCACCAAGCGCATGGCGATGTTGTTGCCGCCGGTTCCGTTGTAGATATCGGGGTCCCAGCCGTGTATGCCGATGAGCTCCCAGGTCATCTCCCAGAGCATGGTGCACCACACGAAGCCGATGCCATGCGGCTGGCTCAATCCGCTGTTGGTGCTGGCATACGTGTAATTGTTCACGCCGAAGCTGGTGCTGTAGCGAGCAGGACGGATGCCCAC
>DAORNP010000059.1:14441-18854 GCA_035441065.1 Flavobacteriales bacterium | reverse complement strand
CGTGGTGGCCTGGCCCAGCACGTAGGTGCCCACGCCACGCCCGGTGGCCCCCGTATCGCCGGCGCGGATCGTCATCACGATGCCGAAGTAGTCGCTCCATCCTTCGCCCATCTGCTCGTCATTGCCCAGGCAGCTCGCATTCGAGGGACCGCCCACCAAGCGGGTGCTTATGCCATGGCCGTATTCATGCGCGATGATGCCGTTGTCAAGGTCGCTGTCACGATGGGGTGTTGTTTGGGTCCACCGGTACATCTGCATGCGTGGGTTGCTGCCATCGGGCGGTGTGAAGAAATTGGCGTTGTTGGTGCCGCTGCCGTCCTGCGCATCGGCGATCACCCAATCGTTGCCCAGCCCGCCGCGGCCGTAGTTGTTCTGCTGGAAGTTGCCAGCTGGCTCGGTGAAGCCGTACTGGTACCAAACGTCGTGCATGAGGTTGTTCCAGTAGAAGAGGTTGGTGATGGCTGGGTCGAGGTAGGTCGAGGGTGCTTGGGTGAGGTCGAGCGGGAAATCGAAGTCGAGCGTGGCGCCACCATCGGGCCTGTAGCCGCCGGTGTTGTTGTTGTCGGCATCCTCCTGCGCGCGGCAGTTGTTCCCACGCGTATCGGTGTACTCGGCACCAGCGGCGCCATTCGTATCGTGCCAGCCGTAGGGCGATGCGATACCGCCATTCAGCCAAGGTGCATTGCTCAGGATGCGCGGGCCGTGGCTCGGGCTCTCGGTGGGCCAATCGAACACGCGGTAGTCGTTGGGAGCTGCTGGAGCGGATTCCTCTTCAGGCGCATCTTCAGCGCAGCCATGATGCTCATGATCATCCCAGTTGCACTGTGCCACCCAATCGTTGCGGTCGAGCTCTTCGCCGGTAATGGCATCGATGCGCACGTTCCACCAATGGGATCCGTCGGGTGTGTAATGGCTCACGTTCCAAGCCAGGCGCAAGGCATCGCCTTTGGGCTGGAACACGAGTTGCGCTGTTACAGGCTCGTTGCCGAATTCGCTCCCATCGAAGATCGCTTTGCGGCCTTCATCCGTGGTGCTGAGCATCTGCGGCATACGCTTGCCAGGAAGGTTACGCGCGATCACCGACTCCACAGCTGCTGCGGCGGTGACCACAGGCGCAGTGGCATTCACGCGCTTCCCGATACCGGTGAATGCGCCGATGTTCATGCGGATCACATCGCCATTGGCCGTCTGGTGGATGCCGATGTCACCATTCCAAACCTCGATGCCCTGCCAGCGCTGGCGGAGGAAGGTGTGCGTGATGCCGGCATCGGTGTAGTGGTCCTTCACCAGGAGTTCTTTCAGGTCGGCCTCCAGGAAGCCTGCTGAGCGGAGCTGTTCATCAGCCTGTTTGGGGAGCTCGAGAGGCCGTTGCGCATGGGCTGCGATGGACAATGCACAGAGAAAAGAAGCCGTGAGCAGTCGGAATGAAGTCATGGTGCTGGTGAAGGGGCGGCAAAATAGGCGGTGCAGGATGCGTTGGGCAACGCACGCGCTGCTCATTCGTGGAAGCCTTAATCGCCGACAACGATACGCTCAACAGCAGGGCCGCTTCCGCTGAAGCGCACGAAGTACATCCCTGGCACGGGCCTGATGAGGCTCACACGGCCCGTGGTTGCCGAGCTGGACTCCAGAAGGAAGGGCACTTGTTGTCCCAAGGCATCCCGTACATCAAGGGCGCCGCCCCCATGCTCCACCCAGAATTGGCCCTTGCTCGGGTTCGGGTGGATGCGCGCCAAAGAAGCGTACCGGGTAACGGATGCGATGTCCGATAACTCCGAGCTGCCATCTAGATCGATGGAGCGCAGGCGGTAATAGCTGGTGCCCGGGAATGGGGCAGGATCGACATGCTCATAATCCGTCAACTGTTCGGAATGGCCCCGGGCAGCGGCCCGCGCGATGCTCTCCCAGGCATTTCCATCATTGGAGCGAAGCACCTCGAAATGGCTGCTGTTCCGCTCGGATGCAGTGGTCCATTGCACCAGCACGCCTTGCGCCCGATCCGTGGCGGTGAAGCGCAGCAACTCCACGGGCAGCGCGCTCGCGCCCGTGAATTGCACATTGTCGAGGAAGAGCCGATTGCCGTACCCGTTGATGCCAACGAATCGTGCCAGCACTGATTGCCCGTCGTAAGCGCTGATGTCCAGGTCATGTGCCCGCCATTGCGTGCAGTTGGCGGGCGAGAAGAGGGCCGTGTTATCAGGTGCGGTAGCGAGCACGGCGCCGGCTTGATTGAGCAGGGTCACCCAGTTGCCTCCGCAATTCCCGCTCACATCCACACGGAAGCCATCGAAGAGCGAGGCATTGTAACGCGCATAGGACTGGTCGAAGCGCAGGCGTGATCCGTACAGCAGGCTGAGGTTCACGATGGGCGTGATCAGGCGGTCTTCCTGGCCAACGCCATTGTAATTGAAGTTGTCTATGAACCAGGCGCGCGACGATGCGCAAGTGGGGCCGGGGCCGATGGGCGGGATGATCGTGCTCCAGGTGAAGGAGTTGTCCGGGTTCTGAAGAGCCCAGCCCAAAGGTGTGGGTGACGCGGCTGATAAGCCTTCACTGTAGGGAGCAGTCACCGTGGTGCCAGCAGTCACAACCAGGTTCGCCGCTCTCCGGTTGTCCGCAGCATACAGGTCGCTGGCAAGGTTCGTCTCCACATCCAGGGTGTGTGTGCCGGACGAGGGAATCGTGAGCGGCATGGTGAACGTAACGGTGATGGCAGCGCCGGGGGCAAGAGGGCCCGGTACGTTCTGGCTCACCCAGGCACCGCCATTCAGTCGGTAGCGCACCGGGAAATTGCTCTGCGCATTGGCGCCGTAGTTGCGCACCACGGCCCGCACCGTTACGGGTGATGCTGGGCAGAAGTAGAACGAGGCCATCGGCTCGGTGATGCTGGCCACGCCCAGATTGGCGGTGATCGGGCTGCTGTATGATTCCACCTGATCGGTGCGGCTGGCGGCGGTGCCCTGCGATGCGCCCGATCCAAGGCCGCGCCGCGCGAAGGCTGCCCAAAGCGCGGTCTGGTTCGCACCGCCGTAGAGGTTCTGGTCGGCGAGCAGGATCGCATCGCGGGCCTGCACGAATCCTGGATTGCACGGCGTGAGCTTCATGGCTTCGATCACCAGGCGCATTGCGCGGTTGTTGCCGCCGGTGCCATTGTAGATGTTCGGGTCAAGGCCGTAGATGCCAATCAGGTCCCAGGTCATTTCCCACAGGATGGTGCACCACACGAAGCCCATGCCGTGCGGCACGGTGAGCGCGGTGTTGTTCGTGCTGCCATAGGTGTAGGCATTCAATCCGAAATCGGTGCTGTAAGGCGCCGGCCTGATGCCGCCCCCGGTGATCGGCTGGCCAACCAGATAGGTTCCAACACCGCGTGGCATGGGCCCGGTATCGCCCGCCTTGATGGTCATCATCAGCGCGAGGTAATCGCTCCAGCCCTCACCCATCTGCTCCACGTTCGTCAGGCAATTCACGTTGGCCGGGCCGCCCACCAGGCGATTGCTCACCCCATGTCCGTACTCATGGGCGATCACGCCATTGTCCAGGTCGCTTGTTCGGTTGGGCGTGGTGAGGTTCCACACGAACATCTGCATGCGTGGGCGCGTGCCCTCGGCAGGCGTAGCGAAGTTGGCGTTGTTGGTGCCGCTGCCGTCTAGCGCGTCGGCCAGCACATAGTCATTGCCCGTTCCGCCCCGGCCGTAGTTGTTCTGCTGGAAGTTGCCTGCGGGATCGTTGAAGCCGTAGCCGTAAAGCACGTCGTGCAGGGTATTGTTCCAGTAGTAGAGGTTGGTGATGAGCGCGCTCTGATAGGTGTTCGGCGCATTGGCCAGGTTGATCGGGAAGTCGAAGTCGAGCGCAGGTCCGCCATCCGGGCTGAAGCCGATCGTGGTCTCGTTATCGTTGGCGATATCTTCCTTGGCCCAGACGTTGTTGCCGCGCGTGATGGTGTATTCCGCGCCTGCTGCGCCATTGGTGTCCTGCCAACCATAGGGTGAGGCGATTCCGCCTTGCGCCCATGGTGCATTGCGTAAAGACCGTCCACCGTGGATCGGGCTCTCCTTAGGCCACCCGTAAACATTGAAATCGTTCGGCGCAGCTGGAGGAGCCATGGCCGCCTCCGGGAGCGCGCAATCGTGATCGGCGTGCGCGTGGTCCCAGGCGCATTGGCTCACCCAATCGTTGCGGTCGAGTTCTACGCCCGTCATGGCATCGATGCGGACGTTCCACCAATGCGATCCGTCGGGGGTGTAATGGTTCACGCTCCAAGCCAGCCGAAGCCGATCACCCATCGGCTGATACACCAGTTGGGCAAGGGGTTGCTCACCACTGAAGCCCTCGCTATTGAAAAGGAGCAGCTTGCCTCCATCGCTGATGGAAGCAACCGAAGGCAGCGGCGCACCGGGCAGGTTTCCCGCC
>DAORNP010000059.1:9204-14371 GCA_035441065.1 Flavobacteriales bacterium | reverse complement strand
GAACGCGCCATTGGCGATGGCTGCCACCGAACCATCGGCGCGCTGATGCACGGCGATGTCACCATTCCAGATTTCAATGCCTTGATGCCGTTGTCTGAGATAGGTGTGGGTGAGGCCAAGGCCATCGGAAGCGTAATGGTCCTTCACGACCAGGTCCGCAAGGTCGTTTGGCTCGAATCCAGAAGCGAGAAGGCGGCTCTGCACCAGTGCGATGGCGGCATCGCCCCCTAGTTGCGCCGCTGCGCCTGCAACGGTAAACACCAGTGCGATGAGGATTGAGACCGAGCGGCGGAGCATGGCACCGGGAATCGAGATCGAAAGTAAGGGAATGGCCACTCAGTCGAACAGCTTGCCTGCCCATCTGTTCGGGCGCGCTTGGCTGACCTTATACCTTCGCCCCGGCTTCAATTCGAAGGCCTTTCTCTACTCTAGCCCCAAGACACGATAAATCGATGTACCCACCCGAACTAACCGCCCCCATGGCCATGGACCTGGTGTCCGCTGGCTTTGAAGAATTGAAGACTCCTGAGCAAGTGGATAAGGCCCTGGCGCAGCCCGGTACCGTGCTTTGCGTGGTGAACAGCGTCTGCGGCTGCGCAGCAGGCGCCGCTCGCCCCGGCGTGAAGCACAGCCTGCGCGGCGCTAAGCGCCCGGATAAGCTGGTCACGGTTTTCGCTGGTGTGGATACCGATGCGGTGATCCGTGCGCGTCAGCACTTTCTCCCTTACCCCCCCAGCAGCCCCAGCATGGCGCTGTTCAAGGATGGCAAGCTGGTCCATTTCCTCGAGCGCCATCACATCGAGGGCCGCACGGCGGAGATGATCGCCGATAACCTGGCGATGGCGTACGAGGAGTTCTGCTAGCCTTGGCCTCCTGAACGCACCAGCGCCCCGGTCTTTTGCCGGGGCGCTCGATTTCCAGGATGCGTATCACGGCCACTGCCCCGGCCGCATGTTGGTGGGCACGCTGCCGCCTGCGGTGATCAGGATCGGGTCGTGGTCGTTGAGCGATCCGCTGTACCTCACTGCGCCTACCTGCTTGTTGTCGCCGTTGATAATGATGGTGAATCGGTCGGTCTTGGAGCAGTTCAACCTGGTGAATGGAGGCCTGCCTCTTCCATCACCGATCTTTCGCCCCGATGCGTTCCACCTCCCGCGCCATTGCGCTAGCGCTCACGAAGCCTGCCGCAAAGGATGAGACTTTCGTGATGGAGGTGCATGAGCGGATTCGTTCATTTCGGGCGACGGCGTGGGACGCGGTGGCGCGCAGCGGTTCGGTATTCCTGAGCCATGGATACCTGCGAGCGCTGGAAGACTCGATGCGCGATGCGATGGGCTTCCGATACGTGCTTTTTCGTGATCCCGAACTCGGACCTGTAGGGGTTGCGGTGCTGCAGCTTGCTGATTTCGAGGACAGGGGCAGCAAGCATGGTGAGCAGGCCTGCAAACTGGGCTTGTTCAAGGCACGTGTGCGGCGGGAGCTGAAGATGCGCGCGTTGGTCTGCGGCAACGTGTTCCACTGCGGCGATCACGGAGCGCATTTCGTGGCAGGCATTCCCCGCGCCTTGCAGATGCATGCACTGGACAGTGCCATGAGGCAGGTGATGGGCGATGCAGGATTGAAGAGGCGCGTGGCGGTGCGCGTGTTCAAGGAGCATGGGCCCGATGATGCCGAGGCCGCGCGGTTTCTGGCCGAACGAGGCTACCATGCGTTGGCCACCGATGTGTGCATGATGCTGTCGGTGGATTCGAGTTGGAAGAACATGGATGGCTATCTCGAAGCGCTCACGGCCAAGGCGCGCACTCGTCTCCGCTCGATCACGCAGCGCTCATCAGCTTTGATGGTTCTGGAGCTCGATGCGGAAGCGGTCAGGGCCAATGCCGATCGCTTGCAGCGATTGCTCAACGCCGTGCTGGAGCAATCGCCTTATGTCTTCGGAAGGCTCAACGTGTCGGCTTACGCCGGTTGGAAGGAGCACCTCGGCGAAGACCTCATGGTGCGTGGCTACTGGCTCGAAGGTGAGCTCGTGGGCTTCAGTGCCGCATTCGTCAATGGCGATTGCCTGGATGCGCAGTTCGTCGGCATCGATTACGCGCACAATCGGCAGCACGCCATCTACCTGCGCATGCTGGTCGATCTGCTCGAGCTGGCCATCGCACGCGGGCTTCGGCGCGTGAACTATGGCCGCACATCGGAGCTGGCCAAGAGCGGATTGGGAGCTTTGCCCGTGGCCATGGGCGTGCATGTGAAGCTGTGCGGGCGTGTGGCGAATAAGCTGGCGGCGCCTATCATCCGCAAGGTGAAGCCGAGTTCATTCGAGCTGCGCTCGCCCTTCAAGCGCTGGGAGAGGACCGGTTCGATCCTGTCAATCGTCAGTAGCGCGAGCGGACCGCCCGGTTAGCTTGGCGCAACAACCCTCCTCCCATGGCCAAGAAGAACACCCCGAAGAAAGCCACGAGTAAGCCTGCCTCGGCGGGTAAGTCTGCCGCAAAGAAGGCTTCCGGCATCGGTCGCAGCGCCATCACCGGCCGCTTCATGAGCGTTAGCGCCGCCAAGGCGCACAAGAAGACCGCGATCGTTGAGGGAGCTGGGGGCAAGCGGAAGAGATGAGGCAGGGCTCTGGGCCGTTGCGATCCCGAGCGGGCATGTGGATGCGATTGCCACGATTCATGCAGGCACCATGCTCTTGCTGCTTCGACTAGAGGCGTGATCAAGCAGTGGCCGTCAGCAAGGGGCATTGAATGTGGCGCAGCACGCGCTCGGTCGTGCTGCCTCGCAGTGCGTCGAGGAAGCCATCGTGCCCTTGGGTCATCATCACGACAAGGTCCGGTTGGATCTCCATTTCAGTGCGCAGGATGGCTTCCAGCACATCGCCTTCGCGCTGGAGATATGTCCACTCCCATGGTGGGCGTTGCGGCGTGGCAATGGAAGAGGCTTTGAGATCCTCTCCGACATGCAGCAGTGTGAAGCGCACATCGCCGTAGCCGACGATTGAAGCCAGCCATGCGGCAAGTTCAATGGCTTTCCGCGGATCTGGCGTGCTTGCAATGGGGATGAGCACACGGCGCAAGCGAATCTTGCCCGTTCCTGCATCCACGAAGCTGCGCGTGCGGCCTGGTACGATCAAGGTGGGCTTGCCGGCTTCGCGGGCCATGGGCTCAGCCACGCGGCCGCTGAGCCAAGCCGCCGCGCCCTCGCGCTGATGCGTGTGCAGGACCACCAGGTCGGCATGGTGCTCTTTGAGGTGATCCAAGCACGCGCGCAACGGGTCTCCACTGGCGAGCAGTTTGAGTACGCCTATGCCCATTTCCTTCAGCTCGGCCGAATCATCCGCTCCGCTGATGAAGCCCCATTTGTGCAAGGTCCGGCGCACCTGTGGCATGCTGCTGATCTCGTGCTCCGTCTCCTCGCCCACATGCATGATCGTGAGTTTGGCGGGTCCGGCCACGGCCAACCGCAAGGCATGCAGGAAAGCGTGCTCGGCCTCCGCCTCGAGATTGGTCGGGAAGAAGATGCGGTGCAGGCCGTTGCTCATGCGCGCAATTTCCGAACGGAATAACACGAGCGGTTGACCATGGTCAGTGCTCTATCATGCAGCGAACGACTTGCTGCGCAACGCGGCTCGATATCATGATCGCGTAAGGACCGCTCGGAAGCGTGCTTACATCGAATGATGCGCGGTGCGCTGCGGATTGCGTCTTCAGCACCATGCGACCGCACATGTCCAGCACTTCGATCTGGCTTCCAGGCATGACACCATCCAGCATGATTTGTTGATCCGCTGGTACTGGATGCACGCGAAGCCCGCCCTTGGTCTGATCGTCCGGCACGAGCAAGGTGGGGTCAAAAGCGTAGATGAAGATGGTTTGGAACGCGAAAGCCGCCCCGCCGCTGCGGTTGGCTACCAGGTAGAGGTGGCTTCCATCGAAGAAAAGCCCGCGCGGCGACTGGTCGTTATCGCTGTCCGGCAGCGCCACCGATCCAATATGCTCATCATTCGCAAGGTCGTAAGCGTAGATGCGCTCAAGGTCGCCATTGAGGTTGTCGGTTACGTAGTACAGCGTGTCTCCGCGCAGCGCGATGCCATAGGGCTGCTCGCCGAACATCGGTACGGTGTCGATCGGCGAGGGATCGCCAGGCACCCATTTGTATGCGTAGGCGTACGGGTAAACATCGAAGTCCGGGAAGTACATGGTGTACCAGACGGCATTGCCATCCGCACACAGGTCGCCGATCCCGGAGGAATTGCCGCCGATCACCGGCGGGAAGGTCCAGTTGCCGAGAGGGGCGCCGTCGAGGCCCACCCGATAAAGACCGGCGCCATTGGCGGTATAGTCTTCTGCGATCAGGTAGGAACCGGCTTCGCGGACGAGGCCATGATTGAAGTCGTATCCTGTAGGCTGCGACCCGAGCAAGGTGCCTTGGTGGCTATAGAAATAGATGCTCCCGCTGAAATCGGCGCCGAGGAAGATGGTGTCGGGCGTTACATGGATACCCCAGAACCCTTGGCTGATGCCCGGCAGAGGGATGCTATCGATCAGGATCTGAGCCCTGAGATTGAGCGATGCGGTTGAAGCGAGCAGAACCGCGATGGTTGCACGTTGCATGACGGAAGCGCGATTGGTACGTCGAATTTAAGCATTCAGCCCCAGCAAGCCATTCTAAGGACAAGTGATGAGGACAGGGTTGAACGCGATGCAGTTCACAGCCCGGCTTCCAGGCAGAAGGATGCCATGCAGCCAACGCACTGCTGGGATCTCTCTATCGAGAGCCGCCCGTCACCTCCTTCACCAGGATCACGAACACCGGGAAGTGGTCGCTGTAGCCGGCTTGGTAGTTATCGCCCACGTACGCGCGGAATGGGTACCCGGCGAAGTTGCCCTCGCGTTGGCGCAGGTAAGGCTCGTTGAAGATGCGAACGCCGTAGTAACGGTATTTGCCGCCGGTCCCCGTCACCAGTGCCGGCGAGATGCAGATCTGGTCGAAGAGGTTCCATGAGTCGCGCCAGGCAAGGGTCCCAACCCCTTTTTGATATGGGTCGTGCATAGGGTTGAAGAAGGTCCCGTTCACGGCCTTGCTCTTCTCACCAGTGGCGCGGAGGAATCGCGCGATGCTCGCATTGGTGGGGTCGTCGTTGAGGTCGCCCATGTACAGTATGCGGGCATCG
>DAORNP010000059.1:6037-9075 GCA_035441065.1 Flavobacteriales bacterium | reverse complement strand
CCATCGAGCACGCCGCTCACCAGCAATTGGTCGCGTGTGCGGAAATCCGGATCGCCAGGATCGGTGAGCCGATAGCTCTTGTGCGCATACACCTTGAAGAGCGCAGGGTTGTAAACGAGCGCGACATCCACGCCACGCCGGTCCGGACCGTCCTCATGCACGACCTTGTAGCCGCGGGCCTTCAAGGCATCGCAACGCACGAGGTCCTCCACAACGGTGCTGTTCTCCACTTCGGCCAAGCCGAGGATCGCAAGCCCTTGCGGGTGCAGTTCCTTGCCCATGCTGGCGATCACGCCCGCAATGCGATCGAGCTTCTCCCAGTAGCGCGTGCTGTTCCAATCCTTGGCGCTGCCGGGAAGGAATTCGGCATCGTCCACGTTCGGTGCGTCGAGCGTGTCGTAGATGTTCTCCACGTTGTAGAATCCGACAAGGGCGGCTTGGAATTCCTTCTTTTCCTGGCTGCTGGCAAGCAAGGGAAGCAGGCAGCCGAGGATCAGCGCGTAAGGGGACCTTTTCATGGCGGGCGGCGAAGCTAGGCGACTGCTGCGCACCAGTCGAAGACCGTGCCGGGAGCCGAAGACGACTTGATGATACGGTCGCATAAGGGCCTCATTCCGGGAACAGCAAGGGATGCCGCTCATTGTAGAGTCGCAGGAAGCGGAACAGGGCCTCTTGACTGTTGCGCTTCTTCTTGGGCAGCGCGCGGAATTCGTCCAGCAGCACGCGGTCGTGCGCAAGTGCGGCATCCATGCCAGCGGCGTTGAAGGGCAGAGCGCGGCCGGTCTCCATGTCGATGACCTGCTGAAGCAGTACTGTACGGGTCACGGTGCCAGGCCCATACAGCCAGGGATCCCAATCGCGGTAGCTCTCTTCGTACACCATATGCGCGAGGCTGCCAACCAGCCCGATGCGATAGAAGCCATTACCCGCGGCCACGTATACGACACCGCGCTGGCTGAAGCCCCAGATGCGCTGCATGCGCAGGACTTCAACTCGGCCGCTATCGGTGCGGTAGCGCAGGCGGCTCAGCACGCCTCGCAGGTCGGTTACCGCAAGACCTTGGTCGTCGGTGATCCGGGCGAGCGGAACCGAAGGCGTATTCAGGCGGAAGGCCTTGAAGTCGAAGTACACGCCTTCGCGCAGCGGCATGCCAGCCTTGTAGGTGACCCAAAGGGTATCGGCCTGGGCATGCACCGGCTTAAAGGCAATGATCAGGAGCAGCAGGAGCGAGGTGCGCAGCATGCTCTCCAGGATTCGCGCCGTGCTCATTCGCCTGACTGCGTTGGGTGTTCTACATTCTCCATTCTGCATTTTCATTCTCTCTGGGCTCGCGAGCATCATGGTCGATGCGGTGCATCGCCGTTACGTTGCGACCTCGGACTATCGGCGGTGCGCACGTCATGTGTGCTCAGCTCGCGGCTTCCCTGATCCAAGCGATCACCTCTTCCGGCGCCTGCGCATGCACCCAGTGCCCGGCGAATGGGACGGTCTCCACCCGGCTGTTCGTGAATTGCTCTTTGATCGCGGGGATATCCTCGCGCAGGATGTAGTCGCTCTGACCGCCGCGAACGAAGAGGGTGGGCACGCGCACGGTTTCGGGGCCGATGGCAGCCAGGATCTTATCCAGGTTTCGGTGCAGCCCCTCCACATTCATGCGCCAGGCGAGTACGCCTTCATCCTTCCAATATAGGTTCTTCAAGAGGAATTGCACCACGCCCGGCTCTTTCACATGCTGCGCGATGTGCGCTTCAACCTCTTTGCGCGTGCGTCCTGGCGAGAGGTTGGTGGTGCGCAGCGCCTCGATGATGTGCGCATGGTTGTTGGCATGCTCCTTCGGGCTGATGTCGATCACCACGAGCTGCTTCAATAGCTCGGGCCACCGCTGCGCGAAGAGCATCGCGGTTTTGCCGCCCATGCTGTGGCCCACCAGCACGATGCCCTGGAGGCCGAGGTTCAGGGCCAGCGCATGCACATCGGCGGCCATGTGCGCATACGATGTGGCTTCGGCATGCGGTGAGCGCCCATGGTCGCGCAGATCAACGAGCAGCACATCGAGCGGAGTCGCTCCGGGAACCGTCGGCTCGGCGAGCTCCTTGCCGATGCTCCCCCAATTGTCACTGGTGCCGAACAGGCCGTGCAGGATCACCACGGGCGTGGCACCGGGTGCGCCCAAGCGTCGGTAGTGCAGGTCAATGATGCTCATCGCAGTTCGCGGAGATAGAGCGCCACGGTATTCTCCATGCCGAAGGTGAGCGCATCGCAGATGAGCGCGTGGCCGATGGAAACCTCCAGCACCGGTTGCGTGTTCTTCACGAAATAGGCGAGGTTCTGCAAGCTCAGGTCATGTCCAGCATTCACGCCCAGGCCCAACTCTTGAGCGCGCTTGGCAGCCGCAGCGAAGGGCGCCACAGCTGCAGTGCGGTCGTTCGCGAATCCTGCTGCGTATGGCTCTGTGTACAATTCTATGCGGTCGGTGCCGGTTTCGGCGGCATGCGCGATCTGCTCGTCATCGGTCTCCATGAAGAGCGAAGTGCGGATGCCTGCAACCTTGAATCGCGCGATCACCTCGCGGAGGAAGGCTTTCTGTGTGCGCGCATCCCAGCCCGCGTTGCTGGTGAGCACGCCCGGCGGATCGGGCACGAGCGTGACCTGCTCGGGCTTCACCTCCAGCACCAGTGCAATGAAATCGGGCGATGGATAGCCCTCGATGTTGTACTCCGTGGTCACCACTTGGCGCAGCGCCCGAGCGTCGGACTGCCTGATATGGCGCTCGTCCGGACGCGGATGAACGGTGATGCCCTGTGCGCCGAAGCGCTGGATGTCAATGGCCCATTGCAGCACGTCGGGGTTATTGCCCCCGCGCGCATTGCGCAGCGTTGCCAGCTTGTTGATGTTCACGCTCAGTCGGGTCACCTGCCTGGTGTTACTTAGTGCCCGCGCACCTCGCGGTGCGCAAAAGTAGAGGCCCATAAGCACGACCACGGAATCCATGCACGCCATCGACCTCATCACCGCCGACATTCCGCCGCTGCGGCCAC
>DAORNP010000059.1:3054-5994 GCA_035441065.1 Flavobacteriales bacterium | reverse complement strand
AGCCACCTGCCCGTGGTGGAGGGGCGCCGCCTAGTGGGCATCGTGAAGGATCAGGATCTCGTGGACCGCAATGATGCGCGTGCGTCGGTAGCGAACGTCATGGATGACGTGGAGATCCCCTTCGCGCGCGGCGGTCAGCACATCTATGAGGTGATGAAGCTCTTCGGCGAACGCGGCCTCAGCGTGGTGCCCGTGCTCGACGATATGGGCGTTTACCAGGGCGCCATCACGGAGCATGAGGCGCTCAAGCGGCTTGCGCAGGTCACCAACATCCAAGAGCCCGGCAGCATTCTGGTGCTTGAGATGAACCAGCAGGATTACAGCCTCTTCGAGATCGCTCGTTTGGTTGAATCGAACGATGCCAAAGTGCTCAGCGTCTATACCCACCAGCTGCCCGATTCGGCGCGCATCGAGGTCACCCTCAAGATCAACCGCGAAGAGATCAGTGACATCCTTCAGAGCTTCGAGCGATACGAGTACTTCGTGAAGAGCACCTATCAGGGCAGCAAGCTGCACGACGACCTCAGGGGCCGCTTCGATGAGCTGATGCGGTACATCAATCTCTAGGGAGCGGTTGGGTGCTGCGGATTGCGACGTGTCCCTGCCGACCTGCTCCAACGCCCCGCGCCGCATCTTCGCCGCCATGTTGCGTGCCTTGTATGTGCTATGCGTGCTGTTCCTGACCGGCGGAGCCACTGCAGCGCTTGTGCCGCCGCAGCAGCGGGTCGCACTCATCGGCATCGCCATTTCGGGCAACAACGCAACCAAGGACCGGATCATCCTGCGGGAGCTGGTGGTGCAGGAAGGCGATACCATTGATGCCGAAGCGCTCACCGAACGCTTGGAGCGCAGTCGCCAGAACCTGATGAACACGGGCCTCTTCAACACGGTCACGGTGCTGCCGCTGTACATCGACCTGCAGCGCGCCATGATCGAGGTAACGGTGCATGAGCGATGGACCATCTGGCCCTCGCCGATCTTCCAGCTCGCGGACCCCAACTTCAATACCTGGTGGCGCACCTTTGATCGGGATCCCGACCGCGTGAACTATGGCGCTTACTTGTACAAGTACAACTTCCGAGGGCGCAATGAGACCGTGTACATCAAAGCCCAGTTCGGCTACACGCGCCAATTCGGCTTCCGCTACAAGGTGCCGGGAATCGATCGCCGGGGGCGGTTCGGGCTCAGCATCGGCGCGCATTACACCGAACAGGCCGAGGTGACCGCCGCCACGCGCAGCAACCGTCGCGTGCTCTTGCGCCGCATGGACGGCCCCAATCGCGATGAGCAGAAGGCCGACCTGGAGTTGAGCTTGCGCCGCAGCCACGATATCCGCCATTTCGTGCGCGCGGCCTTCGTGCAGGCCAGTGTCACCGATACGGTGATCGCCACGGCAGCGGACTATTTCAATGGTGGCGCTTCCGCAGCGCGGTACCTTGCCTTGGGATACGGCATCACCTGGGACCGCCGCGACATGCGCATCTTTCCCCGCGCCGGTCATTACGCCGAAGGGCGCATCGACCGGCTGGGTCTGGGCCTGCTCAGCGACAACGCGCCCGACATAACCACCGCCTACGGCACCCTGAAGAAATGGTGGAAGCTGAGCGAACCGGTGTCGCTCGCCCTTGGTTTTCGAGGCAAGTACACCTGGGGAACACCCCCTTATTATGCGCAGGAGGCGCTGGGCTATGGCCATTACGTGCGCGGCTACGAGTACTACGTGATTGACGGCGAGCACTTCACGCTGGGCAAGGCCAACGCCATCTTCCAGTTGGTTCGTCCGCGCAACCAACGCGCGGAGTTCATGCCCGCCGAAGCCTTCCGGTCGCTCTACTTCGCGGTGTACCTCAATGTCTTCGTCGATGCGGGCCGCGTGTGGGATAGCCGGTATGCCGATGCCAATTTCCTCGCGGGCCAATGGATGAGCGGATATGGAGCCGGCCTCGACCTGGTGACCAGCTATGATCAGGTGCTTCGCATGGAATACACGCTCAATGCGCTCGGCGAGCACGGCTTCTTCCTACATTTCTCGCAACCCTTCTGAACGATGCGCGCAGCAGTACACGGACGCGACATGGATCGCGGCATGGCGCCGGTGCTGGCCGATGCGCTCACCGCCATGCATCGGGCGCGCATCTCGCCCGTGCTCACGCGGCCCCTGGCCGAATGGCTCTCCGCTTGCGATGTGCCGGTGACCGATGCCGTGCTCGCCGAATCCGATCCTGCTCGGCAGGAGATCGATCTTTGCATCAGCTTGGGCGGTGACGGCACCTTGCTCGACACCGTCGCGCTGCTCGGGCGCGCAGGCATCCCGGTGATCGGCATCAACCTGGGGCGCCTGGGCTTCCTGAGTAACGTGCGCCACGAGGACATGGACGAGGCGCTTACTGCGCTGAAGGCCGGCAGGTACGCCTTGCAGGATCGCGCGCTGTTACAAGTGGTCGGACATGGCGAGCTGCTCGGAACGAACGATTTCGCGCTGAATGAAGTGAGCCTGCATAAACGCGACACCAGCAGCATGCTCAGTGTGCGCGTCTTCCTCGGCGACGATTACCTCAACACGTACTGGAGCGACGGCCTCATCATCTCCACGCCCACGGGCAGCACCGCCTATTCGCTCAGTTGCGGCGGTCCCATCCTTTATCCGACAAGCGATGCGCTGGTGATCAATCCCATCTCGCCGCACAACCTCAACGTTCGCCCCTTCGTGGTGCCCGACCACTACGTTATCCGATTGGAGGTGGAGGCGCGCGGCGATCGCTGCCTACTGAACCTGGATGCGCGTGGCCACACCATCGATGGACGCGCCTCCGTCACTATCCGTCGTGCGCCGTTCACGATGAAGATGGCGCAGCTCGAAGGCCACGACTTCCTGCGCACCCTCCGCGAGAAGCTCAACTGGGGCCTCGATCGGCGCAGCGGCGGCGGATAGGCTCACCC
>DAORNP010000059.1:0-3011 GCA_035441065.1 Flavobacteriales bacterium | reverse complement strand
ATGCCGTAGTTGCGTGCGATCCGCTCGATCTCATTCTTGGAGAGGTCGGCGCTCACCGGGCCGATGCGCTTGGCGGGCATGCCGGCCATGAGGCTGCCAGGCTCCACCACGGTGCCCTGCGTGACCACCGCTCCTGCGGCGATCACGCTGCCCTCGCCGATCACCGCTTGGTCCATCACGATCGCGCCCATGCCGATGAGCACCTTGTCATGCACCAAGCATCCATGAACGATTGCGTTGTGGCCGATGCTGACATCGTTGCCGATGGTGAGGCCGCACTTCTCATAGGTGCAGTGCAGCACAGCGCCATCCTGGATGTTCACGCGGTGGCCGATCCGGATGCTGTTGACATCACCGCGCACCACGGCGTTGTACCACACGCTGCAGCCATCGCCCATCACGGTATCGCCGATCACCACGGCGGTCTCAGCAAGGAAGCAATCGGCTCCCAACTGCGGCGTGAAGCCGCGTACGGATCGGATCAATGGCATGGTTCAGTGCTTCCCTTCGTCGGGCAGTTTCCCGCAACCTTCCTTCTGGCAACAGGCCGGAAGCTTCGCGAAGGCCTTCGCATCGCCGGGGGTGCCATCGGCCGCATAGCCGAGCTTCACGAGTGCGGCGCGCAGCTTCTCCGGCGAGTTCTTGTTCGCATCATACTCCACATGCACGGTGGAGGTGGCGAGGTCCACGCTCACCTTCTTCACGCCCTTCTCGTAGATCAGCTCCTTCTCGATGGTCTCCTTGCACATGTCGCACACGGTGCTGCTCACGATGGCAAGTTGCTCGGTGCTTTTCTGCGCGCTCGCGCTGCTTCCGATGAAGAAGGCGAGCAGGATGGTCAGGATTCTCATTCCGTGGTTGATTTGGTGTTTCGTTTCAAGGTGTAGCGCAGGCCGCCGTAGATCATGGCTTTGTTCGTCGGGCCCCAGATCAGGCTGGCGTCAAAGTACGGGCCATAAGGATCACCTGGCGCGATCACTTGTTGCTGCTGTAAGGTGCTGGTGAGGTTCTCGCCGCCGAGGTAGAACTCCCACGGTCCGGTGGCGTAGGTGATCTGCGCATGCAGTGTGGCGAAGCTGGGCGAGCGCTCGGTGAACCGCAATTCGTCCGAGGGGTTGAGCTCCGTGGCAGGTATGCGCCCCTCGCCGAAGAGGTTGAGGGTGATGTCGAAGCGCCAATGCTCCTCGGGGCTGGTATAGGCCAGGTCGATGAGGCCGCGATGGCTGGGCGTGAAGGGACGTTCGAGCACACGGCCATCGTAGGTGGAACGCACCTCGTACCAGCGATGGCTGAGCTTCAGCTGGAAGACGCGTGAGAGATCCACCTGCAGGTCCGTGAGCACGCTGTTGGCGTAGGACTCACCATCGAGCATGTACAGCGCCAACGTTTGGGGATCGCGGTCCATGTCGGCGATCACCTGTTGCGTGAAGCGCGTGTGGTAGGCATCCACGGCGATGGCCCATTTGCGATCGAGCCATTTGAATTTCCTCAAGCCGCTGGCGCCGAAATTCCAAGCGCGCTCCATGCCGAGCGTCCCTTCCAGCGCGATGTAACGCGAGCTGGCCATCACGGCGGCATTCTCCACCAAGGGGTTCGCCGTACGGAAGCCATGGCCGATGCTGGCGCGCAGGATGGTGAGCGGGTTCACGTCGTACTTGGCATGAAGCCGCGGGCTCAGCGCGTTGCCGAAGCGGTCGTTCATGTCGAAGCGCAAGCCGCTAACGAGCGTGAAGCGATCGCGTTTCAAGGTGTGCTCCGCGAAGGCGCCCGGCATGCGCTCAGTGCGGCCCAAGTCCAGGCGTTGAAGCGTGTCGTTCGGCGCATCGAACCGTCGGCTCACGAAGCGCTCATCGTAATCGTCGTACTGGAAACTGAGCCCCGCCTTGATCTGGTCGTTGCCATCGCGCAGCAATTGCTGGTACACGCCGCTCACGTATGCGCTGCGCTGCTCGCCGGCATAGCTGCGCAGGCCGTAGGTGGAAGTGGACTCATGCCAGCGCCCGCTCGCGATCAGGCCGATGCTCTTGCTCGCATCGCCCTTGAACACCCACCCGTGCTTCGCGATTCCATCGAGCATGCGGTTGGTCACGTCGATGCGGTATCGCCCGAGTCCGTGCTGCTCATGTTCGGCATTACCGGTGTGCATGGCATCCGTGCCGCCGATGCGCTCATCATGCACGGCGCGAACGGTGAATTGCCCGCTGCGACGCTCATCGAGGTGCATCCAGCGATTCATCACGTTGATGCGCTTGGTGCGCGGCTGGTCGAGCAGGCCGTCGTTGTTCTGGTCCATGGCCTGGTCGAACCAGTTTCCGTGCAGCAGCAGCAGGTTGGCGCTATGTGCTCCGGTGCGCTGCGCGGCATGGATGTTCGCTTCCATGCGCCCCTGGTTGTTGCCATAGAGGTTCACGAAGAGCGGCGGCTCGTCCAGCGGATTCAACAGGCAGAGGTCGATCTGGCCAGTCATGGCATTCGGGCCGTTCACCGCGGTGCCCGCGCCTTTGCTCAGGTTGATGTCCTTGATCCAAGTGCCGGGGATCAGCGTAAGGCCGCTGCTGGTGCTGAGGCCGCGCACGAAGGGGATGTTTTCCAGGCTCATTTGCGCGTATTTGCCATCGAGGCCGAGCATGCGGATGGTCTTGGTGCCGCTCACCGCATCGCTGTAGCTCACATCCACCGTGGCGTTGGTCTCGAAGCTCTCACTGAGGTCGCAGCAGGCCGCGCGCTTCAGCTCCTTCTGCCCGATGCGCTCAGTGGCCTCTGTTGTGCGTGTGCTCAGCTGCACGCCCTGTGCCCGCTCCACCACTTCAACGAGGCCGATGGCGGCGGCCCAGCGGAGCTTTAAGGTGATGGCCGTCGAAGGCGCTTGCATCAGCTTGAGCGTATCCGGCTTGTATCCGACGAAAGAGGCCACCAGGCTCGCTGGCCATCGGGCAGGTGCATCGATGGTGAAGGCTCCATTGAAATCCGCGGTGGTGCCCATCGTGGTGCCCAGCCAGAACACATTCGCG
>DAORNP010000058.1:20635-20883 GCA_035441065.1 Flavobacteriales bacterium | reverse complement strand
CCGCACCGCCGGTGTCCGGCGAGGCGAACGATGCGGTTTGTGTCTTGTTGGCCAAATGCCTTGGAATTCCCAAGCGCGACGTCCAGGTGGTCTCGGGGGAGAAATCACGCGATAAAATCGTATCGATTTCCGGTATTTCCCCAACCCGCATCTCCGAAATGTTATCATCCCTGAATAACAAGACCTGATTGTCGTCTGGATGAAAGGAATGCTCCGTGAGTTTGAACGAGAATGTACAAGAAGCGGTT
>DAORNP010000058.1:20324-20539 GCA_035441065.1 Flavobacteriales bacterium | reverse complement strand
AAATCGAACGAGAGTGTTCGATTCCTTACGAAGATATCCCGCATTTTCCAAGGGCGACCGCGCACAGTCACGCGGGCGAACTGGTGCTGGGCCGTTTGGCGGGCAAACCGGTGGTCGCGATGTCCGGACGGTTTCATTACTACGAGGGCTACAGCCTCAAACAGGTGACGTTTCCCGTGCGCGTGGCCAAAGCACTCGGCATCGAGACGCTCGTG
>DAORNP010000058.1:18295-20142 GCA_035441065.1 Flavobacteriales bacterium | reverse complement strand
GTGCCCTGGCTCGAGGGATAAAGCTTCAACGCGGTGTGTACCTCGCCTGCCCTGGGCCTTGCCTGGAAACGCGGGCGGAATACCGGATGATGCGCTTTCTCGGGGCGGACGCGGTCGGGATGAGCACGGTGCCCGAAGTGATCGCCGCGCGCCACATGGGCATTCCATGTTTCGCCATGAGCGTGATCACCGACATGGGCGTGAAGGGCCGCATCGAGAAGACCACCCACGAGATGGTGCAGCGTGTGGCCGAGAAGGCCGAGCCGAAGCTCACGCTGATCATGAAGGAACTGATTGCCAGCTGCTGAGATGAGCACGAGGAAGGAAGCCGTCACGGGCACCGGCGCGCCCCACTGGAGTGAGACCTACGAGCTGGTTGTGGGCCTCATCACCAGCAGCAAGGCTTACAGCAGCGACCCCAACGCCTACGGCGACCACCCCAACACCAACGTGAGCGTGGTGACATTGGGACATCCCGGCACCCTGCCCGTGGCCAACAAGAAGGTGGTGGAGCTGGCCGTGCGCATGGGCCTCGCCACGGATTGCACCGTTGCGCCGTGGATGCACTACGCCCGCAAGAATTACTTCTACCCCGATCTGCCCAAGGGCTACCAGATCACGCAGGACCACACGCCCATTTGCACCAAAGGGCATGTGCTGATCCCAGTGGAAGGCGGGGAGAAGCGCATCGGCATCACGCGCATCCACATGGAGGAGGATGCCGGCAAGAGCATCCACGATGTGGACCCCTTCAACACGTTGGTGGACCTGAACCGCGCCGGCGTGCCACTCATCGAGATCGTGAGCGAGCCCGATATCCGCAGCGGGCAGGAGGCCTATGACTACCTGGTGGAGATCCGCCGCCTGGTGCGCTACCTCGACATCTGCGACGGCAACATGGAAGAAGGCAGCTTGCGCTGCGACGCCAACATCAGTTTGCGCCCCATCGGCGCCGAGGCCTTCGGCACACGCTGCGAGGTGAAGAACATGAACAGCTTCCGCAACGTGATGCGCGCCATTGAGTACGAGGCGCAGCGCCAAAGCGAGATGCTCGACGCGGGTGGTGTGATCCATATGGAGACACGCACCTTCGATGCCGGCAAGGGCAGCACCATCGGCATGCGCAGCAAGGAGCTCGCCCACGACTACCGCTATTTCCCCGAGCCCGACCTGCAGCCCATCACCGTGAGCGAGGCCATGAAGGAGGCCATCCGCAAAGAAATGCCGCCGTTGCCGCGCGAGCTGCGCGCCAAGTACACGCAGCAACTCGGCCTCAGCGATTACGATGCGGGCATCCTCACCGACGACAAGGGCACCGCGCTCTACTACGAAGCGGTGATCGCACGCACCAGCAACTACAAGGGCGCCGCCAACTGGGTCATGGGCGATGTGCGCAGCTGGGTGAATGAGCGTGGCCTCGACATCGCGCAAATCCCCATCAGTGCAGAAAGACTCGCAGGTTTGGTAGAACTGATCGACAATGGCAAGGTGAGCCACACCATCGCCAGCCAGAAGCTCTTCCCCTTGATGCTGGAGCATGCGACCAGCTCCGCGGAGGAACTCGCCGTGAAGCACGACCTGGTGCAGAGCACCGACGAAGGCCTGATTGAACGCTTGATGCACGACGTGATGGCCAAGTACCCCGATAAGGTGGCCGCCTACCGCAGCGGCCAGAAGGGCCTGCTCGGGATGTTCATGGGCGAAGTGATGAAGGGCACGAAAGGCAAAGCAGATCCCAAGCGCGCCAATGAAGTGGTGCGTCAAATGCTAGAACAATAAATTGGATGAACATGAACAGGACAGGCTCCATCCTCCTGGCGGCGCTCCTTCTATCCGCTTGCAGCGGT
>DAORNP010000058.1:14076-18277 GCA_035441065.1 Flavobacteriales bacterium | reverse complement strand
CATTGAACGTTGAAGGCGCGGGAGGGCAAATGGCCTACTTCGACCGATTCGAGAACGGTCGGCCGTTCCATGTGGATTCCGTCAAGCTCGATGGTTCCGGGAAGGGCACGATCAACGTCCCAGCCCTACCTCTCGATTTCTATCGGATCGGGGTTGGCAGCGAACAGATCATCGTTGTGCTCGACAGCGCTGAGGGGTTGAGCATCGAAGCACAGGTCGGGCTTCTCGGGACACCGAAGAGCATGAGCGGATCACGCCACACCGACGCCATGCTGCGCTTCCAAGCTGAATCAGTAGGCTACGAGCTGAAGATGGAGGGCTTGCGCGCAGCGCTCGGCAAGGATCCAACCAACCAAGCCAATCTTGACGAGTTGAACGCCACCAGCGCGGACCATTATGAACGCTGCATTCAGTTCGTTCGGGAGAACAAGGGTTCGCCTGTGGCCATCAGCGTTCTCGGCCGCTTGAACTTCCAACAGGAATTCGAGCTCTTCAAGGAAGTGCGTGATGAGCTTCGCAAGACGATGCCTCAATCCGGATTCTTCCGCAGCTTCCGGGAGAATGTGGACCGCTATGAGCAGGAAATGGTCATGATGAAGGCGCAGGAGGAAGAGATGAAGCGTTTGAGCAACCTTTTGCCGGTTGGCAGCGAGGCCCCCGAGATCAGGCAGAATACACCTGATGGGGGAACCTTCGCGCTGAGTCAGCTGCGTGGAAAGGTGGTCCTGATCGATTTTTGGGCGAGTTGGTGCCGCCCATGCCGTATCGAGAACCCGAACGTGAAGCGCGTTTACGAGCGCTTTCACAAGAAGGGCTTCGAGATCCTTGGCGTTTCGCTCGATCGCGACCACGCCGCTTGGGTCGAAGCCATCAAAGCCGATGGTCTGCCTTGGAAGCACATCAGTGACCTGCAGTTCTGGAACAATGCGGCGGCTCAGGAATATGGCGTAAGCGGCATTCCCTATACGGTCCTGCTCGACCGCGAGGGCAAGGTGCTGGACAAGGGGCTCCGTGCCGATGCACTGGAGGCGAGGCTGACTGAACTCTTGGGTCGCTGAATGAATCGTTTGCGACTTCGGAACACGCACCTATATTTGCCGCCCCGATTGAAAAACGGACACCGACCATGCTGATCATCCCGGTCAAAGAAGGCGAGAGCATCGACAAGGCGCTCAAGAAGTTCAAGAAGAAGTTCGAGCGCACTGGCACCATGCGCAAGCTGCGCAAGCGCCAGAGCTTCACCAAGCCTTCTGTTGTGCGCCGCAAGGAGCTCATCCGTGCTGCTTACAAGTTGCAGCTCCAGACCGCACAGGAGTAAGGGTCATTGCATGTTCGCGAAGGCGGGAGGGCTGAGGCGCTCCCGCCTTCGGCATTTCTAGCGCTTACCTTTCGCCGAACCGGCATGCTCATCAATCGGTACTTGGAGCACCTTGCCCACGAGCGGCGCGTGAGCGCGCATACGGTGGCGGCCTACAAGGCGGACCTAGACCTTTTCATGGCCTATTTGGGCGAGAACGGCACACCAAGGATTGAAGATGCCGATGGGCAGCTTATCAGGTACTGGGTGATGGCCCGCATGGAGACCGGCGAGTCAGCGCGCACCGTGAATCGCCGATTGAGCGCCATCCGCGGTTTCTTCCGCTTCGCGCGTCAGGTGGGTGCGGCACTGGCGGATCCCACCGACCTTATCGATGCGCCCAAGATGCCCAAGCGGCTGCCGGAATTCGTGGAAGAGGGCCGAATGGAGAAGGTTTTCGCTGCGGAGGCCATAAGCAGCGACCCGAAGCAGCAGGTCGAGCTGCTTGTACTCGAGTTGCTATACGGCACGGGCATGCGTTTGGCCGAACTCCTCGGACTGAAGGTGGGTGACTTCGATGGTCGCTCCGGCACTTTGCGACTCTTGGGCAAGCGCAACAAGGAGCGTATCGTGCCTATTGGCCAAGGTCTTGTGGAACGATTACGCGCACATGTTGAGGGACGACCAGCGGCTATTGCTGAAAGGCAGCGTCCATTGCTCTTGAAGTCCGATGGAAAACCGCTATCGCGTAGCGGCGTACAACGACTCGTGAGGCACCACCTCGGACAGGCAACCACGCAGGAAAAGCGGAGCCCACATGTGCTGCGCCACACCTTTGCCACACACATGCTGAATAGGGGCGCCGACCTCAATGCCGTAAAGGAGATTCTAGGGCATGCCGGGCTGGCAGCAACCCAGGTGTACACCCACAACACCGCAGAAAAACTCAAGAAGGCCCACATCCAAGCGCATCCGCGCGGAGGACGAAGAGGCGTCTGACAACAACGAAATCACCCAACATGAAGCTCAACGTGCAATCCATCCATTTCGACGCTGATCGCAAGCTCATCGACTTCATTCAGGATAAGCTTCTGAAACTCACGCAATTCACTGATGGCATCCATTCGGCCGATGTTTACCTGCGGCTGGATCACGATGGCGATGAGCGAGAGAACAAGGTGGTTGAGGTCCGCCTGGCCGTGCCGGGCAACGACCTCTTCGCGAAGCGCCAAGGCAAGACCTTCGAGGAGGCTACCACCGATGCCGCAGAGGCCCTGCGCAACCAAATCATGCGGAACCGCGGGCGCTGACGGTGCTCCGGATGACGTATTTCGGGTCGTGCGCATCATGGCTCGTGCCAAAAGCGCTTGAAACGTTTGGGAGGGAACGGTTCTTTTCTACATTTGCCCGCCCAAATCGGAGCCTATTGGCGAAGAGGAGGGGAAGGAACCGTTCTTTTCCTTGTTGTACAGGCCAATGTAGCTCAGCTGGTAGAGCAGCTGATTTGTAATCAGCAGGTCGGGGGTTCGAATCCGTCCATTGGCTCCGTGATGCCGAAAAGGGGAGATACCCAAGTGGCCAACGGGGGCAGACTGTAAATCTGCTGCTTCACAGCTTCGTAGGTTCGAATCCTGCTCTCCCCACCACTTCACACGGAGCCTCCGGTGCCGCTTCCAGGCACCCATGGATTCTGGATTCACCCGGGAAACGTTCCAAACGCGGGAGTAGCTCAGTTGGTAGAGCATCAGCCTTCCAAGCTGAATGTCGCGGGTTCGAATCTCGTCTCCCGCTCAACCAAGAAAGAAGGAAGTCAGGCCTTTGTAGCTCAGGGGTAGAGCACTTCCTTGGTAAGGAAGAGGTCACGGGTTCAATTCCCGTCAAAGGCTCCGTCAGCGAGCAGCCGAAGAGCAGCATCTAAATCAACCTTCGCAAGAGGGTGGCCGGTACAGCAGAACGAAAGGACAGAAGAGTAAACACCACAACGACCGAAAGACCATGGCAAAGGAGACTTTCAAGCGGGATAAGCCCCACGTCAACATCGGCACCATCGGCCACGTTGACCACGGTAAGACGACCCTTACCGCAGCAATCACCACTGTGCTGGCCTCAAAAGGCCTCAGCGAGGTGCGCAGCTTCGACTCCATCGACAATGCCCCCGAGGAGAAAGAGCGCGGCATCACCATTAACACGGCGCACGTGGAATACGAGACGGCCAACCGGCACTATGCCCACGTTGACTGCCCTGGCCACGCCGACTATGTGAAGAACATGGTGACCGGTGCCGCACAGATGGATGGCGCTATCCTGGTGGTGGCTGCCACAGACGGCCCCATGCCTCAGACCCGCGAGCACATCCTGCTTGGCCGTCAGGTAGGCGTGCCCAAGATTGTGGTGTTCATGAACAAGGTGGACATGGTGGATGATCCCGAGCTCCTCGACCTCGTGGAGATGGAAATCCGTGAACTGCTCACCTTCTACCAGTACGATGGCAACAACACCCCCGTGATTCGCGGCAGCGCGCTGGGCGGCCTCAATGGCGAGCCTAAGTGGGTCGATACCATCATGGCGCTCATGGATGCGGTTGACGCATGGATCCCCGTGCCTCCCCGTGAGACCGAGAAGCCTTTCCTCATGAGCGTTGAGGACGTGTTCTCCATCACCGGTCGCGGTACCGTGGCTACTGGACGTATCGAGTCCGGTGTGGTGAAAGTGGGTGATAACGTCGAGATCATCGGCATGCAGGAGGAGAAGATGACCAGCACCTGCACCGGTGTTGAGATGTTCCGCAAGCTCCTGGATCGCGGCGAGGCTGGCGATAACTGCGGCCTTCTGCTCCGTGGCATCGAGAAGACCGACATCCGTCGCGGAATGGTGATCGCCGCCCCCGGCAGCATCACCCCGCAC
>DAORNP010000058.1:10828-13933 GCA_035441065.1 Flavobacteriales bacterium | reverse complement strand
GAGATGATCATGCCTGGCGACAACGTGAGCATCACCGTGAAGCTGATCGTGCCGATCGCCATGGATAAGGGCCTCCGCTTCGCTATCCGCGAGGGTGGCCGAACCGTGGGCGCCGGACAGGTGACCGAGATCATCAAGTAATTGAATCCACAGGTGGTAAGGCCGGCTCGGGAAACCGGGCCGGCCTTCGCCGCCGAAATGAACGAAGTGACCTCACACACGGGTGTAGCTCAATTGGTAGAGCGAAGGTCTCCAAAACCTTAGGCTGCGGGTTCGATTCCTGCCACCCGTGCCCAAGCCGAACCACAACCAACGATGGCAAGCTTCAAGACATACCTGAGCGAGAGCTACAACGAGCTCATGAACAAGGTGAGCTGGCCCACGTGGAAGGAGCTCCAGAGCAGCGCCATTGTGGTGCTCGTCTCAGCGCTCATCCTCTCGCTCATCATCTTCGTAATGGATTTCGTGTTCGGAGCGCAGAACATGGGGGCCACCGACACCGGCTTCTGGAAAGGAATGCTCGGTTTCATCTACAAATTCCTCGCATCCTAGGCCATGGCTGAGGCGATCACAAAGAAGTGGTACGTGGTGCGGGCCATCTCCGGCAAGGAGAAGAAGGTCAAGGAACTCATCGACATGGAGGTGGGACGTACCAAGGGCATGAAGGACCGCATCGCGCAGGTGCTCATCCCCATGGAGAAGTTCTACCAGATCCGCGATGGGAAAAAGGTGAGCAAGGAGCGCAACTTCTTCCCAGGGTACGTGCTCATGGAGGCCGACCTCACTGGCGAGATCGCTCACAGCATCAAGAATCTTCCGAATGTGATCGGCTTCCTGGGTGCAGAGAAGGGCGGTGACCCCGTGCCATTGCGCCAATCGGAGGTGAATCGCATCCTTGGCACCGTTGATGAGTTGGCCGATGCAGAAGCCACCAGCGTGAATCCATACCACGTCGGTGAGGGCGTGAAGGTGATTGATGGGCCGTTCAACGGATTCAATGGCGTGGTGGAAGAGATCAACGAGGACAAGAAGAAGCTGAAGGTGATGGTGAAGATCTTCGGAAGGAAGACACCGCTGGAACTCAGCTTCATGCAAGTAGAAAAGGAGGTGTAACAGCAATTGCAACGGCGATTCATCAGGTCGCCATGATCAACAGAAGAGAAAGGCAAACCCGTCCGAGCCAACCGAGAGGAAGGCGCTAATCAGGACACAACCCCCGAAGAATGGCAAAGGAGATCGCAGGCTTAATCAAGCTCCAAGTAAAAGGCGGAGCGGCCAACCCCTCGCCCCCCATCGGCCCAGCACTGGGCGCCAAGGGCGTGAACATCATGGAATTCTGCAAGCGCTTCAACGCGCAGACGCAGGACAAGGCCGGCAAAGTGCTGCCCGTGGTGATCACGGTTTACGCCGACAAGTCGTTCGACTTCATCATCAAGACCCCGCCCGCGGCGGTGCAGATCATCGATGCAGCCAAGATTCAGGGCGGCAGCGGCGTCCCGCATAGCAAGAAGGTGGGCAGCATCACTTGGGATCAGGTCCGCGCAATCGCGCAGGACAAGATGCCCGACTTGAACTGCTTCTCCCTTGACAGCGCCATGAGCATGGTGGCTGGCACAGCACGCAGCATGGGTGTTACCGTAACCGGCGAGAAGCCCTTCTAACCAACCACGCCATGAGCAACATCACCAAGAAGCGCAAGGCGGCGTTGGCCAAGTTCGATACCGCCAAGATCTACAGCCTCCCGGAGGCAACGCAGATCGTGAAGCAAGTGAGCACCACCAAGTTCGACGCTACGGTCGACATCGCGGTGCGGCTGGGAGTTGACCCCAAGAAGAGCACCGAAATGGTGCGCGGCACAGTGAGCCTGCCCCATGGCACCGGCCGTACCGTGAAGGTGCTGGTGCTGGCCGACCCCGCAAAATGCGAGGAGGCGATGGCTGCTGGCGCCGATATGGCCGGCCTCGACGACTATGTGGAGAAGATCAAAGGCGGCTGGACCGATGTGGATGTGATTATCTGCACTCCTGCTGTGATGGCCAAGGTGGGTGCGCTGGGCCGGGTGCTCGGTCCCCGCGGCCTGATGCCCAACCCCAAGACCGGTACCGTGACCATGGATGTGGCCAAGGCCGTGAAGGAGGTGAAGGCCGGCAAGATCGATTTCAAGGTGGATAAAGCCGGGATCATCCACGCGGTGATCGGCAAGGCCTCCTTCGATGCGGCCAAGCTCAGCGAGAACGCGCACGAGCTGCTGCAGACCTTGGTGAAGCTGAAGCCCAGCACCGCCAAAGGCGCCTATATCAAGAGCATCACCGTTAGCAGCACCATGAGCCCCGGCGTGAAGGTCGATACCCGAACCGTCCAAGTGGCCTAAACCCGATACGACCATGGCAACCCGCACCCAGAAAGACGCCGCCATCGCCGAGCTGATCGGCGAGATCAAGGCCACCAATGTGCTTTACCTCACTGACGCCAGCGCCCTGACGGCCGAGGCCACCAGCAACCTGCGCCGCGCATGCCACACCAATGGCATCCGCATGAAGGTGGTGAAGAATACCTTGCTGCAGAAGGCGATGGAGCGCATCGAGGACAAGGACTACAGCGCCCTGTTCCCCACGCTTGCCGGTCAGACCGCAGTGATGTTCGCCGACAAGGGCAACGCTCCTGCGAAGCTGATCCAGGATTTCCGCAAGAAGCACCCCGCTCCGAAGGATGTGGTGCCCAAGCCCCAGCTCAAGAGCGCATGGATCGACGAGGCCGTCTTCATCGGAGACGACCAGATTGCCATGTTGGCGAACCTCAAAGGCAAGGAGGAACTCATCGGCGACATCATCGCTCTGCTCCAGAGCCCGATCAAGAACGTCATTGGCGGCCTGCAAGGCAGCGGTGGCCAAAAGATCGCTGGCCTGGTGAAGGCACTCGAAGAGCGCGCCCAAGCCTAAGACACTTGTGGCGGGGTCTTCCCCGCTCCAACAAACGCGTTACGCACAGTCCGCTTCCACGAACTAACCGCAACAACCCCGAACAATGGCAGACATCAAAGCACTTGGCGACCAGCTCGTCAACCTCACCGTGAAAGAGGTGAACGAACTCGCCACTTACCTGAAG
>DAORNP010000058.1:10486-10761 GCA_035441065.1 Flavobacteriales bacterium | reverse complement strand
GTGGCGGCGCCGCTGCCGAAGAGAAGACCAGCTTCGACGTGATCCTCAAGTCTGGCGGCGCCAACAAGCTCGCCGTGGTGAAGCTCGTGAAGGAGCTCACTGGCCTGGGCCTGAAAGAGGCCAAGGACTTGGTGGACGGCGCTCCCAAGCCGCTGAAGGAAGGCGTGTCCAAGACGGACGCTGAAGGCCTGAAGCAGCAACTCACGGAAGCCGGCGCCGAAGTTGAGGTTAAGTAAGAACTTCCGCAGCACGCATTGAGCAGGCCGGACCGCTGA
>DAORNP010000058.1:4981-10476 GCA_035441065.1 Flavobacteriales bacterium | reverse complement strand
TGGGAAGGTCCCGCACGGGACCTTCCCCGTCGTGCTGTAATGCAGTAGGCATACCACGGCGCTCTGCGCCGCCGTCGCCCGCGCTTCGATCCAGCGCGGTTCGGCCAGTATCAGTAAGGATCAACGAAACGCACGTCTTCCATTCCCCGATCACCCCACATGGCCCAGGCGAAGACCATCAAGAAAGGCAAGCGCATCGACTTCGGCTCCAGCAAATTCGGCATCGACTACCCGGATTTCCTGGAGATCCAGCTCAAGAGCTTCGAGGAGTTCTTCCAGATTGACACTCTCCCCGAGCATCGGGAGACCGAAGGCCTCTTCAAGGTCTTCAATGAGAACTTCCCGATCACGGACACGCGCAACCAGTTCGTGCTCGAGTTCCTCGATTACTTCATCGACCCCCCGCGCTATGCCATCGATGAGTGCATTGAGCGCGGCCTCACTTACAGCGTACCGCTGAAGGCGAAGCTGAAGCTCTATTGCACCGATCCGGAGCACGAGGACTTCGAGACCATCGTGCAGGACGTGTATCTGGGCCAGATCCCCTACATGACCCCGCGCGGCAGCTTCGTGGTGAACGGCGCCGAACGTGTGGTGGTGAGCCAGCTGCACCGCAGCCCTGGCGTGTTCTTCGGCCAGAGCCGCCACGCCAACGGGACCAAGCTGTACAGTGCCCGTGTGATTCCCTTCAAAGGTTCGTGGATCGAGTTCGCCACGGACATCAACGGTGTGATGTATGCCTACATCGACCGTAAGAAGAAGCTGCCTGTGACCACGCTCTTGCGAGCCATCGGCTTCGAGAGCGACAAACAGATCCTGGAGATCTTTGGCTTGGCCGATGAGATCAAGGTGACCAAGGCCGCCATCAAGGAGGCCGTGGGCCGCAAACTCGCAGCCCGTGTGCTGAAGAGCTGGGTGGAGGACTTCGTGGATGAGGACACCGGCGAGGTGGTGAGCATCGAGCGTAACGAAGTGCTGATCGACCGCGAGACCGTGATCGAAGAGTTCCATGTGGACCAGATCGTGGAGAGCGGCGCCAAGACGGTGATCCTGCACAAGCAGGGCATAAACGCGGCCGACTACGCGCTCATCTACAACACGCTTCAGAAGGACACTTCGAACTCAGAGAAGGAGGCCGTTGAGGTGATCTATCGCCAATTGCGCAACGCCGAGCCACCCGATCTGGAAACGGCTCGCGGCGTGATCGATAAGCTCTTCTTCAGCGAACAGCGCTACGACCTCGGTGAAGTGGGCCGCTACCGCATCAACAAGAAGCTGGGGCTGCAGAGCGAGCTCAGTGTGCGCGTATTGACCAAGGAGGACATCATCTTCATCATCAAGTACCTGATCGAGCTGGTGAACTCGAAGGCCGATGTGGACGACATCGACCACTTGAGCAACCGCCGCGTGCGCACCGTTGGTGAGCAGCTGCATGCCCAATTCGGCGTGGGTCTGGCCCGCATGGCCCGCACCATACGCGAGCGCATGAACGTGCGCGACAACGAGGTGTTCACGCCTACCGACCTGATCAATGCCAAGACCCTGAGCTCGGTGATCAACTCGTTCTTCGGAACGAACCAGCTGAGCCAGTTCATGGACCAGACCAACCCGCTGAGCGAAATCACCCACAAGCGCCGGATGTCGGCTCTTGGACCCGGTGGCCTCAGCCGTGAGCGTGCCGGTTTCGAGGTACGCGACGTTCACTACACGCACTACGGCCGCCTTTGCACCATCGAGACGCCTGAAGGACCGAACATCGGTCTGATCAGCTCGCTGTGTGTGTACAGCAAGATCAATAACCTCGGCTTCATCGAGACCCCGTACCGCTCCGTGAAGGATGGCCGGGTTGAAATGAACGGAGAGGTGACCTACCTGAGCGCCGAGGAGGAGGACAACCTCATGATCGCGCAGGCGAATGCCGCGATCAACGAGAAGGGTGAGTTCGAGACCAAGCGCGTGAAGGCCCGCCTGATGGGTGATTTCCCAGTGGTGGAGCCGAAAGAGCTGCACCTCATGGACGTGGGTCCCAACCAGATCGCATCCATCGCTGCTTCGCTGATCCCCTTCCTCGAGCACAACGACGCCAACCGCGCGCTGATGGGCTCGAACATGATGCGCCAGGCTGTTCCCCTGCTTCGCCCTGAGGCGCCTATCGTGGGCACCGGTCTCGAGGAGCTCGTGGCACGCGACAGCCGCGTGCTGATCACCGCCGAAGGCGAAGGCATCGTGAAGTACGTGGACAGCGACCGCATCGTAGTGGATTACAAGCGAAGCGATGAAGAGCGCATCGTGAGCTTCGAGGGCGACGAGAAGGAGTATCGCCTAACCAAGTTCCGCAAGACCAACCAGAGCACCTGCATGAACCTGCGCCCCACCGTGCGCAAGGGCGAGAAGGTGAGCAAGGGCCAGCCCCTTTGCGAGGGCTACGGCACACAGGATGGTGAACTGGCGATCGGTCGCAACCTGCAGGTGGCCTTCATGCCTTGGAAGGGCTACAACTTCGAGGATGCCATCGTGATCAGTGAGCGCGTCGCCTCCGAGGACATCTTCACCTCCATCCACATCGATGAATACATCATGGAGGTGCGCGATACCAAGCGCGGCCTGGAGGAACTCACGAGCGATATCCCCAACGTTTCCGAAGAGGCCACGAAGGACCTCGATGAGAACGGCCTGATCCGCATCGGGGCGGAGATCAAGGAAGGCGATATCCTCATCGGAAAGATCACGCCGAAAGGCGAGACCGACCCAAGCCCTGAGGAGAAGCTGCTGCGTGCCATCTTCGGCGATAAGGCCGGCGATGTGAAGGACGCCAGCATGAAGTCGCCTCCCGGTGCCAAGGGCATCGTGATCGACAAGCGCCTATTCAGCCGCGCCGTGAAGGACAAGAAGGCCAAGGGCAACGAGAAGGGCATCCTGGAGCAGATCGAAAAGGAGGAGGAGAAGGAACTGGGCAGTCTGAAGAACCTGTTGGTGGAGAAGCTCATGCTGCTGATCGGCAACGAGAACAGCAATGGCGTCTTCAACAAGTACAAGGAAGAGCAGGTGAAGAAGGGGACCAAGTACGGTCCCAAGGTGCTCGCGGGCATCGACTTCATCACCGTGGACCCCACCGATTGGGTGGCCGACAAGCGCAAGAGCGAGCTCGTGCGCCAGCTCATCCACAACTACACCATTCGCTTCAGCGATATCAGCGGCGCATACAAGCGCAAGAAGTTCACCGTGAGCATCGGCGACGAATTGCCTGCAGGCATCGTGAAGCTGGCGAAGGTGTACGTGGCTGCCAAGCGCAAGCTCACGGTGGGTGATAAGATGGCCGGTCGCCATGGTAACAAGGGCATCGTTGCCAAGATTGTCCGTGATGCCGATATGCCCTTCCTCGAGGACGTCACCCCGGTGGATATCGTCTTGAACCCGCTGGGCGTGCCGAGCCGCATGAACCTGGGCCAGATCTACGAGACGGTATTGGGCTGGGCTGGCAAGAGGCTGGGACGCAAATACGCCACACCGATCTTCGATGGCGCCACCATCGACCAGATCAATGCCGAAACGGACGAAGCAGGCATCCCGCGCAGCGGCAAGGCCTACCTCACCGATGGCGGCACGGGCGTTCGTTTCGATCAGCCTGCTACGGTGGGCGTGATCTACATGATCAAACTCGCCCACATGGTGGACGATAAGATGCACGCACGTTCCATCGGACCCTACAGCCTCATCACCCAGCAGCCGCTCGGCGGCAAGGCCCAGTTCGGTGGCCAGCGCTTCGGTGAGATGGAAGTGTGGGCGCTGGAGGCTTTCGGAGCCGCCAACATCCTGCAAGAGATCCTCACCGTGAAGAGCGATGACGTCATGGGCCGCGCCAAGGCCTACGAAGCCATCGTGAAGGGTGAGCCGCTCCCGACACCGGGCATCCCCGAATCGTTCAACGTGCTGCTCCACGAGCTGCGTGGCCTGGCCCTGAACGTGTCACTCGAGTGACCCAATTGGAAGCAGTTGTCCGAACGAACGTTAGCACCATAGCGAGCACATGAAGAAGGACGTCAAGCTCAATAGCAACTTCAGCAAAATCGTCATTAACCTGGCCAGCCCCGAGCAGATCCTCGAGCGCAGCCACGGCGAGGTGATCAAGCCTGAGACCATCAATTACCGCACGTACAAGCCCGAGCGCGACGGCCTGTTCTGCGAGCGGATCTTCGGCCCGGTGAAGGATTTCGAATGCCACTGCGGCAAGTACAAGCGCATCCGCTACAAGGGGATCGTGTGCGACCGCTGCGGTGTGGAGGTTACCGAGAAGAAGGTGCGCCGCGAGCGCATGGGCCATATCCAATTGGTTGTGCCCGTTGCCCACATCTGGTACTTCCGCAGCCTGCCCAACAAGATCGGCTATTTGCTGGGCCTGCCCACCAAGAAGCTCGATCAGATCATCTACTACGAACGGTACGTGGTGATCAGCGCCGGCAAGGCTGTGAACAAGGAGGGCAATCCGGTTCAATACCTGGACTTCCTTACCGAAGAGGAGTACTTGGATATCCTAGAGCAACTCGGTAAGGACAACCAGTATCTCGACGACAGCGACCCGAACAAGTTCATCGCCAAGATGGGCGCCGAGGGGCTGCACGACCTGCTGAAGCGCCTCGACCTGGATAGCCTCAGCTACGACCTGCGCCACAAGGCCAATACCGAGACCAGCCAGCAGCGCAAGAACGAAGCGCTTAAGCGGCTCAACGTGGTGGAAGCCTTCCGCGACGCCAACTCCCGCCGCCCGAACAACCCCGAGTGGATGATCGTGAAGGTGGTGCCGGTAATTCCGCCCGAGCTGCGTCCGCTGGTCCCCCTCGATGGCGGCCGTTTCGCCACTAGCGACCTCAACGACCTCTATCGCCGCGTGATCATCCGCAACAACCGCCTCAAGCGCTTGGTGGAGATCAAGGCCCCGGAGGTGATTCTGCGCAACGAGAAGCGCATGCTGCAAGAGGCCATCGACAGCCTCTTCGATAACAGCCGGAAGAGCAGCGCCGTGAAGAGCGAGAGCAACCGCCCGCTGAAATCGCTGAGCGATTCGCTCAAGGGCAAGCAGGGTCGTTTCCGCCAGAACCTGCTCGGTAAGCGTGTTGATTACAGCGCCCGTTCCGTGATCGTGGTGGGTCCCGAGCTGAAGCTGCACGAGTGCGGTCTGCCCAAGGACATGGCCGCCGAGCTCTTCAAGCCCTTCATCATCCGCAAGCTCATCGAGCGGGGCATCGTGAAGACCGTTAAGAGCGCGAAGAAGATCGTGGACAAGAAGGAGCCCGTGGTGTGGGACATCCTGGAGAACGTGCTCAAGGGCCACCCTGTGCTCCTGAACCGTGCCCCTACGCTGCACCGCCTCGGCATCCAGGCTTTCCAGCCCAAGCTCATCGAGGGCAAGGCCATCCAGCTGCATCCGCTGGTCTGCACCGCCTTCAACGCCGACTTCGACGGTGACCAGATGGCTGTTCACGTGCCGTTGGGCAACT
>DAORNP010000058.1:3557-4967 GCA_035441065.1 Flavobacteriales bacterium | reverse complement strand
CCTGGAGGCGCAGCTGCTCATGCTCGCCAGCCACAACATCCTGAACCCGGCTAATGGCGCCCCCATCGCGGTGCCCAGCCAGGACATGGTGCTAGGCCTCTATTACATCACCAAGGGCCGCAAGAGCGATGCTGAACGGAAGATGAAGGGCGAAGGCATGACCTTCTACAGCCCGGAGGAAGTGATCATCGCCTACAACGAAGGCCGCCTCGACCTGCACACCTGGTTGAAGCTCCGTTGGATGAATCCGAAGACGGGCAAGGCCGAGATGATCGAGACCACCTGCGGGCGCACGCTCTTCAACGAAGTGGTGCCCGATGAGTGCGGCTTCATCAACGATGTGCTCACCAAGAAGGCGCTCCGCGACATCATAGGCATGGTGATGAAGGAGACCGGTGTGGCCCGTGCCGCGCAATTCCTCGACGACATCAAGGAGCTGGGCTTCATGAGCGCCTTCCGCGGCGGCTTGAGCTTCAACCTCGACGATGTGGTGGTGCCCGACAACAAGGAGAAGGTGGTGAAGGCCGCCCAAACCGAGGTGGACGAGGTCACCAACAACTACGAGATGGGCCTCATCACCAACAATGAGCGCTACAACCAGACCATCGACATCTGGACGCACACCAACAGCAAGGTGACCTTCTCGCTGATGGAGCGCATCAAGAGCGATAAGCAGGGCTTCAACTCCATCTACATGATGATGGACAGCGGCGCCCGCGGATCCAAAGAGCAGATCCGTCAGCTCAGCGGCATGCGCGGACTGATGGCCAAGCCCCAGAAGAGCGGCGGCGGCGGCGGTCAGGACATCATCGAGAACCCGATCCTCTCGAACTTCAAGGAGGGCCTCTCCATTCTGGAGTACTTCATCTCCACCCACGGGTCTTGCAGATACCGCTCTGAAGACGGCTGACGCCGGTTACCTCACCCGCCGACTCGTGGACGTGGCGCAGGATGTGGTGATTACCAATGATGATTGCGGAACGCTTCGCGGTCTGGTGGCCACCGCCCTTATCAAGAACGAGGAAGTGGTGGAATCGCTCGCGGACCGCATCCTGGGCCGTGTGGCGGTGCATGATGTGTACCACCCGCAGACCGGCGATCTGATTGTGCGCAGCGGCGACCTCATCACCGAGGATATCACAGCTGTCATCGGCAAGAGCCCGATCGAGGAAGTGGAGATCCGCAGCGTGCTCACCTGCGAGCAGAAGCAAGGTGCTTGCGGCAAATGCTATGGGCGCAACCTGGCCACCGGCCGCATGGTGCAGCTGGGCGAGGCAGTCGGCGTGATCGCAGCGCAGAGCATCGGCGAACCGGGAACACAGCTCACGCTGCGAACCTTCCACGTGGGTGGTGTTGCCGGCAAGATCACCGAGCAGAGCGAGATCCGCGCGAAGTACGACGGCATCCTGG
>DAORNP010000058.1:0-3535 GCA_035441065.1 Flavobacteriales bacterium | reverse complement strand
GGAAGGACCGCAAGGGCGAAGACGCCGAAGTGGTCATCAGCCGCAGTACCGAGATGCGCATTGTTGATGCCAACACCGGCATCGTGCTCACCACGAGCAACATGCCTTACGGCGCCTACTTGTACCTGAAGGGCGGCAAAGCCATCAAAAAGAACGACCTGATCTGCACCTGGGATCCCTACAACGCGGTCATCATCTCCGAATTCGCAGGTACGCTCGCCTTCGAGAGCATCGAAGAGAACGCGACCTTCCGTGAGGAGATCGACGAGCAGACGGGCTTCGCGGAGAAGGTGATCATCGAGAGCCGCGACAAGCGAAAGAACCCGACGATCCGCATCATGGATACCAAGGGCAAAGAGGAGCTGAAGACCTACAGCCTTCCCGTTGGCGCCCACATCATCGTTAAGGAAGGCCAGAAGATCGAGGCCGGCGATGTGCTGGTGAAGATCCCGCGCAGCAGCGGCAAGGGCGGTGACATCACGGGTGGTCTGCCTCGCGTAACCGAGCTCTTCGAGGCCCGGAACCCGAGCAACCCCGCCATCGTGAGCGAGATCGATGGCATCATCTCCTACGGCAAGATCAAGCGTGGTAACCGCGAGATCTATGTGGAGAGCCGCACCGGCGAGAAGAAGACCTACATGGTGCCGCTCAGCAAGCACATCCTTGTGCAGGAGAACGACTTCGTGAAGGCCGGTCAGCCTTTGAGCGACGGTTCCATCAGCCCCGGCGACATCCTCGACATCCAAGGCCCCACCCGCGTGCAGGAATACCTCGTTGATGAGGTTCAGGACGTGTACCGCATGCAGGGCGTGAAGATCAACGACAAGCACTTCGAGGTGATTGTCCGCCAGATGATGCGCAAGGTCGAGATCGAGGATCCGGGCGATACCCGCTTCTTGGAGCGCCAGAGCGTGAACAAGGTGGACTTCATGGAGGAGAACGACAACATCTACGACAAGATGGTGGTCACCGACGCTGGCGACAGCACCTCCTTGAAAGAGGGTCAGATGGTGAGCATGCGCAAGCTGCGCGATGAGAACAGTGGGCTCAAGCGAAAAGACGTGGAGGCCCGTCCAGCGAAGCCCGCAACAGCACGCACCATGCTCCAGGGCATCACCCGTGCATCGCTGCAGACCGAGAGCTTCATCAGCGCGGCTTCCTTCCAGGAAACCACCAAGGTGCTCAACGAGGCGGCTGTAAGCGCCAAGGAGGATCACCTGAAGGGCCTGAAGGAGAACGTGATCGTAGGTCACCTGATTCCTGCTGGTACCGGCGCGCGCGCTTACCAGGGCACCTTCGTGGCCAACAAGGATGAGTACCAGCGCCTGGTGGCCGAGCGCCTCGAGGAGCAGGAGGTCGATGAATAATGCTCCAAACGGCAAAGAGCTAGATCGCGAGCGGCAAGTCCATGACTTGCCGCTCACTGCTTGCGCCCCCCACTAAACCAAACAAGAAGGAACATGGCCGACGATAAGAACCAACCCCGCCCTAACCAGCTCAACATCGAGATCAGCGAGGAAGTGGCCGATGGCATATACAGCAACCTCGCCATCATCACGCACAGCAACTCGGAGTTCGTGCTCGACTTCGTGCGTGTGATGCCCGGCGTCCCCAAGGCGAAGGTGCGCTCACGCATCCTGCTCACGCCGCAGCACGCCAAGCGGCTCATGCGCGCCTTGGCGGACAACATCCAGAAGTTCGAGCAGGTGCATGGCCAGATCCGCGAAACGGAGATGCCGGAGATCCCGATGAATTTCGGCGGCCCCGCAGCGCAGGCTTAAGCCTCATCAATTTCCGTTGAAGCCCTTCCTGAATGGAGGGGCTTCTTCGTTCCAGCTCAGAACGGCATGGCCCTCAGCCGATCGATCACGGTCGCATCGGCGCATTGCTTCTTCAGTTCCCGCTCTACATGGCGCGCATAGCCGTCTTCGGCGTAGCCGTGCTGAATCAGGTGAAGCTCTAGTAGGAGGCCATCCACCGCTTCCCACAACTCCTCAGACGGCCGCGTGCCCCAAGGCAGCTTCTCGTAGTCGCCCTGAACGGATTCATAAGCATCAAGCAGGTCGTGCGTGATCATTCGTGCTCGCGCTGGTTGAAGAGGATGTAACCGAAGTTGAGGCTCCAGGCCCACGGTTCGCGCAGCTGGTCGAAGTAGCTGAGGTTGAACCACACCGGTCCGATGGGGCTCTGATAGATCAGAGAGCCGGAGCCGATGTAGTAGCGCTCGGAGAACGCCGCTGCAGTGGTGCCCATGTTGCCATCGCCGCGCACGATGGGCTCATAGGGCTGGAACACATAGCCTTCGATCCGAAGGTCGAATCGCTCACGGGCGACCGCGATGATGCTGCGCACGCCGCCGGCCAGGTACTTGGGTGCGCGGAATTGCTCCATGAAGTAGGTGCGGCTCTCGGGCGTGGGTTCGAAGGCCGGTGCCCGAATGATGCTCGCGGAGTAATTCTGGAACATGGGCATGGTGCTGAACACGCCTTCGGCCAGCACCCCGAAGCGCACCTTGCCGCGCGGAAGGAGGTATTGGTCCCAGCGCGCCTTCAGCATCACCCAGTCATGATCAGCGTGGAATCGCCTGCCAGGCTCTTCCTGTGTGCTGCCTGCAATGGTGCGTTCACGGCCTGAATAGCCGCGTAAGCAAACGCTCAGCGCTTCGCCGGCATTCGCGTGCTGCTTGCGATTGAGCGAGTTCCGCGTGAGCAGGATGCCACCAGTGGCGAAATCGAAGTAGGTGATGTCGCTTGTATCCCGTCCGGTGAAATCCTCTGTTTGGTAATAGCTGTCGCGTGTTTCCGCCACTTTGGCATCGATGCGGAGCAGGCCCTTGTTGCCCAAGCCCATGCCCGCATTCAAGCCGCCCCAGGTCTCCTTCGTCACAACGAAACTGGGTCGCACCTCATCGAAGAAGGTGCTGAAGCTGCTGAAGTAATCCCAGCGCTGAAGCGTGAAGATCGGTTCGAGGTACATCGGCTGCATCGTCGGCAGGTCGGCGCGCACGCGCAGTTGCGCCGATTGGTAGTACTTGCCGAAGTAAGAGGTGGCCATGGCGTACATGCTCGCTCGGCTGAAGAGGTTGTAGCGGAGCGCGGCCATGCCCGTGTTCACTGGACGAGAGGAGAACATGCCGCCGAAGCGGACCTCCAGGTTCTTCTGCTTCCGGGCCTGGAGCCGCATCCCGAATCGCCCGGTGGCCGGGTTGAATGTTGCTTTGGGATGGAGGGATGCGATGTTGTGATCAGCGATGAGCCGGAAATAGGCGCGCTTCAGTCCCTCAGCATCCAACGGTTGGCCAGCGCGCTCAAGCACGCGCATGGCGTAGCGCGCAGGCGATCGCCGGAGACCGATCACCGAAACTTCATCGAAGACGAGTGGCGGCATGCGCTTGCGCAGCTTCAACCGGCGCTCGCGCAGCTGCTCCCGGTCCGCACGCTCATGAACCTGTGCGAGGATCTCCGGCATGCGGGCCATGGCCGTTCCGGTCAACGTCGACAGCGCGGCGCTGGGCGACTACGCTGTCTCGGGCGTG
>DAORNP010000057.1:19431-21129 GCA_035441065.1 Flavobacteriales bacterium | reverse complement strand
TGCCGTAGCGATGATGCTTGCGAAGAGCACGGAAACCAGTAGCATGGGCCACGCGCCCCGCAAGAGGGTTGATCTGGACAGCGATGCCTCTACATGCAGGTAGTGCTCCACGCCGGTGAGGTCGTGCCGGAACAAACGTGCGCGGAAGGGCGGTTTATCGAGCAGGTGATCAGCACTGTCCGGCATCGCCAATCCCGGAACAGGATTGCCCTGCACGGTATAGACCGCCCAACGCGGCCTCCCATCCACTCCAAGGCCGCTGAGCTCAAGCCGCAGCACGCTGTCCACGACGACTGGATCGATCCGTTTGCGGATATCGCGAACCAGCTCATCGGCAAGGATGCCGCGCACCAGGTCCGATATCATGGCCTCGTACTGATCGGAATCGTTGCCCGCGCGATCCTCTTCGATGGGCAGATCCGATTGGCCCTCCATGGCGAGCACATCCTCGTTAGTTCCGATCGGGGCCATTTGCTTGCGGGCCGCGCTGCGCAATGAATCGAGCCGTGCGAGGATGCGCCTCCCCTTGCGATTCCCTCTCAGCTCGCGCATGCGCTCCAGGCCTTCCAGCCGATCGCTCACACGATGCAGCGCGTTCAGCACATTCTGCTCGAATTGCTCTTCGCGCAAACGGACCGTTTCGCGCATCCATGTGGCTTGCATCAGGAGCAGGCCCGCAAGCGCCACCACGATCGCAACGAGCATCACGGTGATGCTGCGCTTTTCCATGCCAGCGAAACTAGCACGCGCGCCTGTGCCGCAGATGGTTAACGGTCTTTAACGTTCGTTGACTTGGCCTTCACAAGCCCCGAAAGCGGTGCCGGTACTTTTGTGGCGTCAGCAATCGCGCTGCTCCGCTCATCGAAGAGCGACAACATATTAATCGAGCTGTCTAGGAGGTTTGGTTTTGGTTCTCTGAACAGCGCAACAAGGGGTCGGAAGGCTCTCACGCAAGTGGGGGCCTTTCGATTTTTCCGGCTGTTCCTAGGCCTCGGCCTCCGGCTTCTTCAAGCCAACGGTTTGACGCCACAAGTGCGCCAGTGCTGCGATGGCCAGCAGCAGTCCACCGAACTCACGCGTCTCCTCGATGTACGGGGTCTCGGCCTTCATGGCACCGGCAATGCTGGGCATGCCATCGCTGACCCAACCAATCACGCCAGGGAGCAATGCGAACATCCAGATGGCAAGCGCGACGATGACCCCGACCGTGATCCATTTGAAATAACCGCCGAATGCAGCCAACGCGCAAAGCGTGGCGACGATTGAGTACGCCAGCATCCATGGCAAGGGGTCGGGGTCGTTGTACTGCAAGCCGGCGCAGAGGAAGAAGAGGACAGCAAGGAATGCGTTGAGGAACTTCATGCGGGAGCGGGTCAGAATTCGATGCGGTAGCTGAGGTTGGGGATGAGGCCGAGCTGGTAGCGCGTAACGAAAGCGCCGCGGCGGTAATCGAATGCGCGATAAGCCTCGTTGCGCGCGTTGGTGGCATTCTGCAGATCAATGGCCCAGAGGCCCGTGCGCCCGTTGCTGTCGCGCTTCAGGTACACCCGCAGGTCGATGCGATAAACATCGTTGAGCTTTGCGGAGTACGGCTCACCCGCAATGAAGGTCCACGCGCCCCTGCGGTTCTGCGCCTCCACGGGGGTGTAGCGCAAACCACCGACTCCCAGCGCCCGTATCCCTGCTCCCCATGTGCGC
>DAORNP010000057.1:7690-19342 GCA_035441065.1 Flavobacteriales bacterium | reverse complement strand
CCACCTCGTAGGTGCTGCGAAACGCGCTCCCATTCGCCTGCCAGTAGCAGCCATTGCTGAACGCACGCGACACGCTCAGCTCAACACCCCTGTTCTGCGCGCTGGCTGTCGATTCGGAAGGGTAGAACCATGGCTCATCCCACGCATTGGTGATCGCACTCCCCCGTGCCGCATTGAGCATGTGCCAGGGCGCGGGCACGCCATCGATCCGCTGGGCGTATGCCTCGATGCGCACGGCGACGGCTGATGTGATGCGATGCTCATAGCCAATCACGAGATCCTTCGACTGCAGCATCTCCAAGCGGCGGTTGTCCGGGATCGGCTCCGGATCGGTTGTTACCCACGCGTATTGATTGATGATCTGCCAGGGCGGCAATTGCGCGCGAAGGCCAGCGCCTGCCATTAGCGCGCCATGTTTCCCCGCGCGAATACGGATGCCGCCGCGCGGCTCCGGATAACTGCGCGCCTCCATGGTGCTGTGGCTCAATGCGAATCCGGCATTCAACTCCACACCGTCCGAAAGGCTATAGCGCACTTGCGCGAAAGGCCGCAGCAGCCAGCCCACCGCCGTATCCGAAAGCGTGTTGATCACCGCGCGCTCCATGGCGCTGATGCCGACAGTGTATCTGAGTCGTGCGCCAGCTGCACCTTCGATCTGAGCGAGGCCGCTGAGCTTGCGCTCGTACAGGCTTGCGAATGCAGGACCGGTTTGGAAGGCCGAAGTATCGTTCTCAATTTCCTTCCGGTCCTGTTGCGCCGCGCTCCACGCGGCTGTGGCGCGCAGCAGCACACGCTCGCCGAGCGGCAGCATCACCGTTGCGCCTGCCGCGCCCATGCTGCTCGTGTAGGTGATGTCGCGTGAATCCTTGTCTTCCTGCCAGAGTGCCGTGTCGCTCTTCGCCTTGAACACGTTGCTGCTCATGCCGCCGATGCCGAACACGCGCAGCTCCCCGCGCTTGCCGATTTTGGTTCCCCCGTGCACGGCAAGGTCTTGGAAGCTGATAGCCTCATCGCCGATATCGACGCCCATGGCACTTAAGAGCCCGAGAGTGCTGTAGCGGTAGTTCACCAGATGGAAACTGCGGCCTCCTTTGCCGATCGGCCCCTCGGTGCTGATGTCGAGGCCGAGCAGCCCGGCTTGGGCGGTCCACTCGCGGTTCTGGCGATTGCCTTCGCGCAACTGCATGTCCATGATGCCGCCTAGCGCATTGCCATGCGATGCGGGCATAACCCCGGTGCGCAATCGCATTGGGCCGAGCATCTGGGCGCTGAGTATGCTCACGCCACCGCCGCTGAGCGTGGGCAGGTCGCTGGCTGTGCCTGCATTGCCCAGGTGATTCGGGCTCACGATCTCGGTGCCTTCGATCAACCAGGTGTTCGCGTTGGGCGAGTTGCCGCGCACCATGAGATGATTCGCTTGGTCGTTCGTGACGGCCACGCCCGCCGTTGCCGAGACCACGCGTGTCGGGTCGAAGAACATGGCAGGATAGCGAAGCCCTTGCTCCACGGTAACGGTGCGCGAATCCAGCACCCTTCCTTCCCACCAGCGGTCCACAACGCCCACCACCACGGCCTCCAATTCGATGCGCGAAGGATGAAGCGTCAGCTCCACTACGGTCTCCTTGCCGCTGCGCACCCATTGCTCGCCCAATGCAAGTGCTTCATACCCCACAGCGCTCGCCTTCACCGTGTAGATTCCAACAGGCACATCGGCCATGCTGAATCGCCCGAGCGAATCGGCCGCCGCACCGCGCTGCGGATCACTCGGCCACAGGACCACCGCCGCGAACGGCAAAGGCGCGCCGCTGGCTGCATCGCGCACAACGCCGCGCACAACTCCGGCTGGCGCTTGAGCTGCCAGCAGCCCCGCCAAGCAACTGCACGCGAGAAGAAGCAGCTGTCTCACGGCGCGATGATAGCGGACACCCTTGGCCCGTGCCCGACCAGCTGCATTGCCTCGCCAACCATCCACTGTGAACGGAACCGGAAACCGCTCCATGGCCAAGGCTACCTTCGGCCACGCATGCAGGAGATCCTCAACCTCATCGGCCACCAGCTGTGCCCATCCATCGGTGGCACCTGGCTGGATAATCATGAACCCGCCACCGGCCGCGTTTTCGCGCGCATCGCCGACAGCGATGAGCGCGATGTGCAAGCTGCCGTGGAAGCCGCTGAAGCTGCGCTTCCTGCTTGGCAAGGATTGGGTCGAGAGGGCCGGAGCAAGGCGATGCTGCGCTTGGCCGACCTGGTCGAGCAGCAAGTGGACCGTTTCGCTGAGGCCGAGAGCCGCGACAACGGCAAACCCGTTCACCTCGCCCGCAAGGTTGACATCCCGCGCGCCGTCTCGAACCTGCGCTTCTTCGCCACCGCCATCCTCCACACCCGCACCGATGCGCATGTGATGGACGATGTCGCGGTGAATTACACCGAGCGGGAGCCCATTGGCGTGGTCGGCTGCATCAGCCCATGGAATCTGCCGCTCTACCTCTTCACGTGGAAGATCGCACCAGCCCTTGCAACGGGCAATACGGTAGTGGCCAAGCCGAGCGAGGTGACGCCGCTCACGGCGTTCATGATGAGCGAGCTGTGCAGCGAAGCGGGCTTCCCTCCGGGCACGCTAAACATCGTGCATGGCTTGGGCCAGAAGGTGGGCGCAGCCATCACGGCGCACCCTTCGATCACGGCCATCAGTTTCACCGGCGGCACGCGCACCGGCGCAGAGATCGCGCGGGTGGCAGCGCCCATGTTCAAGAAGCTCAGCCTCGAGCTGGGCGGCAAGAACCCGGTGCTGGTGTTCGCCGATTGCGATTTCGATGAGATGCTGCGAACCACGGTGCTCAGCTCTTTCCGCAACCAAGGGCAGATCTGCCTGTGCGGTTCGCGCATCCTGGTGGAGCGCAGCATCTATGAGCGGTTCAAGGCTGCTTTCGTGGAGCGGGTGAAGGCCTTGCGCGTGGGCGATCCGCGCGATGCGAAGAGCGATCTCGGCGCCGTGGTCTCTGCGGCGCACATGGAAAAAGTGCTGGCCCACATCAGGCTGGCAAGGGAGGAAGGCGGCACCGTGCTTTGCGGCGGTGAGCGCGTGCGGCTCGAAGGAGACCAGGCTGGCGGCTGGTACATCGCACCCACGGTGATCGAGGGCCTGGGGCCTGCATGTCGCACCAATCAAGAGGAGATCTTCGGTCCTGTGGTGACGCTGCAGCCCTTCGACGACGAGGCGCAAGCGTTGTCTCTCGCGAATGATTCGGTCTATGGCCTGGCCAGCGTGCTTTGGACGAGCGATGTGAAGCGCGCGCATCACGTGGCGCGTGAATTGCGGAGCGGAATCGTATGGGTGAACTGCTGGATGGTGCGTGACCTGCGCACGCCATTCGGCGGCATGAAGCAGAGCGGCGTGGGCCGCGAGGGAGGAGAGGAGGCCCTTCGCTTCTTCACCGAAGCGAAGAACATCTGCATCAGGCTTTGAGCGGCTGCTGGTGCTGATGATTGCGGTCCTTCATCCCATTGGTGAAGAACCAGCCGAAGCGGGCGTCGAACCAAGTGGCGAACCGGGCTAGGGCGATGGAGGTCTGTTTGAGCAGGTAGAGCATGATGCAGGTTACGTGCTCCAACCCGAACCCTGTGCCGATCAGTGCGCATGGGTTGTGAAGGAATGCCAAGCGGCAGCGCGCGAACGAGCAACGGTTATCGCCCGGGCAGCACTGCGGATCAGAGATGCATCGCGAAGGATGCAATGCTCCCTGTGGCCTCAATGCTCAAAGGCGCCCTATTGATGCGGATCAGCTCGATCAACCCGGCATCGGGCGCCTGCGGTTCATCGCTTTGGCGGGCAATCGCTGATCGGTATAGCCGATCCAACTCGAATCGCGAAAGCCCTGCGACCGATGCCGCCTTTTCCGTGAGAACCGCCATGGTGCCGGGCTCGGCCGTCCACACAACCCGTGTCACGGGCCTGCCATTCGCCATGCCGAAGCAGAAGAGCGCCTCGTTGAGCAGGCCATGCTCCTGCATCCAAGCGGCCGAGGCCAGGAATGCCTGCGCCGCTCTTAGAGCACTAGCGCCATCGCTGATCTCACGCTCCAGGATCCGCAAGAGCACTTCCTGTGCTGCCGTATTGCCACCGCATCGCATGGCAACGGTCAACCCCATTGCGATTGCCCGCTCATGTATCTCGAAGTCCTGGTCCATGGCCTCCTTCTCCTCTCCAGTCGATGCACCGGGCTGCGAAAGGGCGGCATGCAGCAGGAACAAAGAGCGCTGTGCATCAATGGGAACGATGCGGTGCCCCAATTCCTGACCTGACTTCCGCGCCATCTCGATCAATCCCAATCCGGCGCCGCCACGCGCTGTTGCTCCTCCCGTGCTTAGGCGCGCCAGGAAGAGCGCGCGCAGTTGGTCCGAGGTGGCGCCCCGCAATCGGCCCAAGGCGGCATTGAGGGCGCCGGCCTCATCGTTGCTCAGCGGATTCACCGCGGCCACTGAGTCGCAATCGGCGCGTGCGCGCACCGCGAACGAGCATTCCCGCGCTCCATCGACCTTAAATGCACGATGCCGCGTGATGTTCTGATAGGCCTCCACGATCACGAAAGCCAAGCGTTGGCGCTGCGCCCGCTGACGGCCTGAGACCGCTGCTGCCGCCTCGCCCAACGGGATGAGCTGCGCGGTAAGGCTCTCATCGAACGAGCCCGCGTAAACGAATGCGAAACGGTCGCCGCCGAGCATGCGATAGAGGCTGTGCGCGGCTTCGGCTTCCATGCAGGTGCGGCCAAGATAGATGGGTGCAAGCAGCGGGTACATTCGCGCGCCATGGCGGCTCCGAACCCCATCATCGAAAAGGCCAGGCTGCACGTGCACCAATGGTTCGCCCGGCGCATGCCCAAACTGCTGCGCTTCCACGACCTGGAGCATACCATGTCGGTGACCCGCACCGCGCTGGCGCTGGGCCGTGCAAGCAAGCTCACCCCAGCCGAATTGGAGGTCCTGGAGATCGCGGCGCTCTTCCACGATGCGGGCTATGCCCTCGACTACGCGGACCACGAAGCGCGCAGCGCGGAATTGGCAGGAAACTTCCTGCGCAAGCATCGGCAATCCGAAGCTCGGATACGAACCGTGCGCTCCCTGATCATGAGCACGCGATTTGGCGCTCGCCCGCGCAACTTGCTGCAGCGCATCCTGCGCGATGCCGACTCGGCCAAGGCGGGTCAGGCCGATTTCGATGCACGTGGCGAATTGCTGCGGCAAGAGCGAGAGGCCTTGCTGGGCAAGGCCATCGGCAAGCGGGCCTGGATGAAGGAGAACATCGCCTATCTCGAAGGCCATGCCTTCCATACCATCCAGGCGCGGTCCCGCTTCGGCGCGCAGAAGCGGATCAATCACAAGCGCCTGCGCGAGAAGCTCAAAGCCGAAGAGAAGCTCGATTTTCAATCCGTTCCGCATCGCTTCATCGATCGGGACATCAGCTGGCTTGCCTTCAACGACCGCGTGATGCAGGAGGCCGAGGATGCCCGCAACCCGCTGCTCGAGCGCGTCAAGTTCCTCGCGATCTATTCCAGCAACCTCGATGAGTTCTACCGCGTGCGGGTGGCCGCGCTCCGAAGCCTCGCGCGCTTGGGGAAATCAACGCGTGCGGCGCTCGATGTGCCACCGGAGAAGCGCATCGCCCGGATCAACGCGCTGGCATTGGGCCAGCAGCAGCGGTTCGGCCGTTTGTGGCGAGGCAGCCTTTTGCCTGCCCTTGGGCGCAAGGGCATTCGGTTGCTCAACGAAGAGCAGCTTACGCCAGCGCAGCTTGTTCGGGTCATGGCTCATGCGGCCAAGGACATCCTTCCGAAGCTCTTCACCGCTGCGGTGCGCGCCGGCAATGCGCCCTTCATCGAGGACCGCAAACTGTACTTCGTCTGCCGCGTCCGCCCGAAGGGCAAGGCCCATGGGAAGGAGCGGCTCATGCTGGTGAACATACCCAGCCATGAGCTCGGGCGCTTCATCACAGTGCCGGACAAGCGCGGGCGCGACTCCATCATCTTCCTCGACGACGTGGTTCGCCTATGCCTGCCCGAGCTATTCGCGGGCCACCGCGTATTGGAGTGCCACGCCATCAAGCTATCGCGCGATGCCGAGCTTTACCTCGACGAGGAGTTCGCGGGTACCGTGAAAGAGAAGGTTCGAAAGAGCCTTCGTAAGCGCCTCACCGGCGTGCCAGCTCGTTTGCTCTACGATATGCGCATGCCTAAACGCACCGTGCGTGCTTTGCGCCAGCTGCTGGGACTGGAGAAAGCCGACATGGTGCCCGGCGGACGCTATCATCACTTCAGCGACCTGCACGATCTACCGGTGAAGGGCCGACCGGAGTTGCGGTTCATGCCATGGGTGCCCATGGCGCATCCGGCGCTGCGCCGATCAACGGTATTCGCCGCCGCAGCGAAGGCCGACCTGCTACTGCATTATCCTTATCACGACTTCGGGCAGTTCACCGCATGGCTGATGCAGGCTGCCCGCGACCCAGCCGTTCGGCGTATCCGGATCACGCTTTACCGGGTGGCGCCGCAGAGCGAGGTGTGCGAGGCGCTGCTCGAGGCCTTGCGACGCGGCAAAGAGGTGCAGGCCTTCGTGGAGGTGCAGGCGCGCTTCGACGAAGGCCACAACCTCAAGTGGGGCGAACGATTGGAACAGGCTGGTGCGCGCGTCAACTATGGGTACGAAGGCCTCAAGGTGCACAGCAAGCTCTGCCTCATCGAGCGGCGCACCGTGAAAGGATCCACGCGCTACGCGTACCTGGGCACAGGGAACTTCAACGAGCGCACCTCGCGCATCTACACGGATAGCGCCCTGATCACCACGCGGAAAGCCATCGCGGATGAGGTGGAACAGGTGTTCCGATACCTGGAGGACCAGAAACAGCCGCCGCGCACCCAGCACCTGCTCGTGGCTCCGCTGGGGTTGCGCGATGCCATGGAGGTCCTGATCGATCGGGAGATCCGCAACGCGGCATTGGGCAAGGCGTCTGGCATCACCCTGAAGCTGAATAGCCTGGAGGACCGAGCCCTGATCAGCAAGCTCTACGATGCATCGCAGGCTGGAGTGCCTGTGCGCGTGATCGTGCGCGGCATCTGTTGCCTGGTGCCCGGGATTCCGGGCATGAGCGAGCGCATCGAGGCCATCAGCATCGTTGACCGCTACCTGGAGCATGCGCGGGCATACGTGTTCGTCAATGCCGGTGATCCGGTGGCTTATCTCAGCAGCGCCGATTGGATGGGGCGTAATCTGGACCGGCGGGTTGAAGTGGCCTTCCCGCTGCTGGACGAGCGGCTGCGCGATGAAGTGCTGAAGCTGCTCGAGCTGCAATGGGCTGATGGCACCACAGCGCGAATCATGGACGCGGTGCAATCGAATCAATACAGGCGCGCGTTACGAGGCAGGCCGCAGGTGCATGCACAGCACGACACCTACGCGTTCTTGCGTTCATCGGCCCGCTGATGCTCCTGGTTCCGTGGCGAAAGGGGGGAGAAGGACTACCCTACCTACCATTGATGAAGCCCTTGCAGGTCGCATCAATCCAAAACCGCCTCCTCCCGCCCTTTCAAGATCTTCCACGTGGCGCGGCGGCTCATTGACCTCCTGCGCTGGGCGGCGAAGATGGCTTCTTCAGCAGCCCGCCCGTCACAAATACGCGGACGGATTTTTCAACATGCCGGATGGCCAAAAAGAAGGCAGCCTAGTGAGCTGCCTTCCTTGGAGAATACCGGAGTCGAACCGGTGGCCTTCCCGCACGCGGTGCGGGACGCCCTAACGGACTGACCACGAAGGCTGCGGAAATGAAGAAGGCAGCCTTGTGAGCTGCCTTCGGTGGAGAATACCGGAGTCGAACCGGTGACCTCTTGCATGCCATGCAAGCGCTCTAGCCAGCTGAGCTAATTCCCCAGAACATCCCCGTCATGGCAACGGGGCCGCAAGTTTAAGTCGATTCAATCGAACTCCGTCAACTTTGCAGCGAATGCGCATGACCGCCTCATTGACCGCATGCCTCGCCAATATCCTCGGCACACAGCTGGGGCGGCGCATCGAGATCCAGCTTGAACAGCCCGTGGGCGGCGGAAGCATCAACGATTGCTTCCGCTTGGACACCAACGCAGGCCCCTTCTTCGTGAAGCTCAATGCCGCTGACCGCTTTCCCTCGATGTTCGAGGCCGAGGCAGATGGCTTGAGACGCTTGGCGGCTACCGGTGCCATACGCGTTCCGCGAATAATTGCCATCGGGGAGGAGCATGACGTGAGCTTTCTGCTGATGGAGCACCTCGATAGCGGCCTGAAGGGCGAGCGGTTCTGGGAGGGATTCGGCAGGCGATTGGCCGCAGTGCATCGCCACTCGGCCAGCAGTTTCGGGCTCGATAGGGACAACTACATCGGCTCCCTGAGGCAGACCAATACCCCAGCATCGGAATGGCCGGCGTTCTTCATCCATCAGCGGCTGGAGCCGCAATTGAAGATGGCCCATGACCGCAAGCGCGTGGAGGTGGGCATGGCCTTCCGCTTCGAGCGGCTCTTCGCGAGACTCCATGATCTCTTCCCGCCAGAGCCTCCCGCCCTCTTGCACGGCGATCTGTGGAGCGGCAACTTCCTCAGCGACGCGAGCGGCCAGCCGGTGCTCATCGATCCTGCCGTGTACTACGGTCACCGCGAAATGGACATCGCCATGACGCGCCTCTTCGGTGGATTCGAGCCGGGCTTCTATGCCGTCTACAACGATGCATGGCCAATGGAGCGCGGCTGGGAAGAGCGCATGGACCTCTGCAACCTGTACCCATTACTGGTGCACGTGAACCTGTTCGGGGGCGGTTACGCGGCACAGGTGGAAGCCGTGCTGCGGCGCTTCGTGTGATCTTCGGCCCATGGAGCTGGTTCGACGCACCATCGAGCGCTACGTTCCGCTGAACGAAGCGGAATGGTCGCGCATAGGTCCCTGCTGGCAGGAGCATGCCTTCACGCGCGGTTCCATCATCTGCGGGATCGGTCAAGTGGAGCAGCGCTTCTACATCGTGAAGAGTGGCGTGCAGAAACTCTCGTTCCCGCACGATGGCAATGACCTGTGCGTGGGCTTCGCGTACGATGGCAGCTGGTGCGGCGAGTTCGCATCATTCATCTCACGCAAGCCTGCGCGTTTCGAGGTGAGCGCCGTGACCGACAGCGTGCTGGTGGGCATTGCCTACGACGACCTGCAGCGCCTCTACCACGAGCTGCCCATCATGGAGCGCTGGGGCCGCCTGATCCTTGAGGAGCTCATTCAAGGCCGCGCTGTGCGCGAGGTGGAACTCCTCAGCCTGAGCGCTGAGGAACGCTACGACCGGCTGATGGCCCGGAGTCCGCATTTGCTTCAACTGGTGCCGCAGAAGGACATCGCCAGCTATCTGCGCATGACGCCCGAGACCTTCAGCCGCCTGCGAAAGCGGAAGTAGTTCTTGATCCACATCAAGCCCTGGACGCACCTCGCCACGTTTGCTTCGCGGCATGAATGCGCAAGACCTCATCGACGAGTTGCAGGGAACGGTGCGCGGGCAGATCGCTCGCGCCAAGGAGATTGCCGCACTGCCTGCCGAACGGTTGATGCTGCGGCCAGCGCCAGGTCAATGGAATGTGCTGGAGGTATTCGAGCACATGAACCTGAGCAGCGGCATCTATGTGCGCGGCTTGAAGAAGGTCTTCGACATGAAGGCCGCCTCATTGAAGCCGAACAGCATCTTCTATCCCGGCCTGCTGGGCGACTACTTCACCAAGGGCATGCAGCCGAAGCCAGACGGCACGATTCGCAACCGCATGAAGACCATGCGGATGTTCGATCCGCCGCGCAACAAGGGCGCATCGCTCCGGAGCATCGATGCGTTCATCGCGCTATGCGAGGAGCAATTGGTCCTGCTTGAACGCGCCCGGAGCACCGACCTCAACCGCATGAAGGTGACGAGCTCACTAGGGCCGATCATCCGCTTCAAGGCGGGCGATGCCTTCCGGTTCCCGATCGCGCATCAGGTTCGGCACATGCTGCAGGTTGAACGGCTGCTGGCATAGGGCATTCCAACGCTAATTGGCTGGTACTCGGCTAGCACTGCGCTGGTAGCGCTTGTGAATCACCACATCCGCTATGGTCCTACCACTGCGACCTCACCGGCGCATTGCCCAGCACCTTCTCGATCTTCTCCATCACCGCTGGCGTGAGCAGGTCCTGCGCATCGGAGGCCTTGAGGTTCTCCTTCAGCTGCGCCTCTTTGCTGGCGCCGAGGATCACGGTGCTCACGTTCGGGTTCTTCAGGCACCAAGCGAGCGCCATCACCGGAAGGGAGAGGCCGAGGCCGTCGGCGATCTTGTTCAGTTTCTCCACCGTCTTCAAGCGTTCGGGCGTCAGCTCGCGCTCGCGCAGCCAGTCGAGGCCTTCCATGGTGAGGCGTGTTCCTTTCGCTGCTTTGATATCGCGGTGCTTTCCGGTGAGGATCCCACTGGCCAGCGGGCTCCAGATGGTGGTGCCCAGGCCCACGGTCTTGTACACCTGGCTGAACTCCACTTCCACCTTGGCGCGGTGGAACATATTGTATTGCGGTTGCTCCATCACCGGACCGATCAAGTGGTGCTGCTTCGCCACGAGGTGCGCCTCCATGATCTCCTGCGCGCTCCACTCGCTGGTGCCCCAATAGAGGATCTTGCCGCTCATGATGAGCTGATGCATGGTCCACACCGTCTCTTCGATGGGCGTGTTCTTGTCGGGCCGGTGGCAGAAGTAGAGGTCGAGGTAGTCCACTTGCAGGCGTTGCAGCGCGGCATTGCACGCTTCCACGAGGTGCTTGCGGTGCAGACCCACTTGCGTGGGCAGCTTGCCACCCGCTCCGAAGTAGGCCTTGCTGCTCACGACCCACGTGTCACGCGGCCACTTCGTCTTCTTCAGGATTTTTCCCATTACGCGTTCGCTCTCACCCCGGGCGTAGATCTCGGCGTTGTCGAAGAAGTTGATGCCATTGTCGTAGGCGACCTTCATGAGCTTCTCAGCGGTGGCATCGCTGATCTGCTTGCCGAACGTGAGCCAGGAGCCGAGTGAAAGCTCGGAGACTTGAAGGCCGGAGGTGCCGAGGCGACGGTAACGCATTCTTCTTGAGGTTGAAGGTTGGAGGTTGATGCGGTTGCGGGTTGCGAAGATTCATCACCGGGCGTGTTGATTCGTTGTGGAGAACTCGTTTCGAGTGGCGCGAACACTTCACCTTGCCCGAATGTCCCCTTCACACAGCCGCTTTCACTTCGTTGTCGCAATGGGATCAATCGCCGCCATGCGTGCATCAGGCGCCATCGAGCAGATGGTCCTTGCGGCCATGACCATGAACCTGCCCGGGAGGGCTTGCACCAGCAGAGCATGCCGGTGAGGTGAACGCCGCATCCGCTGGCGACGGAACGCGAGAAGGGGCCCCGGGGACGGGGCCTCTTCGCATTTCAGAACCCGTGATCAACCACACGCCCATCATCCATGGTGATGATGCGGTGCGTGCGCTTGGCGAAGTCCTCATCGTGCGTCACCACCAGCAGGCTCTGGCCCTTGGCGGCCAGCTCGGTGAAGATGCCGAAGACGATCTCACTGTTTCGGCTGTCAAGGTTGCCGGTGGGTTCGTCGCACATGAGGATGAG
>DAORNP010000057.1:5698-7673 GCA_035441065.1 Flavobacteriales bacterium | reverse complement strand
CGATGGCCACGCGCTGCTTCTCGCCGCCGCTGACTTGATTGGCCCGTTTGTGCGCCTGATGCGCCACGCCCATGGTGGTGAGGTGCGCCATCGCCCGCTCCTCCACCTCGTGCTCGCTGAGCAGGCCGCGCTTCAGGCCGGGCAGCATCACGTTGCGCAGCACGCTGAATTCGGGGATGAGGTAGTGGAACTGGAACACGAAGCCGATCTTCTCGTTCCGCAGCTTGCTCAGGTGCTCATGCGGGGCGCCAGTGATGCGCTCGCCGTCCAGGAAGAGCCCGCCCTCGTAGTCCGTGTCCATCGTGCTGAGGATGTAGAGCAGCGTGCTCTTGCCGCATCCGCTCTTGCCCATCACGCTGGCGAATTCGCCGCGCATGACCTTGAGGTCAACGCCTTTGAGCACGGGCGTCACCACCGGGTCGCGGAACGACTTGGTGATGGCGCGCGCCTCGATGATGGGATCTCCGTTGCTCATGTCATTTGCCTCGGATGATCTCCACGGGGTCGATGCGGCTGGCCTTGCGCGCTGGGAACCACCCGGCGATGTAAGTGGTGACCAGCGCGAATGCGACAGCGATGACATAGTACTTCGGGTCGTGATCCACCGGATAGGTGGTGATCGAGGGCAACGCGTCGAAGTGGAAGGGGATGTTGTCGATGCCGATGGCCATGAGCGCGCCGAGCAGAAGTCCCACCGCGCCGCCGCACACACCGATGATGAGGCTTAGATTGATGAAGATGGCGCGCACATCGCCGCCGCTGAATCCCGTGGCCTTGAGGATGGCGATGCTGTCGAGCTTCTCGTAGATCATCATGTTGAGGATGTTGTAGATGCCGAAGCCGGCCACCAGCAGCAGCACCACGCTCACCACGTAGCTGATGAGGCTGCGAACGCTGCTGCCCGTCTCGAACTGGGCATTCGCCGTCTGGATGTCGAGCGCGTCCACATCGAAGCGGCGGGCGTATTCCTTCGCCACCTGGGGTGCCATGGCGAGGTCCTTCAGGCGGACCTGGATATCGGTGATCCAGCTGCGGGGCTTCGACAACAGATTCTGGGCGGTAGCCAGCGTGACGAAGCAGGTGATGTTGTCGAAGTCGGCCATGCCGCTCTGGTAGAAGCCAATCACCTTCAGCGTGAAGCGGTCACCTGCGATGGTCGATACCTGCACCGCATCGCCGAGGCCCACGCGCATCTTGTCCGCCAGGCCCTTGCCCAAGACCACGCCATTCGCGCTCGCGGCCAGATCGGACACATTGCACCCCACGAGGTAGTCGCTGAAGTTGAGCAGCCGGTCCTCCTCCAAAGGGTCGATCCCGTTCACAGCGCCATTCACCTCGATGGTGCCCGCGTTGAAGAAGACCTGGGCGCTGACCTTCGGTGCGATGCCATCCACGCGCGGATCGCTCCGCAGCGCATTGATGATGCCCATGGCGTTGCGCACCGCCGCCAGTTCGCCCTTTGGTTTGATGCGGTTGATGAAAGGATGCGTGATGGCAGTGCCGCCCGAACGCTCGATCAACTGCTCCAGCGGCTGCTGATCCGAAGCGCGTATCTCATTGTAGATGCGGATGTGCGGCGTGCGGTTGAGGATGAGGCCATCGAGCAGGCCATTCAGCCCGTTCATGAAGCCGCTCAGCGCGATGTACATGGCGATGCTGATGGCCACGCCCACGGCTGCCACGATGCTCTGCCGCAGCCGGGCGCGCAGCAGGGTGGACGAGATGCTCAGGAGCAGGCGCTGTCCCATGGCCTCAGGGACGCACGATGACGGTGGTGCTATCGAGGCCGCTGAGCACCTCCACGCGCTGCAGGTCGCGCAGGCCGATGTCGATCTCGCGCTTCTCATCCTTGCCCACGAGCACGTAACGGTCGCCCACCAGGTAGGCGGCAGGGATGGTGAGCGCACGCTCCTTACGCGCCAGAACGATGTTCGCCTCCGCCGTGAGATTGGGATAGAGCACGGGTGGCGCCTGC
>DAORNP010000057.1:0-5673 GCA_035441065.1 Flavobacteriales bacterium | reverse complement strand
CGCGTGCGCTCGTTCATCAATGGATCGACGCGAGACACCGTGCCTTCGAGCACCTGGCCTTTGTAGCTGTCCATGGTGATGAGCACGTCCTGCCCTGGCTTCACGCGCACGATGTCATATTCATCCACCTGTAATTCGATGAGAAAGCCATCGGCCCGGCCCAACGTGGCCAGCGCCCGTTGCGGATTGGCGAGCTCGCCCCGTTCGATGAGCACATCGTACACGCGGCCGTCGAGCTGGCTGCGCACCGTGTGGTCGCCTTGCGCGGCGCGCCGCAATGCGAGCTCATTCTCCGCGAGCCGCAGTTCATTGCTCAGCCGGGTGCGTGTTTCGGCAAAGGCCTTTTGCGCCGAGAGCAATGCATTGCGCGACGAGGTGTAGGCCAACTCACGATTGTCCAGTTCAGCGCGGCTGCCGATCTGCTTTTCCCAGAGCGCCTTCTGCCTTGCGTAGAGCGCGCTATCGTTGGCCAGCCTGGTGCGCGCTTGCTCCGCGGCCAAGCGCATCTGCTCGATCACCGGCGACCCCGGGCCCGCATTCTGCCGCAGCAGCTCCAAGGCCAGCTCGGCGCGCTGCGCGCCCAGATTCGTGCTGCGGTCGTCGATGGTGAAGAGCGCGTCGCCCATGTGCACGCTGTCGCCCGCATGCACGTGCACCTCGGCCACGATGCCGCTCACCGCAGCGAAGGCCTGGTACTGGTCGTGCGACTTGATGACGCCGCTAGCATAAACTGCCTCGGTGATGGGGCCAACGACGGGATTCGTGGTCTCGCGATTCGGCCCACAGGCCGAAAGTGCCGCCGCCAGGAGAAGGATGCTGCTCCGCATGGCGCGAATGTCGGATTCGCGGCCGCACGGCATCCTGATTTCCGTCGGGAATGGCCGTCGATTGAAGCAGCATCCTTCCGTTCTTTGCCGGCGAACCCTCGACGCATGAGCCAACTGCCCATCCGCACCCTCGCCATCATTGCCCTGGTCTTTGCCGCTGCGGCCAGCCGGGTGCTCCCGCATCCGTACAATTTCACCCCGATGGGCGCCATGGCCCTCTTCTGCGCGGCGCACTTCAAGAACCGGGGCTGGGCCATCGGCCTGCCGCTGCTCTCCATCTGGATCAGTGACCTCTTCCTGAGCAACTTCGTGTACAACACGTTCAACAACGGCTTCGTGTGGTTGTACGATGGTTGGTACTGGCCTTACGGCACCTTCGCGCTCATCGCGGTGATGGGCATGTTCACCTTGCGGAAGGTCACGGTGCCGCGCGTCCTTGGAAGCAGCTTGGCCGCCTCGGCGATCTTCTTCCTGGCCACCAACCTGGCGTGCTGGCCCGGCAACACGATGTATGCGCAGGACTTCAGCGGCCTGATGGCTTGCTATGCTGCTGGCTTGCCCTTCTTGGGAGGCACCGTGCTTGGCGACCTCACTTACAGCGGCCTGCTCTTCGGCAGCTTCGCGATCCTGCAGCAGCAGATTCCGGCATTGCGGGCCGTGAAGGAATAGCGCGCGCGTATTCGATACAAGGTGCGCGGTCTCCTGGCGTAATGGTCTTCAGCCTGCGCGGCGAATGCGTTCAAAGGCCGGTCAAGAAGATGGGTTGAATTACCATCGCCGAAGGTGATGGAACCATCGGCAGCGGAGGGCGACGATCCGCGTGATTACTTCGAAGAGGTGAGCAAGAGGTCGCGGAGCGCAGACTCCAGGCCTGGGTGTTGAATCGCCAAGGCTCCCTTCAGCCTCACGGATTGCACTGGTGACCCGTTGAGCAGTAGTCCTGCCATTTCGCCCAGCGCTACGCGCATCAGGAAACCCGGCACGGGGGGGAGCCAAAGCGGCCGGTGCAATGCACGGGCGAGTGCGCGCGTGAAATCCCGGTTGGTGCAATTGCCGCCAACGATGTTGTACGCCCCATGCATCGACTCATCATCCAAGGCATGCAGGTATGCCTCCATGAGGTCTTCGATGTGAACCCAAGGCATCCACTGCTTGCCGCTACCCAATGGGGCAGCCAAGCCCCAACGCGCGGGCGCGGCCAATCTGGGCAGGGCACCACTCGTCCTCGCAAGCACCACCGGGGTGCGCAGCTTCACCACGCGGCACACCGATGCCCATTCATCCACAGCGCGCTCCCATTCGACAGTGATGCGTGCGATCGTGTCGTTGCCAGGAGGGTCGTCCTCGGTGAACGGGGCATCACGGGTTACCGCCCCGTAATAGCCCACGCCTGACGCGCTCACGATGCATTGCGGATGGCGGCCTGCTTCAACCGCGGCCTGCAGCAGCACGCGCGACGACTCGGCTCGGCTCGCGATCAGGTCCGCGACGCGCGACCGCGACCAGCGCTTATCCGCGATGCCTGAGCCTGCGAGGTGAACGATCCGGTCAACGCCACGCAGCGCTTCCTTGTCGATGGTTCCGCGAGCAGGATCCCAGCTGAACGCACGCACGCCATCAACCAGGCCAGCCCGCCTGCTCAGCCAACGCACTTGATCGCCACGTGCAAGCAGGGCTTGGGTCAGCGAGCGGCCAATGAGGCCGCTTCCACCGGTGATGAGAACGATTGCCATCGGGTGCTAAACAACAACGGGCGCCGAAGGATCGGCGCCCGTTGACATTTCATTCGATCGCCACTCAGCGCAAGAGCTCGAAGCGCTGCACGGTGACAGTGCCATCCGTGCGGGTAATGCGCATGGCATAGCTGCCATTCACCATCGACCCCGGAAGCGTGATGGCCGAGGTGCCCGCCACGACAGGAGCGCTCCATACCATGCGACCGGAGGCATCGATCGCTTCGATCATGCCTGTGCCTGTGGCTCGGATGAAGACCAGGCCATCGGTCGGATTCGGATGCAAGGCCGCAGGAACCTCTGTTTCAAGAACGCCAAGTGAAATGCAGTAGGGGTCATCTTGGGGAAGGAGGGCGATCCGCACGCATGCAGATGCGGTGCCGCACTGCGGATGCTCCACTACGTAGCAGTAGTCCCCCTCGGGATCCAGCAGGGGGTCGAAAGTCCCCGGGACCGCATTTTCCTCAAAGAACCAAGCGCCGTCTGCATCTGGCGTGCCCAGCAGCGAATCAATCAGGGCAAAGGCATCGGCTTGCGGGCAAACGAGAATGGTGTTGTCTCCACCGGCGTTGGGCGGGGTTGTCTCGACAACGGTGAACACGGCTTCATCGCTGCCGCAGCCTGTGCTCACGGTGTAGGTGTATTCACCCGGCGAACCCACCTGAGGGCCTTCGCTCCACACGCCTCCGGCGTCACCGGTCAAGTAGTTCGAGAGGTTCACTGCACCGCCAGCGCAGATTTCCACCTCGGCGTCTTCACCGGCATTCGGCGCTGAGCCCTGCACCACCTCGAAGACAGCCTCATCCTCGCCGCATGAGCCGGTTATGGTGTAGGTGTATGTGCCTGTTCCGCTAACGATCGGGCCATCGCTCCAGATGCCGCCGTTGTCGCCCGTGACATAAGCAGTGAGGTCGATTGTTTCGCCTGGGCATAGCGGGATGGTGGCATCTGCACCAGCCTCGGCACTCGCGCTAACGGAGATCACGTAAGTGAATACCTGCGTTCCTATCACGGGGCACGCGTCGTCCGTTGCGGTCACCGTGAACAAATAGCTCCCTTCGGGCACGTTGTCGCCGATGCAGATGCTGGCCGTAGCCGGGTTGCCAGGGCTAGCGATGAACTCGGCTCCGGGTATTGCGGAGCCTATGTTGCTCGTGAGGCTCACGGACTGCGCGCCGTCGGCATCAGCTACGGCGATGGAGAAGCAAGCGCTGCCGCATGCATTCAGTGCATAGGCAGCGGTAGCCACGGCCTCGCCGCTCACATCCTCGATGGTCCCGCTTGCCGCGTCGGGCACGTTGTTGTCGCAAGCCTGTGCAATGAATGGGAAGTCGCGCATGATGGTGCCGCGCCAAACACCGCCCGCATCGCGCACTTCGATGGCGATCACGCAAACGATGTAGCCCTGGCCCAGCGGCGTGAAGGAGATCTGCCCGGTGATGCTGTCGATGGCAAGCCCGGTGTATGGAGCGGGTCCAGTGAATGGTGATTGATAGGTCACCGACTGGATATCGAGGTTCTGCGGGTCGGAGTTCAGCAGGCGGCGAGCATTGATCAGGCGGAAGCGCAGGTCTTGACCTTGGGTGAAGAGAACGCCGGGGTCGTAGCTCACGGGTTGGTTCACGCACACCAGCGGCGGCGTGTTATCGCTGAAGGTGGGGTACTCGTTGCAGGTGCCGCCCAGGTTATTCACGAGCGCCTCTACATAGATGCCTTGAGAGCCTTGGAGATTCAAGGCGGGGAAGCGGCAGCAGGTGCTCCAGTAGATGCGCCAGAAATTGCAGGGGCTCAGGTTGACCGTTGTGCGATAGGTGTATTCCTCGATGCCGATGAACGGCCCCCCGTCACAGGTGGTCTGGTCGGCCTGCCCCTCGCACACCGGCGACACATTGGCCACGGAGATGAGCGGCATGTTGTTCAGCGAGAACGATACGCCGCAGGTATTCACGAAGTTGATCGTTTGTCCGATCATGGCCGCCCCGGTGCATTCGCGCCAGAGCTTCAGGGTCACTTCGTGCTGATTGCCGCTCACGCAGCGCACCGAGATGTTGCCACCGGGCAGATGCTCGGCCAGCATGATACTGGAGAGGGCCATTGCGGCCAGAAGGGTCAAGAAGCGCATGGGATGTGGGTTGAAGGATGGCCAATGTAGAAACACCTAGGACTTGTGCAAGGCGCCGAAAGGCACGCCCGTCTTGGGTCCTAGCTGATGGGGACGCCTCGGATGACCCGCTCAAACCCATGCGCGTTGATCTCCAGGCGCAGCATCACCCGGCCCGGGTCAACGAACGGTATGCGAGCAGTCATCGCCCAGGTCCAACCGGATTCAAGCGATAGGCAACCGAGCAGGGTGAGGCCGCATTGGAAGAACCACCGGCTATCGTCCAGCGCGAACCAATCGGAGTAGTTCTCGGCACCAGCCGTGGCCTTGATACCGAAATCACCCTGATAGAGCCAAAGCTGCCGCAGGCCGATGCGTTCGCTGTGCAGGCTCCCATGTTCCGGTGCGCCTAGATGCCAGCCCAGCATCGCTTCGGGCCCAACTGGGCAGAGGTCTTCGCGTTTGTGCCCTGTCCCGAGCTCAACAGGTAGTGCCCCGCTGCTTCACCCCCCCGGTGAACCCTGCAGGCTCATGGCCATGCCTCCGGCAGCCGAACCCGCGAACGTGCGTTTTTCCTGTGCGCTTGCAGGAACCGGGGCCATCAGCGTGATGACCATCATGGAAGCGGCCGCACCGTACCGGCTCACCGTGCCCGCTCGATCGTCTTCAGGTCCTCCTCGATGAAGCCTTCTTTCTTGCCGAAGATGGCAGCATCGTCGCGCACGTACATGAGTTCGCCCGTACCGGCGTTGAACACGCGCTTGAAGCAATGCTTGTTCTTGTGGTCGCCCACGGTGATCACCACATCGCTCACGGTCTTGGTGCGGTCCTGAGCCTCAACGGCGGCCAACGGATCACCGATGCTGAAGGGGGAGGTGTACGTCCCTTTGATCGCATCAGCGCTGGGCAGGCTCTTGTCCAGGTGCTCTTGCTTGAATATCAGCTCGGTTTCGCGCACCAGCCGGGTGCGGCCAGCGTACAGCCGGTCGGCGGTGGCCTTGTCCGTCACCTT
>DAORNP010000056.1:17918-21251 GCA_035441065.1 Flavobacteriales bacterium | reverse complement strand
GGCTGGGACCACCCGCATAATTGGCCAGTGCGTGCCACGATATCTGGATGTCGGGTAGCAGGTCACAGGTGGTTTGACCTGCAACCTTGCATTGGCAGGTCACCGCGCTGGTAGTTGAGCATTGGGCAGCAGATCTGCTCGGATTGATGAGTGCGAGAATGAGCGCGACAGGCGCGAGTAAGAATGACCTCATGCGATGGTGGTTTTCCCTTTCGGGTCGCGCAAGATACCTTGCGGAGGTCGGCAGGTCAATGGACCAAAAAACGCCCGGTCCTTGATATCCCTTGACCTTCCAGTATCAGGAAGTATGCACCGGATCGCAAGTCTAACCCATCGAACCGGAGCTCTGATGCCGTGCCATGCACACCATTCAGCACTGATCGCCCGAGTTGATCATGGATCGCCCAGGTCAAGGGGGAGGATGACTCAAAGCCGCTCACACGGAAGCTGCCTTCATTGACTGATGGTGTGATGCGAAGACCCTCTGGACGAACGCTTTCCTGCACGTCGAGCGTTGGGTCGAAGAGCGCCACCCAAATGGCATCATCATCAGCCACCTTAACCCGGTTCAAGGTGTTCACGGGCAGCCCGGAGTTCGCATCGGTGAATGACTGGTAGCTCTCGTTCGGGAATCGCCTCACCAAGCCTGCGACCTGCGTGGCCAACCAGAGGCTACCATCGGATGATCGCGCAAGGTCAACCAGCGCGTTGGAAGGCAGATTGGAATTAAAGGTGGAGTACTGGAACCAAGTGCCACCGTACCAATCACCGAACTGTCGCAAAAGGCCGGCAGCGGGAGTTGCCACCCAGCGCTCATTGCCATCCAAGTCGAAGAGGACCCCTCGTTGGGTGTTGTCCCAGAAACCAGAGTTGAAGGTGGTGAAGTAGTGGACGCTGGTGTCGGTGAGGAAGTGGTAGCCGCCGTTCAAGGTGCCCAGCGCCATGAGTCCGTCGGGACGTGAATCAATCGAAAGGATATGGTCACCGTTCAGGATTCGGCCATTGTAGCTGCTGGGCGAACTGTTATATACCCGCCATTCGGTTCCAGTGAAGCAGGCAAGACGAACCAAAGCCAGCCATTGGAATCCTCATGGATCGTGTTCACCTGGTCATCGGGCATCGGCGAATTGAAGGTGCTGAAGACTTCCCAATCCTGACCATCGTACATGGCCGCGCCGCTCAATGAGGTTCCGACCCACAAGCGGCCTTGGCTATCAATCAACAATGCGCGCAGGTAGTTGTCCGGAAGACCTGAGTTGGCCTGCTGGAAAACCTCATACTCCCCACTCTCCCAGCGCCAGAGTCCCCAATCGGTGGCGGCCCAGACAACACCATCCGCTTGGATCGCTACATCCGTGACCGGCAAGCCTGATCCAGCCATGTCGAATACCTGCCATGCCTGACCCGATGCTGCCACGGCGCATGGGCCGCTCAGTCCAAGGATGAAGATGCCGCGCAGCATGGTCAACGCGATATGAACAGGGGCGAAGTCAGAACAGATTGGATGCCAGTGATGACGAGCGTATAGGCACCGACAGGCACTGTGCTCACATCAAGCCGAATGGGCCACTGTGATCCGTTGGCGCGCATGGCCACGCGGCCTGCGGCGTCGATGACCTCGGTTTGCCATGCGCCATCCATCATGGGGGCAAGCACTGTCAATTCATGCGAAGCCGGATTCGGTTGCAGCGCCAGCGTGCTTAAACCTGCAGCCTCGGTAACAGTGGACTGCGTACTGCCCGCGATAACGGCTCCCGTCACGTTCACACCAGCCCCTGAGATGAAGTAAGAGCGGTTGTTGTCCTCCGTCCACGTATCTTCACTGATCTCGAAAGCGGTGCCTCCCGGGTCATTGCTGATGGGTATGCTGTACACCACGGTCCACTCATCCGCCAGAAGGCTCTGCTCGCAACCTCCTTCATCCTCGATGGCGCCAAGTAGCGCCAGTCCCACCACAGTCCAGGTCCGGTACTTATAGCCGGTACCTGGTGTCACCATGCTTGTGGGAGCAACTGGGAATGCAACGCTCGGCGGCGGGCACCATGCCGAGGAGCCGATGCCAAGCGTCGCTGCTGAGCTCTCGGGCCAGCGAATCGTGAAGACGAGGCTCACTACGCCGTCGAACGGATTGTCGTTAGCGCGAAGACTGACCAGCAATGCTTGATTGCCCGCATCATGCTCCAAGCTGATATCGACGGAGCTTGGGAGCTGGGCACGAGCAACCATCCACATTGAGCTCGCTGCCAGTGCAAAACTCAAGTGCGTCAAGAATTTGCGCATGATGGGGTGGTTTGGGATGAACGCAAAGCTAGGCCACGCAAGAGACGCGCGACCTGACTTTCGTTGCCATTGGGCGATTCCCGGCTATTTCGGGGTGAACGTATCAGAGCAGTTCCTGCACGATCCGGTCAACGGTGACACCCTCTGCCTCTGCTTTGTAATTGCGCACGATCCGGTGGCGCAGGATCGGCAGCGCCACGGCCTGCACATCGGCGATGTCGGGTGAGAATCGGCCATGGGCCAAGGCATGGGCTTTAGCACCGATCACGAGGTATTGCGACGCGCGCGGCCCTGCGCCCCAGCCCACGTGATCGTTGATGATGGGCGGTGCGGTAGCGAGACCGGGTCGGGTACGCGTGGCTAGCTTCACGGCATACTCCATCACGTTGTCGGCTACCGGGATGCGGCGCACGAGGCCTTGGTACTGCAGGATCTCCTCGGCGGTCAGCACCGGCTGCAGGCTCGGTTGAAGGTCGCTGGTGGTGGCCTTCACCACGGCCAATTCCTCAGCGAACGTGGGGTAATCCACGCGGATGTCGAACATGAAGCGGTCGAGCTGCGCTTCAGGCAGGGGATAGGTGCCTTCTTGCTCGATCGGGTTCTGGGTGGCGAGCACGAAGAAGGGGTCTGACCGGCGGCGGTGACCGATTTCTCCTGCATCGCTTCCAGAAGCGCGGCTTGTGTCTTGGGCGGTGTACGGTTGATCTCGTCGGCCAATACGATGTTAGCGAAAAGGGGGCCCTTGATGAAGCGGAAATGGCGGTCTTCACCCAGGATCTCGCTGCCAACGATGTCGCTGGGCATGAGGTCGGGGGTGAACTGGATGCGGTTGAAGCTGAGGCCGAGGGCGCGGGCTACGGTGTTCACCAAAAGGGTCTTCGCCAGGCCTGGCACACCAACGAGCAGGCAATGGCCGCGGCTGAAGATGCCCAACAGCACATGGTCCACTACGGCATCCTGGCCGATGATGACTTTGTTCACTTCGGCCTTAAGGCGGCGGTATTGCTCGCCGAATCGCTCTACGCTATGTACGTCGCTGCTCATGGTCGTTGC
>DAORNP010000056.1:8141-17908 GCA_035441065.1 Flavobacteriales bacterium | reverse complement strand
GGTCTCGGGCGGGTTCCAAGGATAGTTGAAGGGACACTCCCGATAAGTCTGGTCGATGCGGACGTACGTGGAAGCACTGCGGTCCGCCACCCACTTGTCCACGGCTTGTTGGCGCTTGCTGGCCTCTGCAGCTTGGTGGATGAGGCGGTAGTCGTCGCGCAGGTTGGCGCGATGCGGCTCGGTTCGGTTAATCAGCTTCAACAAGCGATAGCTCTTGCTGTTGTCCTGATTGATGAGCACCTGGGGCTCGCTCACTTCACCGGGCTTCAAGCGGTCGAGCACGAAGAAGGTCTGCTGGTCGAGGGCCTTCAGGTCCCATCGGGTGGAGTTCGTGCTTGGCTCCACCATAAGGCCCCGATTGCCCTTGCTATCCTCATCATCGCTCAGGGCCAGCGCGGCCTCACCGAAATCGAGGGTGCCAGCGAGCACTGCGGTGCGCACACTGTCCAAGCGGTCACGTTCTTTCAGGAGGTCGCTGGGCGAAACCTTCGGAATCATGAGCACGTGGCGCGCATTGTATTGCTCGCCGCGCCGCTCCACCATCTGCATGAAATGCCAGCCGAACTGGGTACTGAAGACATTGCTCACTTCGCCATCCTTCAGGCTCATGGCTACGGCATCGAATTCGGGCACCATCACCCCGGGGGGCACCATGCCGAGCTCGCCGCAATTCTGCGCGGATCCGGGATCCTCGGAATACGACATGGCCAGCACGCAGAAATCCTTCTCTTTCTTCACGACCGCCTCACGGAACTCCTCCATCTTCCTGCGCACGCGCCGCACCTCTTCCTCATTCGCCTTGGGGTCGCGCAGGATGGTCGCGAATTCCACTTCCGTGCCCACGTACGGCACGCTGTCCTCGGGTATTCGCTCGAAGAATCGTTTCACATCGCGGGGCGTAAGGCTCACTTCCGACGTGATGCGCTGCTGCACCTGTTGCATGAGGAGCTGATCCTGCACCTGCTTGCGGAAGTCGTCCTTGATCTCCGCGATGCTCTTGCCATAGTATTCCTCCAGCTTTCGCTCGCCGCCGATCTGCTGGGCGAAGTAGCGGATGCGCCGGTCGAGTTCCGAGTTCACCTGAGCATCGTCCACGTTCACGCTATCGAGCCGACCTTGCTCCACCAGCAGCTTCTCGTAGAGCAGCTCATCGAGCATGGCGCATTCCAGCCCGGCCGATGGCGCGCCCGCTTGCCGGGCCTGTTCCACCTTGGCGAGCATGTCCGATCGCAGCACGGCTTCGCGTCCTACAACAGCCACCACCTTATCGATCAGCAATGCCTGCGGCTGCGCGAGCAGGGCCAGCGGCATCACGCAAGTGATAGCAAGTGCATCAAGGCGCTTCGATCGCATGGTTGGCCAGGGCTTGTTGGAAGAGGTCATCGCGCATGCGCTCGATGAGGGCGAGCTTACGCTGGTTCAGCAGGATGGAACGGATGTCCTGGCGCACCAGGTCGATGGGTGAGGGGCTCAGGCGGGGCCGAAGTTCGATGATGTCGAGGAACCAAGCGCCTTCATCGTCGCGCAGGATGAGCCGCTTGCCATCGGCGGTGACGTTCGCCAGTGATTCGATGGGCACCTCGTTTCGCAGCTCCGACAAGGAGGTCCATGCCGCACTGCGGTCGGTGATGGTGCTACCGCGAACGGCCAGTTGAATCTCCACCTCGCGCATGTCATCCGGCTTGCCACTGAGGAAACGGTCCTCGATGCGTTTCAGTGCGCGGCGGTCTTTCTCAGCGACACGGAACCACCGCGCGCGCATCAGGTCGTCGCGCAGCACGAATTGCTCCGTGTTGGCCTCGTAGTACGATTGGATCTCGCTGTCGGAGAAGGCTGTGTCCAGGCGCTGGCTCACGAGCTCTTCTTCATAGGCATGCAGCAGCAGCGAGTTGCGGTAGTCGCGCAGCTCGGCATCAAAGCGTTTCTGTGACTCGGCTAGCTGCTGTTCCGCATGGTGCAATTCAACGCGGTGCCGCAGCCAGTTGTTGATGTACGCCTGCACCAGCGCCGTGCTGTCCTCGGGAGCGGTGCCCATGGGCACGAGCTGCCGCAGGTCGCTCCACCGGAGCTGCTGTTCGTAGGCCCGAGCCACCACAGGGTCGTCGTCGTCAGAGCCTGCGGTGCAAGCCGTCAACAAGGCCGCTGCAGCGATTCCTGCGCAGGCCAGATGGAGTTGCGCCCGTTGAGGGGTCACTTGATGGAGTAGAGCACAGCGTTGTCCACCGTAATCCGGTACTTCGCCCTCAGCTCAGCGATCCATTCCCGCTCCAAGTGGTCCTGATAGGCGGCAGTGATCAAACCGCGCGCTTCGTCAATGGCTTTCGGGGCAGGGGGGAGGATGGACTTCACATCCACCACCATCGTTTTGCCCTCGAAGGGGATGTCCTTGCTGAGTCCTTTCGTTGCGAGGCCTTGGAGGAAGGGCTTTTCTTCCGCTGAGAAGGTGCCTCCATCGATGCTGAGGGCCAACGGGTTCGACTTGTTCACGATGTCCATCAGGTCCTTGCCGCGCTTGCCCTTCTTGAGTCCGGCGCGCATGGCCTTGCTCGAAGCGGCGTCAGAGCAAGCGTAGATGTCCGCTTCGTAGCGTGTGGGCCACATGAAACGATCGGTGTTGCTCTTGTGGAAAGCCTCGAGGCCGATGCTGTCCTTCACGGCCTTCCCCCACACTTTCTGGTCCGTGAGCTCGAAGAGCAGGATGCCATCGCGGTATTCCTTCATGAGCATTCGGAACTCGGGGTATTTCTCTTCCAATCGGCTGTCCTCGTATGCCAGGATGCGCTCATCGGCGTATTCCGCCATGCGTGAATGGGCTGGACCCGCTCGCGGCGCTGGCGCGCCTCTATCTGGTCCAGCAGGTCACGCTGTGTCACGGTGCCGCCAGCGAAGGTGATCACGGGCTTGGTGAGCTTTGCGGCCTTCTTGCGGTCGTAGGCCCAGCCTTCCATCACTTCGCGAACCACCACGGTGTCCTCGAGCGTCTGCGTCATCTCTTCGTAAGGACGGCTCTTCGCGGCGAGCATACGGCCCCCGCTGATGGCCCCTGCGAGCTCGCGTCGGTAGCGCACGGCTTTCTTCCCTTTGCCCTTCACATAGGGGCCTTCCACGAATTGCTTGCGCAGTATCGTGTCAGTGGTGGCGGTGCCTTTCTTGAATACGTTGCTGTCCACCATCGCGATGACCGCGTCGATGTTCTTCGGATAGGTGGTGAAAGCGTACTCCTTGCGCAGGCGCTCCATGAAGGCCTTGCGGGTGATTTCGGCGCGGCTGTCGCGGGCGATCTTGGTCTTCAGCTCCGCTTTGGCCTGTTCGAATGTTGGAGGTGGTATCGCCTCGATGCATCGGATGATGTGCCAGCCGAAGCGCGACTTGATGGGCTCGCTCATCTCACCAGGCTGCTTTAGCGCGAAGGCGGCGTCCTCAAACTCTTCGATCATCTTGCCCGTGCCGAACTGAGGCAACTCGCCGCCCTTGGTGCTGCTGCTCTCATCCTCGCTGTACTTCAGTGCCGCTTCGTTGAAAGTGATGGCGCTCGAAGCGAGCTGGCGTCGGATCTCGCGGATGCGCTGCTCGGCATTGGCCTGCTTCTCCGGGCTGTCCTGGTCCGTGCTGCGCAGCATGATGTGGGCCACCTTCATCTGGCCGCGTGCGGGCCTGCGGCCGGTGACCTTCACGATGTGGTAGCCGAAACGGGTGCGCACGGGTTGGCTCACGGTTCCTTCGGGCGTGTTGTACGCCGCATTCTCGAAGGGATAGACCATCTGCAATGCGCTGAACCAGCCCAGGTCACCGCCGTTCTTTTGCGCGCTGGGATCCTCGCTTCCGCCCACGCCCTTGGCCACGGTGGCGAAGTCCTCGCCCTTCATGATGCGTTCGCGCAGGGAGGTGATGCGCTTCCATGCGGACAGCGTGTCCTCGGGGCTGGCTTCAGGAGCCACTTGCAGCAGGATGTGGCTGGCGCGCACCTCTTGTGTGCTGCGGTCATAGGCCTCACGCATAAGGGCATCGTTCAGCTCGCGATCGATCAGGTAGGGGCGGGCCAGTTGCTTGCGGTAGCCATCGAGCTCGCTGCGGAACTTGCCGATGGTGTCCATGCCGAGGGTCTCGGCCTCGCGCACCTTGAGCTTGTAGTTGATGAAGAGCTGGAGGTACTCGTCCAGGGCCTCCTTGGTCACCGAGGCGTCCTTGTTGTTCTTCTTGTAAATGGCCTCGAACTCCGCGCGGGTCACCGGTTGTCCGTCAACGGTCATCAGCATCGGGTCCGTGCTGCCGTTCTGGGCGTGTGCCTGGGTGATGCAAAGGGCGCAGAAAGCTGCTGCCAAGAACTTCTTCGGTGTCATTCTCCTGAGGATAAGGTCGTTGAAAGGGTGCCAAATGTAACCGTTCGGTTTTGGCCCGAATGGGCGCCCTTCGCCGTTAAAAAACACCAAGCATGGCGGGGCTATTCCCCGTCGGAAATCAAGGCTGGGCGTTGATTGGCGCGTTTCTCAGAACGCCAGCCTTCCTTGTTGCTCCATTGACAAGCGCAGTTGCCCCACCTCCTTGCGCAGTTCCATCACGCTGCGGGCAAGCTCATCGCGGCTCATGTTGGGCTCGGGCAGTTCGGCGCTGATGAAGTGCGTGAATTTCCAGATTTCAAGCACGTTGGCCACGGCCACCTCGTAGGGGGCATAGAGCGGGTTGGTGCTGCAGAGGAGCAAGCTGCCTTTGTCCTTCAACTGGTTGTATGCCACCTTGAACACGATGCCATCGTCCTTGGTGATCACGTCGCGGATGGTCTGCCAGTTCTGCACGTATTCACCCGTGACCCACGAGCCATCGTTGACCGGGGGCATGCTGTCGCCGCTGATTTGGAAGGTGCGGTACTTGCGGTCGCGCGCCAGGAAAGGCATCTGGAAGGTGGGCAGGATACTGATGTACTCCGGATCGGCGTAGCCCAGCGCGTAGCCGGCCTTGGCCTTCTCGGGCACCAGTTCCACGTTCTCGCGGTCGTTCTTATCAACCGTGGTGGCCAGCACGCGCAAGCGCCGACCGCTGAGGTCGATGTCGCCGCCGCGCTCTAGGATGCCGAGTTGGCTCTCGCTCAGCTGGGTGAGGTCGTCGCGCAGCAGCTTATCGATGCTGAGCTTGTAGTACTCGCTCATGCGCACCAGCAGTTCGAAGGTGGGCTCGGCGCTGCCGTTCTCATAGCCGCTATAGCTCGATCGCTTCACGTCGAGCGCGATGGCCACTTCTTCCTGCGAGCGGCCGCGCCGGGTGCGCAGGAGCTTGATGTTGCTTCCGAAGACTGTGTTCGCCATGGTACTGCGGTGTTTGGGCCGGTTGAATGTTGTTTTGGCTCAAGGCCGGGATGACGGGTTGAGGGTTGGAGGTTGAGCCGGGGTGACCACTGTGCAGGCAGGACCAAGCCCATAGCGGACTTCAGGCTTCATTGCCAAGGTATCCGTCAAGCGAATGGCCGTTTTCACGGCACAAGTATATGTCGAGGAATGCGGAATCCAACGGACGGGTATTCCGTCAAGTTTTCAACCGGACCGGAATGGAATCGCAGCGCTAGAGCGCGCTCAGCGGGAAGGCCTCCTTCAGCCGAACGCCCTTCTCCGTGCGCTCAACGGTGCAGCATTGGTTCACGGGGTCGTGCTCGAAGAAGAGCACGATGCCCTCGTCGGCGGCCACTTCCAGAAAATCCGACTTCTCCTGCATGGTGAGCAGCGGCCTCGTGTCGTAGGCCATCACCCACGGCAACGGGATGTGGTGGATGCTCGGCAGCAGATCGGCCATGTAGGCGATCGTGCGCCCCTTGTAGCGGATGTGCGGGATCATCATGGCATCGGTGTGGCCGTTCACCAGGAACACATCGAACCCGGGGAAGACCTCCTTGAGGTACACGTTCTCTTCTTCGCTGCGCCGGCCCACATTCACGAACTCCAGTTGACCGCTCTCCTGTATGGGCAGGATGTTCTCATTGAGGAAGCTCGCCTTCTCGCGCGGGTTGGGTCGTGTGGCCCAGTTCCAATGGTGCTCGTTGCTCCAGAAGCGCGCATTGCGGAAGGCAGGTACGAGCCGGTCGCCATCGCGCATGATGCTGCCGCCGCAATGATCGAAGTGCAGGTGCGTGAGGAAGACATCGGTGATATCGTTGCGGCTGAAGCCCAGCTTACGCAAGGAGCCTTCGAGGGTATCGTCGCCGTGCAGGTCGTAGTGGCTGAAGAAGCCTGCATCCTGCTTGTCGCCGATGCCGTTGTCGATCAGCATGAGCCGATTGCCATCCTCCACCAGCAGGCAGCGCATGGCCCAGGTGCATAGGTTCTTCTCATCGGGCGGGTGGTGCTTGCTCCAGAGGGTCTTGGGTACTACGCCGAACATGGCGCCGCCGTCGAGCTTGAAGAAACCGGTGTCGATGGGGTGGAGGGTCATGGGGCGAAGATCGCTCACGCACCATGAGGTTGCACATTTGTGCTCCATGGCCAAGCGAAAGCCGCGTTGCATCGTGATCGCAGGTCCCAACGGCGCGGGCAAAACCACCTTCGCTAAGGAGTTCCTGCCCAAGGAGGCCGGAATCCTGCACTTCGTGAATGCGGATCTGATCGCCGCAGGGCTTTCGCCGTTGGATCCTGCGGCTGCCCAAGTAGCGGCTGCTCGTATCCTGTTGAAGGAGTTGGACCGGCTTTCCGGCGAACGGAAGGATTTCGCTTTCGAGACCACCTTGAGCGGGCGGGCTTACCTGGACCGAATCCGGGAGTGGAGGATGGCAGGTTATCGCGTTGAACTGGTGTTCGTGAGGGTCCGAAGCGCGGAACTGCTCTTGAAACGCATTGCCCTTCGCGTGAAGCAGGGCGGTCACGATGTGCCGGCGACGGATGTGCTCAGGCGCATCGAACGTGGCTGGTTCGCGATGGAGGGTTACCTGAAGTTGGCGGATTCGTGGGCTGTTTACGGCACTGAAGGCGAAGAACCACAGCTGATCGCTGAGCACAATGGGGAACAGATGCGCGTGGCACAGCGAAGGGTTCAGTACTCCAAGGATGTCAGGAACGCTCTGAGGCGCGCCGCTGCAGCCGCTCGCGAGGTTGCCCGCATGCACGGAACCCGGATCGCGGTGATGAAGGATGGCAAGGTGGTGCTGATGAAGCCCTGAAAGGGTCACGATTCAATCCTGGTCAAGCGGAGGAAGCGCTCCGCTTCGTTGATGAAACGCGCGCGTTCACGGCGCAGGAAGAATCGAAAAACCAATATCAGGGTGATGGTCACTGCCGCAGTCATCATTCGCATGCTCCAGCCTGCTTCAACGCCGTTGAGTTCGACGATTGGCGCCATCAGCGCCATTGCTGCCAGGAATGACAGGATCGTCGTAACGGCATAGGTGGCGAATGGCGGTGTGAGGTGTGCCTCCAGCAAGCCGGGCGTGTTGCCCTGCTTAACGTTCAGTGTAACCTCGATGCCGATCAGCGATATCCGGGTATCCCGCGAATAGGCACTCTGGATGCCGGAACGCAGCACGAACCGGTTCGGCTTGAACCCATCGACCTTGGCTTTCATCTCAGCCCATGTGAGAGCCGATCGGTAATGGGCTTTCCGCATTGCTGACAGGGGCGCGTTCACTTCCAACGCATGGATGAGCACGAACATAAGCGAGTCGCTCGCAGCTTCGCGCCGTGGCCGTGCGCAATGGCTGCATCCGCACATGTCTAAACGCGTCCACTTCATCGCCATCGGCGGCAGCGCCATGCACAACCTGGCCATCGCGTTGCATCGTCAGGGCTTCGATGTCACCGGCAGCGACGATGAGATCTTCGAGCCCAGCCGCAGCCGCCTGGACCGCTTGGGTCTGCTACCCGACACCCTCGGCTGGCATCCGGAGGACATCACATCGGACATCGGTGCCGTGATCCTGGGCATGCACGCCCGTGCCGACAACCCCGAGCTGAAGCGCTCGCAGGAGCTGGGCATCCCCGTGTACAGTTACCCCTCGTACTTCTACGAGCGCACAAAGGGCAAGACCCGCGTGGTGATCGGCGGCAGCCACGGCAAGACCACCATCACCAGCATGATCGTGCACGTGCTGCGGCAGGCCGGCGTGGAGTTCGATTACCTCGTGGGCGCGCAGCTCGATGGCTTCGACTGCATGGTGAAGCTCAGCGACAGCAGTCGGGTGGCCATTATCGAAGGTGACGAGTACCTCGCTTCCGCCTTGGAGCCGGTGCCAAAGTTCCACTTGTACAAGCCGGACATCGCGCTCATCAGCGGCATCGCGTGGGACCACGTGAACGTGTTCAAGACCTTCGAGAGCTACGTGGATCAATTCCGCAAGTTCATCGCGTGCATCGAACCGGGCGGCAAGCTGGTGTACTGCGCCGAGGATATCGAGGTGAAGACGGTGGCGGAGGAGCCGGAGGTGGGCGCTGCGCGCATTCCGTATCGCATCCCGAAGCACCGCATTGTCGATGGCATCACGATCCTGGAGACTGCGCACGGCGATGTCCGGTTACAGGTCTTCGGCAAGCACAATCTGCAGAATTTGGAAGGAGCGCGCCATGTGTGCCATGTGCTCGGCATAGGCGACAAGGCATTCTACTCAGCCATCAGCACCTTCCATGGCGCGGCCAAACGGTTGGAGAAACTCGCCGAGGTGCCCGGCCGTGTCGTCTTCAAGGACTTCGCGCATTCGCCCAGCAAGCTGAAAGCGACACTCGATGCCGTGCGCGAGCAATTCCCCGATCGCCGCCTGGTGGCGTGCATGGAACTGCACACCTACAGCAGCCTCAGCGAGGGCTTCATCGATCAGTACGCCGGGGCGATGGACGCTGCCGACAGTGCCATCGTGTTCTATGATCCGCATGCCGTTCAGCTGAAGAAGCTGCCTGCGATCCCCGTGGAGCGTGTGAAGCGCGCATTCGCGCGCGAGGACCTTGTTGTGCTGAACGACCCCATCGCCGTGATGGGCGAAGTGCGCAAGGGCATCGGCGGCGACAGCGTGCTGCTGATGATGAGCAGCGGCAACTTCGGAGGCCTCGATCTTCAGGCGCTCAGCGAGGCCTTCACCGCATAGCGCGGCGCAGGAGCTTGTGGTGGATGGCGCCGATCACCAGCGCATTGATGCCGCTGATGGCCAGCAAGGCGAAGAAGCTCATGCTGGCGTAATTGAATGGCGTGAAGAAGCCCATGAAGCGGCGACGCGCCTCTAGTTCAACAGCGCCCTCTTCCACGGCTCGGAACACCAGCTCTTCGATGCGGCGCTCGAAAGAGCCGGTCTCGATGCGGGCGTAATACAGCCACAAGAAGTCCATCAGGATCAGCGCATACACGGCTGCGCCCTTGAAGCCTTCGCGCACCAGGTCAGGGAAGCCGCTTTGCTTGTTGGTTCGCAGTTGCTTCAGGCCGGCGAAGAAGACCACGGTGGCGATGGCCAGGAAATGCACCAGCATGAAATCGGTGCCCTGCGCTGGCATGTCCATGCCGAACAGGATCAAGCGCAATGCGATGACAGCGAGGGCGGTGAGGATCGCGAGTGCCATTTCAACCCACAGCCGTTCTATTCATGCTGCATCCCGCAACCTGTTGGCCTACCCATTCATCGAGACCAGGAACTCCTCGTTGCTCTTGGTGCCTTCCATATGCTTCTTCACGAACTCCATGGCCTCCACGCTGTTCATGTCGGCCAGGTGCTTGCGCAGGATCCACGTGCGCTGCAGCACTTCCTTGCCGTGCAGCAGATCATCCCGGCGGGTCCCCGAGCTCATGATGTCGATGGCGGGGAAGATGCGGCG
>DAORNP010000056.1:0-7952 GCA_035441065.1 Flavobacteriales bacterium | reverse complement strand
GCGTTGGCGTCAACACCACCGCTCAGGATCTTGCCGCTGGCTGGTTGCACCGTGTTGTAAGCGCGCGCCAGGCGGGTGATGGAGTCGAGCAGGATCACTACGTCGTGGCCGCATTCGGTGAGCGCTTTGGCTTTCTCCAGCACGATGCCGGCAACGGCCACATGGCGCGAGGCGGGCTCGTCGAAGGTGCTGGCGATCACTTCGGCCTTCACGCTTCGGGCCATGTCGGTCACTTCCTCCGGGCGCTCGTCGATGAGCAGCACGATGAGGTAGGCTTCAGGATGGTTTGCCGCGATGGCGTTGGCCACATCCTTCAGCAGCACGGTCTTGCCGGTCTTGGGCTGCGCCACGATCAAGCCGCGCTGCCCCTTGCCGATGGGCGAGAAGAGGTCGAGCACGCGCATGCTGATGTCGGCTCCTTTCGGCGCGAGGTTGAACTTCTCATCCGGGAAAAGCGGCGTGAGGAACTTGAACGGCACGCGGTCGCGTACCCATTCGGGGTCGCGGCCGTTGATGCGGTCGATCTTCACCAGCGGGAAGAACTTGTCGCCTTCGCGCGGCGGGCGCACGTAACCGCTCACGGTGTCGCCCAGCTTCAAGCCGAATTGCTTGATCATCTGCTGCGTCACGTAAACGTCGTCGGGTGATGCGAGGTAGTTATAGTCGCTGCTGCGCAGGAAGCCATAGCCCTCGGGCATCACTTCCAGCACACCCTCGCATTCCACGAAGGCATCGAAGGTGATCTGCTCGCGCTGGGGCTGGAACGGACGGTCCTGCCGCTGCTGCTGTTCGCCACCATTGCCTTGAGGGCGATCCTGCCGAGGGTCTCGGCGCTCGTCGCGCCGATCATCGCGGCGTTCGTCGCGGCGCTCGTCCCGGCGTTCGTCACGTGGGCGTTCGCCTTGCTCAGGCCGTGGCTCTTGTTGACCGCGGTTCTCCTGCGGTGGCCGCTGGTCGCCACCCTGCTGTCGCTCCGCGCGCTGACGGTCGCGGCGTTCCTTCCAGCGGTCCTGCCTTAACTCCCGATTCGATTTCGGCAGGGCACCCGCGCCTTCGGATGGGGGAGCTGGCGCGCTCGTGGCTTCGGGCATCTTCCCCGCGTTGCCGGTCACCTCGTCATCCTCGTCGTCTTCATCCTCATCGTCGTCGTCGCCTTCCTCATCATCCTCGTCATCATCGTCCTCGTCCTCATCACCGTTAGGCGCTGGTGCTGGCTCAGGGTCTTCTTCAACCGGTGGTTCGTCAGAGGTGGCCAGGTCAGTGAGGTCCTTGTCGTCTCCGCGGAATGCCGGGCCAATGGTCTTTTCGCCATCGCCCTTCTTCGAGGCCTGCTCGTCGAGGATCTTGGCGATCAGGTCCTGCTTCTTCAGCGTGTCGATCTTCTTCAGGCCAAGCTTCTTGGCGATGTCTTTCAGATCGGCGAGCTTCATGGCGCTCAGCCCTTCTTGGTCGTGCATGTGCATGCGATGATGTGAATGGAATGGCGCGCGTGCGCCAAGCGGAAAGCCCTGGTGGGCTGCAATCTCTCCGGTAAGCTCTTCGGTTGGGGGCAGATGCCGTTGGGCATCCGAACAATGAGTACGGGGCAAACCTAAGGTGATCCTGCGAATGCGCAAACGTGCCCTCGAGCATCTTTGCGCACCATTCTTTGCACATGATCCAGCGTATCCAAACCGTATTCCTGCTCTTGGCATCGCTCTGCGGCGCGGCCACCTGGTTCTTTCCCGTGCGTGTGTGGAGCCTTGGGGAATCGGAGGTGCATTTCCGGACCGCTGGCCTGGAGACCGGGGCCGGCGTGGCCATACAGGACATCGGCCTGCCGATCCCCTACGCCGTGCTGCACACGGTGGTGGCCCTGGTGATGGGGGTGTCGGTCTTCCTCTATGGCAATCGCAACCGGCAGGCGCGTTTGGTGCGCGGCGGTTGGTTGGTGGCCTTGCTCACCGGCGTGCTTCAATTCATCTCGTGCAATTCAATCGATGCATATCTCGCCGAAGGAGCCACACCGAGCGGCAGCTATGGCCCCTCGTTCTTCCTTCCGGTAGCCGTGATCGTGCTCGGCATATTGGCTGAACGCGCCATCCGCAAGGACGAAGCTTTGGTGCGCAGCGCGGATCGGTTGCGCTGATGCGCTTCTACCTTGCGCCCGTCGCTCTTGAACAAGCAACAGTGACCGACGCATGAGCAAAGCCGCCAAGATCAAATCCTTCGACCCCAACAGCCCCGGCGATCCCAACGCGCAGGTCTATGGGTTGCCCTTCACCTGTGAGGAAGCCGACATCGTCCTTGTACCCGTGCCGTGGGAAGTGACCACCAGCTACGGCGGCGGCACCTCGCGCGGACCGGAAGCCATCCGCGAAGCGAGCTTCCAAGTGGACCTCTTCCATCCGGAGTTCCCCGGCTTGTGGAAGCGCGGGATCGCCATGGACGAGATGCCCAAGGCCTTGAAGCAGCAGAGCGATGCGCTGAAGAAGCTCGCTGCAACGGTGATCGATGCGCAGACCGGCGAAGCGAGCGCGAAGAAGCTGGCGAAGGCCGCCAAGGCCATGGTGCTGATCAACGAGGAGTGCGCCGTGATGAACGATTGGGTGGAGGAGCGCTGCGCCTATTGGATGAACAAGGGCAAGCTCGTGGGCCTTGTGGGCGGCGATCACAGCACGCCGCTGGGCCTCTTCCGCGCGCAGGCCAAGCGCCACAAGAAGTTCGGCATCCTGCACATCGATGCGCACCTCGACCTTCGCATCGCATACGAAGGCTTCCTATACAGCCACGCGAGCATCATGCACAACGCCCTGCGCATCCCGCAGCTGGAGCGCATCGTGAGCGTGGGCATCCGCGATTTCTGCCAGCAGGAGAACGAGGTCTTCCTCGCCGCCAAGGACCGCGTGCGCATCGTTCGCAGCGCCGACATGCGCGAGCTACAGTACGCTGGCGCCACGTGGAAGGACCAGTGCGAGAAGATCATCAACGCCCTGCCGGAGAAGGTCCACATCAGCTTCGACATCGATGGGCTCGATCCCACGCTGTGCCCCAACACCGGTACGCCGGTGCCCGGCGGATTGCAGTTCGAGGAAGCCACCTATCTGCTCACACGCCTCGCCGCCAAACGCACCATCATCGGTTTCGACATGGTAGAAGTTAGCCCGGGTAAAGATGAGTGGGACGCGAATGTGGGCGCGCGATTGCTCTGGCACTTGTGCGGGGTGATGGCCAAGTAGTGTCCGGCTCAACACCTACGCGTGAAGAACTGCATTGCTTGAACCGACGGCCGTTGCCCCGCCCGGTTCTTGCTTTACGCACGCATGCGCTTGTTCATCGTATTCGCTTGTTCCCTCAGCGCGGGCCTCACCAATGCGCAATCGCTCTGGCGGCTCGATAGCCTGGTGGCCACATGGCCCGCGCGCACTGCCATCGAAGAAAGCCGCCGTACGCATCGCCCCGGCGTGGTGCGCGCCATGGATACGCGCGGGCTGTACACGAGCCTGAAGCCCATGGCCCAGGTGCTGCCCGTGTTCGCTGATAGCGCCGTTGATCGCTACGTGAACCTGCTGGGCGAGCCGCGCCGCGAGGATCTGCGCGCCGCATTGGGCCTGTTGGAAGAGTATGCGCCGCTGATCGATGGCGAATTATTGCGGAATGGCTTGCCCAAGGAATTGCGCTACCTGCCGCTCGCCCTTTCGTGCATGAACACCATGGCCGTTGGCCGCGAAGGCGGCGCTGGCCTGTGGATGCTGAGTTATCCCGTTGCGGTGCGCTACGGCTTGCGCATCGATGAGGTGATTGACGAGCGGCGCGATCCGCGGTTGAGCACCATGGCCGCTGCACGATGGCTCAAGGACCTGCATGCGCGCTACAAGGATTGGCCCACGGCGACCATGGCCTTCGCCTGCGGCCCGGCGAACGTGACACGCGCCAAGGAGCGCTTGAAGGGCGAAACGGATCCGCGCTTGCTGCACCCGCAATTCACCAAGGGAAGCCGCGATGCGTTGCCGGTGCTGATGGCCATGACCTATCTCGCAACGCATGCAGAGCAGCTGGGCATCGCGCCCATCCATGTTTCGCCCTTCGAGCAAGCCGACACCATCCGTTCGCCGAAGGAGCTGCGCATCACGGCCATCGCTGCGGCGCAGGGCATCGCGAAGGACCGCTTGCGCGCATTGAATCCCGCGCTTTGCAGCGATCGCGTGCCCGCCTATCACGCGTTGCTGATGCCGCGCGGCGAGCGCAATCGCTTCGAGGCCATGGCCGACAGCGTGCAGCGCTTGCAGCAATGGCTGGCCGACACCGAGCGCAAGGCCAGCGAACCCGGTGAGGACGTGGTGGCGAAAGGCCCCGATGGTCGCGAAGCGATCTACTACCGCGTGCGCAGCGGCGATTACCTCGGCCGCATCGCGCAGCGCTTCAACGTGAAGGTGTCGCAGTTGAAGGCCTGGAACAAGATGAAGAGCGACCACATCGATGTGGGCGAGGAACTCGTGATCTGGGTGACGCCTTCGCAGCGCACACGCTTCGAGAACGAGAAGGAGAAGAGCGAAGAGGGCGACGGTCCAGCGAATCAAGCAACGGTGCGCACTGAGGCGGTTGATGCCGACGCGGCACCGACGGTGAAGCCTGCGCCAAAGCCCACAACGGCGCCTGCCGCGAAGAGCGAAGACGGGTTCACCTGGTACACCGTGCGCAAGGGCGATTCGCTCTATGGCATCGCGAAGCGCTACCCCGGCGTGGATGCCGATTCGCTCATGCGCGTGAACGGCATCGGTGCGGGCATCCGGCCTGGTCAACGGATCAAAGTCCCGGTGAAGCGATGAGCCCTGCACGCGTGCTCGCCTTCGTTGCTGCCGTTCTGGCTTTGCTGGCACTGATCGGCCAATTGCTCCCGAAAGAGGGCGCGGACCTTGGTTTCGTCACCCTGCGCATGCCAACTGCAAGAGAGCTGCTCTTCGCCGAGAAGCAGCAGCGCGTCGATATCTCCGAGATCCTCGCCATTCAGACGGACACTGCGGCCAGCGACACCATCGCCATCGAGGCAATTGCCGAGACGCTCGCGATTGCGGTAGCGGACAGCGCGAGGAGGCCCATCGCCTTCGACGAGAGCAAATTGGCGCCGCTCGAGGATCGGATCCGCTTCCACTTCCCGGAGAATGGCGCGAGCGTGTTGCATCCCTTCTTCAAGTCGCTGCAATCCGCTTACGCGGGCAATGAGCCGATGCGGATCCTCCATTACGGCGATTCGCAGATTGAAGGCGATCGCATCACGGCTTACGTGCGCAATAAGCTGCAGACGCAATTCCATGGCAGCGGTCCGGGCCTGATCGCCGTGCTCGATGTTGGGCCGCACTTCAGCGTGAAGCGTGAGCTGAGCACCAACTGGCAGCGCTTCAGCTCCATGGACCCCAACCTGAAGAAGCACGCGCACAACCGCTACGGCGCGCTATCGGCCTACTGCCGCTTCACACCGGCGCTGCCCGATACAGTGGAACTCGATTCGGTGCGGCGCACGGCCACCATCACACTATCGCCCGACAAGCGCGCCTATAACAAGGCCCGCGCATGGAACGAATGCCGCCTGTTCTATGGCTGGCAGCGCGCGCCGTTCATCATGCGCATGGAAGCCGATGGCATCCAACTGAGTGAGGAAACGATCGAACCGCATGCGGGCATGCTATCCCGCGAATGGCGCTTCCCGCGCACACCGGGCACCATCACCATCACCATGGAAGGCACGGACAGCCCCGATGTATTCGGCATCGCGCTCGATGGCAGCACCGGCGTGGCCATGGACAACATCTCGGCGCGCGGCGCTGCGGGCTATGAGTTCAGCAAGGGCGACCAGGCATTGCTGGCGCGCATGTTCGCTGAGTTGGACACGCGCCTGCTGATCCTCCAGTATGGAGGCAACACGCTGCCCAACATCAAGAGCAAGGAAGAGGCGGATCGTTACGGGCGCTTCTTCGGCGGTGTGATCGCACGCTTGCGCAAGCAGATCCCCGGCGTGAGCGTGATCGTGATCGGTCCCAGTGACATGAGCATCAAGGACGGCGAGGACTACGTGACGCGGCCCTTCCTCGAGGATGTGCGCGACGCGATGAAGCTGAACGCGCTGGCGCAGGGCGCGGCCTTCTGGGACATGTACGAGGCCATGGGCGGTCGCAACAGCATGGTGAGCTGGGTGCAGGCCGATCCGCCGTTGGCAGCAGATGACTACACGCACTTCAGTCCGCAGGGCGCGCGGAAAGTGGGCGAGCTCTTCTACACCGCTTTGATCAATGAGTACGCTATCTATCTCAAATCAGGGCAATAGCATGCGCAACGCGTTCGTCATCGCTTCCATGCTGTTCTCATCGCTTGCGATAGGCCAGGCCAATCCCTTCGCTGTGAATGCGCGGCCCTTCATGAATCCCGCAGCGAATAGCATTGTCTTCAAGGGCGATAGCAGCGCGTGGTCAACGTGGCACGAAGCGCTCGATCGCGCGGTGTTCACAGGCGAAGGTCAAGTGAGCGTGGTGCACATCGGCGGCTCGCACGTACAGGCCGACATGTGGACGATGCAATTGCGCCATCGCTTGCAGAGCATGTCGCCGGGCATGCGTGCGGCGAAGGGCTTCATCTTCCCCTACAACATGGCGAAGAGCAATAATCCGTGGTGGTACAAGCCAGAGTTCACGGGCAAGTGGACGGCGCTGCGCAACGTGAATGCCCCGGAGAACTCCGCGCTCGGCATGGCCGGCATCAGCGCCACAACGCTTGACACGCTCACTGAACTGAAGATCAGCTTCCGCGAGGACATCCATCCCGGCTACTCCTTCGATCGCGTGCGGGTGCTGCATCGCATCGACAGCAGTTATCAGGTGAGTGCATGGAGCGCTGACAGCACGGTGCGCATCGAGCGCCGGGTGGATGAGCTGCGGGGCTTCACCGAGTTCATCTACGACCGCCACAGCGATACGCTGCGTTTGCGGATACAGCGCACGGATTCGACGCAACGCTCGTTCACGCTCTACGGCATCGAATTGGGAACGGGCGATCCCGGAGTGGTGCTGCACCCGTTGGGCGTGAATGGTGCCAGCACCTCGAGCTGGCTGCGCTGCCAGCGCTTCAGCGAAGAGCTCGCGCTCCTGCATCCCGACCTCGTGATCCTCTCCATCGGAATCAACGATGCGCACGACCCCGACTTCAGTGGCGCGCGCTACGAGGCCAACTACCGCGAGCTGATCCGTCGAATCCGCATCGCCAATCCCAAGGCCGCGATCCTGCTTACCACCAATACCGATAGCTACGTGAAGCGCCGTTTCGTGAACAAGAATGCCGGCGCGGTGCGCGATGCCATGCTGCGGCTCAGCGCCAGCGAAGGCGTTGGCGTGTGGGACACCTGGGGCGTGATGGGAGGCGAGGGCAGCATCCGCGCATGGGAGAAGGCGGGATTGGCAAAAGCTGACCGCGTCCATATGAACAGGAACGGATACGAGATGCTCGGCGACCTGCTCTACGGCGCATTGATGGAGGCGTATGGCAACCACCTCAAGCTAACGAGCCGCTGATGCAGCACGGCATCGATTGGTCATCGCTGTTCCTCTACGACGAGCAATCGCCGCTCATCTTCACCCGCTTCTTCTTCTGGGGATTCTTCCTCGTCGCGCTCGCGGGCTACGCCGCCGTGTATAAGCGCCCATTATGGCGCAGTGCCTGGCTCTTCGGCGTGAGCCTTTTCTTCTACTACAAGACCAGCGGCCTTTTCGTGGGCCTCTTGGGCTTCAGCATCGTCATGGACTTCCTCCTCGGCCGGGCCAGCGCCGATACCGACGACAAGCTCCGCAAGCGATTGCTGCTCGCCACCAGCGTCGCGGTCAACCTGCTCGTGCTTGGCTTCTTCAAGTACGCGCACTTCGTAGTCGAGAACGTCAACACGCTCGCGGGCACCAGCTTCGAGCCGGTGAACTACTTCGCGCGCTGGG
>DAORNP010000055.1:0-21253 GCA_035441065.1 Flavobacteriales bacterium | reverse complement strand
CTGCTGCTCTTCTTCGAGTTCATCAACCTGCTGGTGCATCCGTTCCTGGGGGAGCTCACGCACCACTCGCCGTTGCTGTTGTTGCTGTGCATGGCCGCGATCGCCGGGCTGCTGATCCCGCTGCACCACCGCATGGAGAAGTTTATCACCAACATGCTCGTTTCGAAGAACAACCGCGTGCGCTTGGAGGCGGCGAGGAGGACGATCGAGGAGTTGGAGGGGGCGCAGAGCGCTGGAGCCAAAGACTAGTCCAGGTCCCACCGCGCTCACCATCGCCTCCTTCGCCGCGTTCATCTTCGCTCAACGCCGGGATGTGATTCGGCCTGCCCGGACCTGTATATCCAGTGCAGAGTTTCGCAACCAATTGTCCCTTCGCCTAGTTGAGGTCAAGTAGATTGCGGTCCATGCCAACCTTCAAGCTTCCTTGCGCCGCTCTTCTTGTTTTTTCTTTCGCGACGAGCCCGGCTTGCGCTCAGGAACGCTGGGAATGGGAGTACGCCTTCGAGCATGATTGCCCGATGCTCGGACACCCTGCTGCTCCGGACGGACATGGTGGATATAGGGTCTTCCGTTTCCACGCATTCATAGGAGAACCAGTTGAAGGTCTTGTGGCAAGTTTCCATCTCGCTGCTGATGGCTCGGTGCTCTCGGCCGACAAGTTCCGCGCACCGCTGTTGGATCTGCCTGTCGATGCGATGTTTGTGCATGATACGCTCTCGGCACTGGCCTCTTTCAGGTTTGGGAGTGATCGGCTGATGATCACATCAATGGATGCCGCTGGCGCGGTCAGCTCCCATCTCGCCTGTTCGGTACCAGGCGCCGAGGTTCATGGGTGGGCTGGAAGGGCCGTCTATTACGATGGCCATTTCTATCTCATGCTGTCCTATGCTGATGGTTCTGGATCCGACTTCGACAACCTGTTGACCATATTCAAGTTGAGCACGGTCGGCAACTTGGTCGCGTACCGCACCAATGCCTTGCCGAACGAGCTCTACGCATTCCGACAAATGACAGGAGTACCGGGCATGGGCTTGGTGCTCGCAGGAGCGGAATGGAGCGGCACCGGTCGTTTGGCCGCCCTCGCTCTCGACACGACCTTGGACCTGCGTTGGTCCTTCATCGGCCCTGAAATGCCCTATGATGCGGTCCCGATCGTTCGGGCGAACAGTGATGGGGACTGCCTGTTCATCTGGGGCGATCCGCAGCTGGAACGGGATGGGCTCCTGTTGACCGACAGCACCGGCGCGCCCATCCGATATGCCAGGTCCGGATGCTCGGTGGTGGGCGATGCGCAGCTCCTGCCCGATGGTGGTTTCCTGGTCGTGGACGAGTACGGGCCAACGCGATCGAGGGTCCAGCGCTACTCTTCCGACTGGGTCCGGCTCTGGAGCGGAACCGTGGATGGCGTCGTCAAGGGAACACTGGTGCAGGATGCGGATCCAAGTCGTTGGAGGTTCTTTTCAGGAGGAACTACGGCCTATCTCGCGGTCACCCTCTTCGATGTGGATGGTACCTGCTCGGATCTTCAGCTTGACGGTACAGCGTTGACGCTCATTCCAACAGCAACGGATCCCTTGCCACTCTTGCCATGGGAACGCGATGTGCTGGTCAGCAGTGAGGAATGTGTCATGAGCGATTTTCCTTGGACCTCCAGCGTAGTGTGTACCACGGTGGGCTACGACCTGCTCGATCGCCCATCACCATTGCGCTGCGAGCAGTTGGCGTCCGGTGGTACGGAGCTAATTGTGGATGTTCATGGGCCTGGTGCCGAGTTTCCGCAGGCCAGTCTTACTGATGCCATGGGGAGGACGCTGCCAATGACAACCGACTGGTCGATGGATGGGGTAGGGACGCAACGCTTGCGCTTAATCACCTCCGCAGCGCCCGGCATTGGTGTGCTTCGTTTGCACTACGGGGCCACGGATCTCTGCTGCAAACTTCTTTTCGATAGGCGCTGATCTGGCCTTGGCGGGGTGAATATGCGTACAACAACCTCGCGTGATCCTGAATCAACACACCGGCACACCTGCCATAATCTCCATCGCCTCCTTCGCCTAGAGCAAAGCCTGCCCCGCGCATTTGGCGGGGTTCTTCACATCCTGCACGCTGATCCGCAAGGTCCCCGCCTTCTCATACACCTTGAAGTGCCTAGCGTTTTCTAGGCAAGTTCTACAAGTTCAATTGAACCGGTATGCCTCACCGTCGAATCGCGAATCCGGTCTCCGTCGATATGGTGTCGACAACGGGTGCGAGTCGTATCCGATCCGTCCGGGTAAAGACCGTGTCAACTCCCCATTCGCCCAACTCGCCGGTATGCATCGAAACAACGAGTGTGTCGTTGGTCACCGTTAGGTAGGCGCTTCGTTCATAGATGCCGCCATGGTCGTCGTTCTCGACAAGGGAGAACCAATGGGGCAGCTTCGAGCATCCTTCGAAGAGGGTGAGCGTCAAGTACCTCACCGTATGGTCGCACTCTGCCGAGCTGTTCAGTACAAGGAGTCCGATGCGAGAGTCGCGAATCGTGATCTTGCCAATTGCCCATGCGGTGTCACTGTCCGTCATTCTCCTGTCGTGAAGGGCTTGGAATCCTTCTCCATCCAATCGGATCCAGCTTGGATCGGCCGGCTTATCAACGAAGTCCGTATCGAAGCGGCGTTCCGTTATCACTGGTGCGCGCAAGATCGCCTCGCAAAGGTCCGGTGGGGATGAGGGTAGGCGCGGGTCATCACGTTGACTCAGCAAGAGCGGCACACAGGTCAACAAAGACAGGTAGAGCTTCATGCCGGCTGGTTCAAGCATAGGTTGAACGATGTATGGACCAGGTTTTTATGCCGCAACGTTCGCCCCAACAACCCCCTCCATTGCCTCCTTCGCCGCGTGCACGTTCTTCACATCCTGCACACTGATCCTTAGTGTCCCCGCCTTCTCATACACCTTGAAGCGCCGTGGTTGCGCTTGAACCGCGCGAAGCACCGCGTTGAACCCATCCCCCTCGAAGAACGGGTGCTTCTGGTCGGCGATGAAGGTGCCGATGAGCGTGCCCTTCTTCAGCACCATCTTCTCCAGGCCCATGCGTTGGCCCAGCCAGCGCAGGCGGATGCCTTCGAGCAGTTCGTTCACCAGGGGCGGGATGGGGCCGAAACGGTCCGTGACTTCCGCCGTGAACTTCTGTAGTTCCTCTTCGTCCTTGATGTCGTCGAGTTTGCGGTACAGCGCGAGGCGTTCGGCGGTCTCGCTCACGTAACTGTTGGGGATCAGCATGGTGAGGTCGGTCTCGATGATGCAATCGTCGCTTTGGTCGCGGCGTGATCCGCGGGCGAGGGAGTGGCTGCCTTCCTGTGCATCCTCGAAGAGGTCCTTGAAGTGCTGGTCCTTTAGCTCGCGCACGGCTTCTTCCAGGATCTTGTGGTAGGTCTCGAAGCCGATGTCGTTGATGAAGCCGCTCTGTTCCGCACCGAGCAGGTCGCCGGCCCCGCGGATGTCGAGGTCCTTCATGGCGATGTGGATGCCGCTGCCGAGATCGCTGAACTGCTCGATGGCTTGCAGGCGTTTGCGACTGAGGTCGGGCAGCAAATGCGGGCTCGGTGCCAGCAGGTAGCAGTATGCCTTCTTGTTGCTCCGACCTACGCGGCCGCGTAACTGGTGCAGGTCACTGAGGCCGAAGTTCTGTGCCTCATTCACGATGATCGTGTTGGCGTTCGGGATGTCGAGGCCGTTCTCCACAATGGTGGTACACACGAGCACATCGCTGTTGCCTTCTATGAAGTCGAGCATCACCTCTTCGAGCTTGTGGCCTTCGAGCTGACCGTGGCCTACGCCTACGCGCGCACCGGGCACCAGCTTGCGGATCATGTCGGCGATGAACTCGATGTTCTTCACCTTGTCGTGCAGGAAGTAGACCTGGCCGCCGCGTGAGAGCTCGTATTCGATGGCACCACGAATGGTCACCTCGTCGTACGGCTGCAGCATGGTGCTCACTGGATAGCGGTTCGGCGGCGGCGTGCTGATGATGCTCAGGTCGCGAGCGCCCATCAAGCTGAATTGCAGCGTGCGCGGGATCGGAGTGGCGGTGAGCGTGAGCGTATCGACAGTGGCGCGCAGGGTCTTCAACTTGTCCTTCACGTTCACGCCGAACTTCTGCTCTTCATCAATGATCAATAGGCCGAGGTCCTTGTACACCACGTCCTTGCTCACGAGCCGGTGCGTGCCGATGAGGATGTCGATCTTCCCTTCCTTCAGGTCCTTCAGGATCTGCGTCTGTTGCGCCGATGAGCGGAAGCGGTTGATGTAATCCACGCGCACTGGCAGTCCTTTCATGCGGGCAGAGAAACTCTTCCAGTGCTGCAAGGCGAGGATGGTGGTGGGCACGAGCACGGCCACCTGCTTGCCGTCGCTCACCGCCTTGAAAGCGGCGCGGATCGCCACTTCCGTCTTCCCGAAGCCCACATCGCCGCACACCAATCGATCCATCGGCGTTGCTTTCTCCATGTCGCGCTTCACGTCCTGCGTGGCCTTCAGCTGGTCGGGCGTGTCCTCGTAGATGAAGCTCGCCTCGAGTTCGTGCTGCAGGTAGTTGTCCGGCTGGTAAGCGAAGCCCGGCTTGCTCTTCCGTTGCGCGTAGAGCTTGATCAGGTCGAAGGCCAGGGCCTTCACCTTCGCCTTCGTTTTCTCCTTCAGATTCTTCCACGCCGGACTGCCGAGTTTGCTGATGTTCGGCGCCTTCCCGCTCTCCTCGCCGCTGTACTTGCTTACACGGTGCAGGCTGTGGATGCCCACGTAGAGGATGTCGTTGTCGCGGTACTTCAGGCGGATCGCCTCCTGCATGCTGCCTCCGGCGTCGATGGTCTCCAGTCCGCTGAACACCCCGATGCCGTGGTCGATGTGCACCACCAGGTCGCCGGGCTTCAATTGCGTGAGCTCCTTCAGCGTGAGCGCCTGTGCATTCTTGCGGAAGCCTTCCTTCAGCCGATAGCGGTGGTAACGCTCGAAGATCTGGTGGTCCGTGTAGAGCGCCAGCTTCAGCTCCGGGTCGATGAAGCCCTCGTGCAGGTCCAGCACCAACGGGGTGAACGCCACCTCGTGCTCCATGTCGTTGAAGATGGAGTAGAGGCGCTCGCTCTGCTTCGCGCTGTTGCACGCGATCAGGTTGGTGTAACCCGCGTTCTGCTTGTTGTGCAGGTCGCCGCTGAGGACTTTGAATTCCTTGGCGAAGGTGGGTTGGGGGCGGTGGGCGAAGTCGATCACAGACGCAGGCTTCAAGCCACTAGCCACAAGCTTATTCCCGTCCGGATCCAAGCTTGTGGCTTGAGGCTTGGGGCTTGAAGCCCAAAAGACCTTCCTGAACCCCAACGTCCCCTTGATCAACTCACCGTCCGTCGCGAGCAGCTCACTTGGCTTGGCATGGTGGTCCTTGTCCGGCAGCCGTTCGTACGTTTCGCTGAGCAGCTTCAATTGCTTCTTGGCCGCATCACCAATGGCTTGCAGATCGCGCAGCCAGATGGTAGCGTTCTCCGGCAATTGCGCGAAGAAGAGTTGTTGGCGTGCGGCATCCTCATCCTGAAGATCGGGCACGATCACCGCCTCCGCCAACCGTTCCACGGTCAATTGGTCCTGCGGATCGAAGCGGCGCACGCTCTCCACGTTGTCACCGTAGAGCTCGATGCGGTAGGGCTTGTCGCTGCCGTAGCTGAACACGTCCACGATACCGCCCCGAATGCTGAACTGCCCCGGCTCGTACACGAACTCCACGCGGGTGAAGCCGGTCTCTTCCAGCCACTCCTGCAGCGTGTCGATCGGCAGCTCCTCGTTGCGTTTGATCGCGAGGGTGTTCTTCTGCATCACTTCTTTGGCCACTACGAGCGGGACGAGCGCGTCGGGGTAGGTGACGATGCAGAGAGAGGGTGAGAGGGTGAGAGGGTGCGAGGGTGACGCACGTTGCATCAATACCTCCAGCACTTCGGTCCGAGTAACACGCTCACCGTCGTGATGCCCATCTGGATCATATGGTGAACGAGAGGGTGCGGGGAAGAAGTAGAGGTCCTCACCTTTTCGCTCTCTCACCCTCGCACTCTCTCCCTCTTGCACCCTCCCACCCTCTCTCTCTTTCCCCCTCAACGCCTCAAGGTCGTTGATGAAGTACGCCGCTTCTTCCTTGTCCGTGAGTACGAACACATGCACGCCCTTCATCCGGTCCACCACCGAATGCGCGATCAGCGCTTGTGATGAACCGATGGTGCCGCTGATCTGCACACGCGCGTTCGCAGGTTGCAAGCCATCAGCGATGCGCGCAACACGAGGGTCGTTGCGGTAGAGGGTGAGTAGTTCGGGGAGGGAGGTCAAGATCATGGACGCCGAAACGCCCGAAACCCGGTGCCGCATATTCGGGGCATCGGGTTCGGGAGCGGGGCGAAGCTAGCGTCGAGCCCTTGGCCCTCGAAGCATCTTAGTACTGCACCCTAAAGGGTATTGAAGTACTGGTTAGTGCGTTGAAGATACCCAAAAGGGTATAATAGTAGCATACAATGTACCCGAAAGGGTGAGTATTTGAGTTCTGAAGTTAAGTATACACTACATTTCGCACCCTAAAGGGTATAATATGATTGCTGAACCGTTGGGCAAATTCGTCGCTTCACGGCGCAAGTCGCTCAAGCTCACCCAGCAGGAGTTGGCGGCGAAAGCTGGTGTGGGTCTGCGCTTCATCCGCGAATTGGAAGGCGGCAAAGCCACCTTGCGCATGGATAAGGTGAACGATGTATTGCACCTGTTCGGGCATCAATTGGTGCCCGGCCCCTTGAGCAACGATCACGCACAACCACCCCAGCCATGAGGCGCGCCAAGGTGCTGATGCATGGCGTGTGGGCAGGCGAAATCCTGGAGGATGAACGCACGTACCGCTTCACTTATCGCCCCGAGTACTTGAAGCGGGAGAAAGCAGCGGCGGTGAGCGTTACCCTTCCGCTGCGTGTCGAACCGTACGAAAGCCCCATCCTGCATCCCTTCTTCGATGGGCTGATTCCCGAAGGCTGGGTGCTGTCCATAGCCGAGCGCAATTGGAAATTGAAGGAGCGCGACCGCATGGGCCTTTTGCTCGTGTGCTGTGCGGACCCGATCGGGGCGGTGAGCATCGAACCCTTCATCGAACCGACCGATGAGCGCTGATCGTTGCCTCGGTTGCTATCAACCGCTTGCGGGCGAACCTTCCGGCTTCCACCCGACGTGCGCGCGCAAGGTGTTCGGTTCCGCAACGCCACCGCTGTTGCCCTACACGGAAGACGATCTTCTCCGCTTGGCCGAGGATGCGGTGAAACGCAGCACCACGGTAACGGGCGTGCAGGCGAAGATGTCCATCGGCGTGGAGCAGATGGATGCAACACACGAGCGCTTCACGATCATGGGTGTCTGGGGAAGCCACATCCTGAAGCCGCCGACATCGCTCTATCCGAATCTTCCGGAACTGGAGGACCCGACCATGCACCTCGCGGAGTTGGCCGCTATCCGCACGGTGCCTCATGCGCTGCTGCGGCTGCAAGACAACAAGTTGGTGTACATCACTCGACGGGTGGATCGCCAAGGTCGGCCGGGCTCAACACGTCATAGCAAACTCCACATGGAGGACATGGCGCAGGTCACCGAGCGGATCACCGAGCACAAGTACCGCGGCTCGTACGAGCAGATCGCGAAGGCGCTGCAGCAGCATGCTCAAGAGCCGATTCTTTCGGTGCTCGAGTTCTATGAGCAAGTGCTCTTCGCATTCCTCACCGGCAATGCAGACATGCATTTGAAGAACTTCTCATTGCTGAGCGACAAGGAGGGGCGCTATCGCCCGGCACCCGCCTATGACCATGTACCGACGGCGTTGGTGCTGGAGGACAGCGAAGAGCTCGCCCTCACCCTCAACGGCCGCAAAAGCCGCATTGCCCGCACCGACTTCGAGACCGCCATGCGCGCAGCTGGGCTGAACGAACGCGCCATCCTCAACCTCTTCAACCGCATGAAGAAGGCCCTGCCCAAGTGGATGGAATTCATCGGCGTGGGTTTCATCCCGGACGAGATGAAGGAGCGCTACCGCGCGCTGATCACCGAGCGGGCCGAGCGGATGGGGCTGGGCTAGGGCGAGACCGCACAGCTGCCGTATGCGATCCAGGCCCCCCGTGCATCCTAAGGTCAAAACCTCTTCACGATGCGCACCTCCTGCTTCCTCCACTTGTTTGGCGCCATGGCGCTCGCAAGCACCCTCAGCGCCCAGAACCTCGGTGAGGTCCGCGGGCGCGTCTTCGACACCGATGGCGCGCCGCTGCCTTCGGCCAACGTGTACACCAAGGTGAATGGCGAGCTCTTCGGCACCACCACCGACCTCGACGGCCGCTTCGTCCTGAAGCCGCTTAGCCCCGGGCGCTATGCCATCACCATCTCATTCAGCGGGCGGCAGACCATCGAGCTCCCAGGAGAAGCGGTAGTGCCCGACCGGGCCACGTACATCCGCGACGTGCGCATGAAGCCTTTCGAGCTGGAGGGCGCCGAGGTGGTTGTTTATCGTCGGCCAAGAATCGAGATCGATGACCCCAGCCGCATGACGTTGCTCAGCGAGGAAATCGCCAAGGACCCCAACATCCGCAATCCCATTCAATTCCTGGGCAAGACCTTCGCCGGCGTGACCCCTTCACCCAACGGCGATGGCCTTTACTTCCGCGGCTCGCGCACCGAGAACATGGCAACCTTCCTCGATGGCATCAAGATCAGCGGCACCGTGCCGCGCATCCCGCCATCGGCCATCAGCAGCGTGAGCGTTTATACCGGTGGGCTGCCCGCACGCTACGGCGATGTCACTGGCGGCGTAGTGGTGATCGAGACGAAGAGCTATGCCGAGATGCTCCAGCATGCCCGCATGATGGCCGGGAACCGCGCCGCGGAAGAAGAGGATACCTTGGACTGAACCCCGATGCTGTTGCGCCGCAAAGCCGTCACACAAGGCACCGATGAAGAGCTGGTGCTCGCCCTTGCGGGTGGGCACCATGCTGCGTTGGCAGCCCTGTGGGACCGCTACGCGCACCTGCTCTACGGCGTGGGCATGAAGTACCTGAAGGATCCTGATCGCGCCAAAGACCACGTGGTGGAGCTCTTCGCCGCGCTTCCAGACCTGCTGCGCAAGCATAATGTCGAGCGCTTTCGCCCATGGGTGCATACGGTCATGCGCAACCGATGCCTGCTCGCCCTGCGTGGGGATTCGCGCCGTACGCGCATTGACGATGCCCATGCCATCGACCTGATAACAGAGGAAGCAGAGGACCGCTTGCTCCAAGAGGCCACCTTGCAGCAGCTCGAAGCAGCCATTGCGCGATTGAACGATGCGCAGCGCCAATGCATCACGCATTTCCACCTGGAGCGCCGCAGCTATCAGGAAACATCTGCCCTCACGGGCCTCACCATCGAACAGGTGCGCAGCCATCTCCAGAACGGGCGACGCAACCTCCGAATCCAACTGCTCAGCCATGCCGAACAGAACAGCTGACGAGCATCCCTTCGCTCCGCGCCGCACCCTCACGCGCGACGACCTGCAGGCCTATGCCGATGGCCGCCTATCACCCGAACGCATGCACGAGGTGGAGCATGCGCTTGAGGCCGATGCGCTCGCGCGCGATGCCGCCGAGGGCCTTCGCATGCCTGGCGCACAAGCAGGCTTGAAGAGGCTCGATGGCATGCGTCCGCAGAACACGGGCTTGATGAACGGCTGGGCGATCGGTACGCTGGTTGTGGCGCTTGGGCTTGGTGCCTGGGCCGTGCTCAGTCCGGATGATGAGCGGGTGGAACCAACGGTGAGCGCGACTGAGCTGATCGCACCCGAAGCCATGCCGCCGATGAACAGCGATGAGATCACTGCCGCGCAGGAGCAGCCGGAATCGCTGCTGATCGGGCACGAGCCTTTGGCGCTGCATGCGCAAGCTGTGGCCGTTGAGCGCGGCGCCATCGTTGTTGAACGGGTGGACCGTGACGCAGGCATCGAGCCGATCTCTCCGCGCGCCATTCCCATCGACCGCCATGCTGAGGCAGCTGTGCCGCGCATCGAACGCAAGAAGAAGGCTTCGCGGCAGCTCGTCTTCATCCACGACCTGAAACTGGTGCATCCGCAGGAGCTGTACACGGCCGACCCCGTGCTGGCATTGGCCGATGCAGGCGTTGCAGCGCGCTTCTCCGACGCGCCCACGCAGCAGCTTGCCACGGGCGAAACAGTGATGATGCGTTACCTCGGCTTCATGGAGGAGGCCATCGCGCGCTTCGCGGCAAATGACCATAAGGGCTGCATGGACGACATGCGCTTCGTGCTGAGTCAGTACCCCGAAGATGTGAACGCCTTGTTCTATGCTGGGCTGTGCGCGCACAACCTGGGCCTGCATCAGCGTGCGCGCCAGCTGCTGCATCGCGCCGCGGTTCATCCGGTGGATGTGTTCGACGAGGAAGCGGAATGGTACCATGCGCTCACCTTGGAGAAGCTCGGCGAGACCGATGCTGCCCGCGAGGCCTTCGCGCGCATCGCATCGCGCGGCGGCTTCTATGCGGAGCGCGCGCAGGGCCGCGCGGCTAGTCCAGTGCGATGATGCGTAAGGCGCCAACGGGCACGCCTGCAGAGAGAAGCGTGCTGCGAAAGATGCCTGCGCCCGCCGCATGACGATAGGTGGTGCGCTCACCGGAGCCCAAGGTGCCGAGTGCTGCGCGATGCACGAGCCGACCGCGCATGTCGTGGATGAGCAGCTCGCAAGCCTTCAACGACGCACCGTTCCACAGCAGCTCCACGGAGCCGCTGAACGGATTCGGAGCAGCGGTAAGCAGATGTGATTCGCCTTTCAGGTCTCCGATCCCGATGGGCATGCAGCTCAATCCATAGGGCAGATCGTCAACCGGCGCTTGCGGCGTGGCGGCATCGTTGGTGCCCACGTACTCCGCGCTGAAGATGCTGGTGATGCCTTGCGCATCGATTCCCGCGACGCTCACATAGTACACGCCCGGCGATTGCAGGTTGGGTATGAGGAAGCTCGTCTCGGTGGTGCGGTAGATCGCGTCGAGTTGTGCGGGACTTTGCGTTCCGCGCACGCCGATGCGGAAGGCCACATGCTCCGGAGCGCCGGTGATCTGCGCGCGCAGACCAGTCGGCTGATCCAACAGACTGAAGGTGGGCCGCTCGGGCCCGTGCGCGAGGAGGGTTGCCGACATGCCGTTGATCACCGCATTGCGCGCCAGGTAGTTGAAATCGACGAAGAGCGTATCGAGCGAGCCATCGCCGTCGAGGTCGAGCCCGAGTACATCATCGCCGGTATGCTGGCGGTCCTCGTAGCCCTCTTGCGATGGATCGCCATCGCCATGCTCGTTGGCCGCGGTGAAGCGGATGCTCGGCCAGCCCAACTGCCTGAAGGGGATGTGGTCGCTTCCGCGTCCGAGGCGGTCCTCGCGATCCAGCACGCTCACGAGCATGGGCACAGGCACCGCCGCCGCGAGCTTCTCATCGTAGCTCAGGCGTATCATGCGCGCCAGGCCGCGTGCTGCGTTGTGCGAGAAGATGCGCAATTGCAGGCTGTCCACATCGGCCACGATGCCGCAGCCGGGAGGCGATGCGGTTTCGCCACAGAGCACGCCGCCCACGATGTCGTTGTTGAGCACGCCCTTGATCGCGATGCCTTGCTGCAGGCAGAATTGCGCCATGGCCCTTGCGCCCAACAGTCCGTGCTCCTCTCCGGTGGTGAGCATGAACACCAGCGTGTGCTTGAAGGTGTAGCGGCTCATCACGCGCGCAAGCTCCATCACCAATGCGCTGCCGCTGCCATTGTCCTCAGCGCCTTCGGCCGAGCAATCCGGATCGCAGTTGTCGGCGCAGCGGCTATCGAGGTGCGCCTCGATGATGACCACGCGGTGGTTGGCGGTGCTCGATCCGGGAAGCACGGCGATCACATTGCGCCAATCCTGTCCGCTGCCGCAGTTGAGCGGCTCGTTGGTGTAATTGAAGCGCAGGTAGGCCGGGATCAATCGCCCTTCGTGCTGTGCGCCCCATTGCTGGAACCGCGCGAATGCCCAACGCCGCGCCGCGCCGATGCCGGTGGTCTCGCTTAGCGTATCGCTGTAGGTGTGGCGCGTGCCGAAGGAGACGATGCGCTCGAGGTGCGCGCGCAGCGAATCGGCATTCACCTCGGTGCGCAATGCGCAGATGATGTCAGCATGGTCATTGATCACGCTGGTGGCTGCATAAGCGGCGGGATCGTGCAGGCCCTTCATGGCTTGCAGCGCAGCGGCATCGGTAATGGTGATGTTGCTGAATTGCGCGAGGAGGATCGAGGGCGTCAAGGCCGCGAACAGGAGCAAGGCGCGTGTCATGGCAGATGGGTAGGACACGAAAGGTAGATGCCGGGCGCTATCGGGACCGGCTCGCCTGACGCTACCAAGCTCGCGAAGGCAGAACACGCATCAGATGGCCAATGATGGCCTTCGGATCAAGAATGAAGCATGCGCAAGGGATAGCACGGTGATCATTGCCGCGATGGTCGAGCTCCATGGTGCCGTTGCGATAGGCAGCACCACCGCGACGGCCATGCCGGTGAGCACGATGCGCCCCAGCTCGCTCCAAAGGGCCCAGCGCCGCGCTTCGTGCAGCACGCCCAGGTTCATGACCCACCAGCCGATCAAGCCTGCGGTGAGCCATTGGCCGCTGGGGCCGAGTCGCTCTTGCTTGAACAAGAAGATCGTGGTGATGGCGAGCAGGAGCACGAATTGCACAGCGATGTAGCCTTGCACCGCACCGGCTGTACGCGTGTCGTACTTGCGGTATTCGGCGCGGTCCTTCGCCTTTGGGCCATCGAAGCCGCCGAGGTATTCCGGACGCCAGCCCGGCGGTTTCATGAACACGCGGAGCTTGTCGCGCCAATTGCGGCATTGCTGCGCCAAACGGAAGAGCTCGCCCCAATAGTGGAAGTTGGCGGTGAGCGGGTCCCAGCTCGCCAAAGGCGTGGTGATGCCGTAGATGGGCTCTTCCTCCTCGCGCTGGAATGTGCCGAAGAGCTTGTCCCAGATGATGAGCGTGCCCGCGTGATTGCGGTCGATGTACTTCGGATCGCTGCCGTGATGCACGCGGTGATGGCTGGGCGTGTTGAAGAGCCACTCGAAGGGCCCCATGCGATCGATGGCCTTGGTGTGGATCCAGAACTGGTAGAGCGTGTTGATCGCGGCCACGGACACGATCACTGCCGGATGCACGCCGATGAGCGCCACGGGCACATAGAACCAGAAGCTGAAGAGCCCTTGCCACCAGCTCTGGCGCAGGGCCACGCTCAGGTTGTACTCCTCGCTCTGGTGGTGAACGATGTGCGCGGCCCAGAGGAAGTTGATCTCGTGGCTGAGGCGATGGAACCAGTAGTACATGAGGTCCATCAGCAGGAAGGCCACCAGCCAGGTGAACGGCGTGCTGGGCAGCGTGAAGAGCCGCCCATGCTCGTAGGCCAGGAGGTAGATGGTGAAGATGCCCGTCTTGCTGAATGCGCTAACCACCTGCGATCCGATGCCGCAGCCCAGGTTCGCTACGAAATCGTTGAAGCGGTACACCTTCCTGTGCGCCCAGGCGCTCCAGGCGAGCTCGATGGCCATGAGCACGAAGAAGAAGGGGATGGCCAGCACGATGTACTTCACGACCGCGAATGTACCGGCAGGTATCTTCGCCGACCTTCAATCACGCCATGCGCATCTCCTGGAACTGGTTACGCCAGTACGTCGATACGGACCTCACGCCGCAGCAAGCGGCAGCCATCCTCACCAGCACCGGCCTGGAAGTGGAGAGCGTGGAGCCGCATGAGCCGGTGAAAGGCATGCTCGCAGGCGTCGTCGTGGGCCACGTGCTCGAATGCGCCAAGCATCCCGATGCTGATCGCCTCAGCCTCACCGTGGTCGATGTGGGGCAGGGCGAACCATTGCGCATCGTTTGCGGCGCGCCCAACGTGGCGGCAGGGCAGAAGGTGCTCGTGGCCACTGTGGGAGCGACTCTGAACATGAGCGATGGCGGAAGCCTCGTCATCAAGAAGAGCAAGATCCGCGGGCAGGAGAGCCACGGCATGATCTGCGCGGAGGATGAGCTAGGGCTGGGCCAGAGCCACGAAGGCATACTCATCCTTGCTCCTTCCGCAGTGCCAGGCACGCCCGCCGCGCAGCAACTCGGCCTGGTGAGCGATCATGTGCTCGAGATCGGCCTTACGCCCAATCGCACCGACGCCATGGGGCATGTGGGCGTGGCGCGCGACCTCATCGCGGCGATCAATTACCGCGAGGGAAAGCAACTGGAGCTGAGGCTGCCCGACGTCTCGGCCTACGCACAGGACGATGACGCGCGCGGAACACCGATTGAAGTGAAGGATGCGCTGGCCTGCCCGCGCTACTGCGGTGTCACGCTCACGCAGGTGAAAGTGGCGCCCTCGCCGAAATGGTTGCAGGACCGCTTGCTCGCCATCGGCCTGAAGCCGATCAACAACGTGGTTGATGTCACCAACTACATGCAGCACGAACTCGGTCAGCCGTTGCATGCTTTCGATGCTGACCGTCTCGCCGGGCAGCGCATCGTTGTGCGCAAAGCCGCGCCGGGCGAAGCCTTCACGACGCTCGATGGCAAGGAGCGCAAACTCGATGCGGAGGACCTGGTGATCGCTGATGCCGAGAAGCCCGCGTGCATCGCCGGTGTCTTCGGCGGCTTAACCAGTGGCGTGGGCGATGCCACCACCACGGTCTTCCTCGAGAGCGCCTGCTTCGATCCCGCGCACGTTCGCCGCACCGCGCGCCGTCATGGCCTGAATACCGACGCCTCCTTCCGCTTCGAGCGCGGCGCCGACCCCGAGATCACCGAGTATGCCTTGCGCCGTGCAGCACTGCTGCTGAAGGAAGTGGCCGGTGCGCGGATCGCATCGGCCATCACCGACATCGATCACGGCAGGCGCAGCAAGGCCGAAGTGAAGCTGCGCTTCGCCGAAGTGGAGCGGCTCACCGGCATCGCTATCGCGCCGGATGACATCGCGCGCGCGCTCGAACTGTTCGACTTCCGCGTGATGGACCGCAACGCGCAATCCATCACCGTGCAAGTGCCCGGCAATCGCGCCGATGTGCGCCGCCCCGCCGATCTGATCGAGGAGATCCTGCGCATCCACGGCTTCGATCGCGTGCCTTTGCCCGCGCGGCTGATGGCGCCACCCGTGCTGCACGAGGCGCTCACCTTGGAATCGCTGCGCCGCGATACCGGTGCGCATCTCGCCGCGCGCGGCTTCCGCGAGATCATGACACCGTCTCTGGTGAGCCAGCAACGCAGCGCTGCCAGCGGCGTTGCGGACGTGTCGCAGCTCGTGCGCCTCAGCAATCCGCTCAGCACCGAGCTGGATGCGCTGCGGCCCACGATGCTCTTCGGCGCGCTGCATGCCGTTGCGCACAACGTGAACCGCCAGCAGCGCGACCTGCGCTTCTTCGAGCGCGGGCGCGTTTACGTGGCACAGGGCGAAGGCGCGCGCGAAGCCGAGACGCTGTCAATGGCCATCACGGGCCGCCGCTGGAACGACAACTGGCGCAGCGATGATCGCGCGAGCGAACGCGCCGATGCGCAAGAAGAAGCAGAGGCACTGCTCGCGCGCCTCGGTCTTCGCGGCCAATGGTCCGATGCCGAGCATCCGTTGCTCGATGCCTGCGCCGAGCTGCGCGTGCAGAAGCGGCTGATCGGCGTGCTCGGCCAGGTGAAGCAGAAGGAATTGAAGAACGCGGATCTGAATCAGCCGGTCTTCTATGCCGAGCTGAACGAGGAAGCCCTGCTCGATGCCTGTCGCGCGGCCACCATCACCTATGCCGAGGTGCCGCGCTTCCCCACCGTGCGCCGCGACTTGAGCCTCTTGGTGCCCGACGCCGCGCGCTTCGAGGAGCTGCGCCGCATCGCCACGCAAGCCGAACGCAAATTGCTGCGCGAGGTGGGCCTCTTCGATGTGTACCAAGGCGACAAGCTGCCCGCAGGCCGCAAGAGCTACGCGCTCAGCTTCATCCTGCGCGATGAGGAGAAGACCCTCACCGACGAGCAGGTGGACAAGGCGATGGGCCGCATACGCGCAGCGCTGGAGAAAGAGGCGGGAGCGGAGGTGAGGGGGTGATCGTGGGCCCTTTTCGTTCGCATGCGCTCGCCACCTTTGCCGCGCATGCGCATCGCCGTCAACACCCGCCTATTGCTGCCCAACAAGCTCGAGGGCATCGGCTGGTTCACGCATGAGACCATGCGGCGCATCGTGGCGGCGCATCCCGAGCACGAGTTCCTCTTCTTCTTCGACCGCAAGCACGATGCGCGCTTCATCTATGCGCCGAACGTGACTCCTGTGGTGATGGGCCCGCCCACGCGCCACCCGTTGCTCTATCGCCTCTGGTTCGATTGGCTGTTGCCCCGCAAACTGAAGGCGCTCAAGGCCGATGCCTTCATCAGTCCCGATGGTTTCCTGCCATTGCGCAGCAGCATCCCTTCGCTTGCGGTCATCCACGACCTCAACTTCGAGCATTATCCCGAGGATCTGCCGCGCGCTTACCGCAACTACTACCGGAGCTACTTCCCGCGTTTCGCGCACCATGCGGCCCGAATCGCCACCGTGAGTGAATTCAGCGGCCGCGACATCGCGAAGCGCTACGATGTGAATGAGGGCCGCATCGATGTGGTGTACAACGGTGTGGGCGATGTATTCCGCCCGCTGAGCGAGGAGGAGAAGGCCGCGGCGTGCGCTCGTTTCACGCAAGGCCATCCATACTTGACCTGCGTGGGCAGCTTGAATCCGCGCAAGAACATCGCCCGCCTGCTCCTGGCCTTCGACCAGTTGCTTCAGCAGCATCCTTCCGATCTGCGCCTGCTGATCGTGGGCGAGCGCATGTGGTGGGATGAACGCATGGAGCAAGCGTGGAAGCAAGTCAAGCACCGGGACCGCGTGCACTTCACCGGCCGGTTGGCGCAAGCCGATCTGCACAAGGCACTGGGAGGCGCGCATGCCTTGGCCTTCACCAGTTATTTCGAGGGCTTCGGCATTCCGGTTGCCGAAGCCATGCGCTGCGGAGTGCCAGTGGTGGCAGCCGAAGCGACATGCCTGCCCGAGATCGCTGGCGATGCCGCGCACTATTGCGATCCCTTCAGCGTGGCCGACATCAGTCGTGCGCTCTATGAGGTGTGGAGCGATCCAGAGCTTTGCGAACAGCTCCGGAAGGCGGGCTTGAAACGATCGCAGCGCTATACCTGGGACAAGGCCGCCACGGATCTCTGGGCCAGCTTCGAGCGCATGTGCCGGGATGCGGGGCTTATGATGAATGCCAAGCATTGACCCGATGGCGCTGGCAGCATACCTCGAGCAAGGCCGCACCGAAGCCGGTTGCGATGAGGCTGGTCGCGGCTGCCTCGCGGGGCCCGTTGTTGCCGCAGCCGTGATCCTGCCGACGCGTGTTCGCCTGCCGGGCTTGGACGACAGCAAGAAGCTGAGCGAATCCGCCCGCGAGGAATTGCGGCCGCTGATCGAAGAACGCGCATTGGCCTGGGCCGTGGCCGCTGTTGAGCCTGCGGAGATCGATGCCATCAACATCCTGAAGGCCTCCTTCCTCGCCATGCACCGCGCCATCGATGCTTTGAAGCAACGGCCCGAGCACCTCTTGATCGATGGCAATCGCTTCACCGTGTATCCCGGCATCGCGCACAGTTGCCAGATCAGGGGCGATGGTCGATTCCGCAGCATCGCGGCCGCCAGCGTGCTTGCCAAGACGCACCGCGATGAGCTGATGCGCGCACTGCATGAGGCGCATCCCGACTACGGCTGGGCCGTCAACAAGGGCTATCCCACGCTGGATCACCGCGCTGCCATTGAGCGCCTCGGCCCCACGCTTCATCACAGGCGCTCGTTCCGGCTGCTGAAGGACCAGCTCACCCTCTTCGGATAGCTTCCATCCACACAGCGCTGTGCGCAAGCGCGTGGCGCACATCTGAGCCTCGCACGCGCGCACGAACACCTTTGCCGTTCGCTATGCGCCGCGTTCTCCTGGTTGTGCTTCTCCTCGCTGTGGCGAGCGGCGTGGGCTATGTGCTGCTGCAATGGAACCCGCAGCGCATCGCGGGCACCGATCCGTGGCGCGCCGTGCCCACGGAAGCCGCTGTGATCATCGAGGTGCCGGATGCCATGGCCACCTGGGACCGTTTCGCGCATACCTCCTTGCTCTGGCGTGCTTGGGAAGCGAAGCCTGCTCCGCGGGGCTTGGCCCAACGCATAGCGCAAGCCGCCCGCGCTTTCGAGAACGATGCAGCACTGAAGCAGCTTGTCGGCAAACCCACGGTGATCATCGCCCTGCTGCGCGCGGGCAGTTCGGTTGCCGATCCGCTCTTCTTGGGATCGAGCGAAGGAGCACCTGCTGAGAAGGTCGGTGCGCTGCTCGGCGTTGATGCTGGAGCCATGTCTGCGTTCCATGAAGGACGGATCGTTGCATGCGACCCGGACAGCAGCGGAGGCGTATTGCATGCGTGCCTGCGGAAGGGCATCTGGATGGCATCGCCTTCAGCAACAGCGATTGATGAAGCACTCGTGCAGCTCGATCGCGGAACGCCGATCACCGCTGATCCGCTATTCACGAAGGCGCGCGCCACGTTGGGGCAGGCCACCGAGGCGCATGTGCTGGTGAACACCGCACGCGCCGGATCCATATTGAGCGGCATCTGGGAACCCGAGCGCATCGATCGATTGGCATTGCCGCGCGGATGGCTGGCCCTTGATCTCGGCAACAAGCCCGATGCGTTGCTCTTGAATGGTCTGCTGGTGCCCGAAGGCAACGATGCGTGGGTCGGGAGCATGCACGCTCAGGGCGCAGGCGCATGGAACATCGCGCGATTGATCCCCGCCGATGCCGTGCAATTTGAATTGCACAACGTGGGCAGCTCGGAGAGTGCCATGCAAGCCCGGGGTAACTTGGATGAGCGCACGCGCGCCACAGAAGCTGTGGCCGAATGGATGCGCGGAACGATTGGCGTGTCACGTGGATCGGCCGATGGACGGCGATGGTTCGTGGCTGAAGCCGCCGATCCTGAGCGCGCAGCCGAGGAGTTGAACGCGCCCTGCGCCGATGCCGTGTGCGATACGCTGCATCACCGTGGATCGCGCATCACGCGTATGCTGGTGGCCACACCATACGAGTTGCTCCTGGGCCGAGCCACCATCTTGCCGCAGCAAGCCTGGTGGACCATGCTCGGGCGGCACGTGGTGATGAGCGATGACCCTGCCGCGCTTCGTTCCTCCATCGACGTATGGCTCGATGGCGGCAGCCTTGCCGAGCAGCCCGCAGCGCGCGCTTGGTTCAAAGGCATGGGCGATGAAGCCGCATTCACCTGGTGGTGCGATCCAGTGCGTGGAGGCGAGCTTTTCCGCAACGGATTGAATGCCTCACGGACTGACGGCTTCAATGCATGGTTGCCGGTCCTGAACGGCATCAGCGCGGCATCGCTGCAGCTCTCACCAGCGCCCGGAGGCATGGTGCATGTGGCCATCGGGATCCAGCATGCACAGTCGATCGGCAATGCAGCCAGCGGATCAACCGGCAGCGACGTGCTCTGGCAGTGCGCGGTGGGAGCGCCCGTGCAGCGCATGCCCGATCTGGTGCGCAACCACGTGAGCAACACCTGGGAAGTGCTCGTGCAGGATACAGCGCACCGCATCCACTTGATCAGTGCGACGGGCAAGTTGCTCTGGTCGCGTCAGCTCGATGGCCGCTTGCTGGGCACGGTTCGACAGGTTGATCGCTTCAAGAATGGCAAACTGCAATTGCTCATGGGCACTGCGAAGCAGCTGCACCTGATCGACCGCAATGGCAAGGATGTGGGCGTGCCCCTCGCGTTGCCGAGTGAGGCCACTGCACCGCTTGCCGTGTTCGACTATGAAGGCACGCATGAGTACCGTGTGCTTGTTCCCGTTGCTGATGGGCGCTTGCTCAACATCGACCTTGATTGGGCCTCCGTTCAGGGTTGGACGACCCCCCGCTTGGAGGCACGGGCCGTGGACGCCGTGCGCCATCTGCGCATCGCTGGCAAGGACCACCTGATGACCGTTGATGCCGAGGGTGCCGTGCGCTTGTTCGACCGCAAGGGCAATGCGCGGGAGGCGGTCGCGGTGCGCATGCCGTCCGTGAAGGCCGTGCTCGCTGTTGAACCGGGCCAGCAAGTGAAGGCCACGCGCGTGATCTGGATCGATCAGGACCTGATGATACACGCCGTGCGGTTGGATGGGGCGGGCGCTGAGGAACTTCCAGGAACCGACCTGAATGGGGATGGCTGGCCTGATCTGACGGTAGAGGGGGGCGCTGCGCCTGCGCGCGCCAACACGGCCATCGCCACAGGCGGCGTGCTGGCCCTCGCCGAGCGCGATGCGGCCACGGGCCTCGCGAGGCATTACGCAACGAGCGCCCAGAGGGCTCCAGCAGGCATGGCCCAGCGATGGGCGCTTGGTGATCTGAACCTCGATGGCGCACGCGAGCTGGTCGGTTCAGATGGCCCGGCGGTGATCGCGTACCGCCTTCCGGCCAGATAGCGGGCCTTGCCATTGCACAGGCGCGTAGTTTTGGCCCGGCATTGCGGCGGCTTATCCCGCCAGGCCCCATGAAACGAGCGCTCCTACGCACCGCACTCCGTAAGGAAGTGGTGGGCCTCGCCAGGGTCACGGTCATCATCCTAACCATCTTCCTGCTGCTGCTCGAGTTCGGCTACCGGAGCGACATCAGCATGAATCAGCGCATGGAGCAATTGAGCTTCGGCCTGGTGGGCGCAGCGGCCTTTGTGATGTTGGGCAGCTTGCTCCGCAACTCCTTGCGCGGCTTCCGGTTGCGCAAGGCCGAAGTGCTCTGGTTCATCACCGCGCTCTTCCTGCTCATTGGCCGCCCATTCGGGCTAACGCCATGGGCCCAGGATGCCAGCTGGCCCTATCTCGTCTTCCTCGCCCTCTTCGTTTTCATCGAGCTCTCGCGCCTCGAGATCGGCCGTAATACCAGGCTCTTCAACCCGGCGCTGCTCTTCGTGGCCAGCTTCGTGCTCATCATCATGATCGGCACGGCGCTCTTCCTGCTGCTGCTCCTGGCGATCGCGGCGATCCCCGGATCGCTCGTGCCCCAGGTGTCCTCCGACCCCAACGGCGTCATCCAGTACAAGGCCGAGAACCCCGACCTCGCACCCGTGCTCGACGCGTTCGGGATCTTCAACACCTACACGTCCGTG
>DAORNP010000054.1:17578-21535 GCA_035441065.1 Flavobacteriales bacterium | reverse complement strand
TGGACCCAGACCCACACGTTCACCACCTTGCGGGCCCCTTGCGAAGTGATTCCGCGCTCGGTGGTGGCGGCCAAGGTCTTCCTCGAAGGCCCCTACAAGACAGCCAATGGCCTCATGGCCGATAGCCTGCGCAAGCTGAACTTGTTGCCGCTCACCGAGCCGTACACCGCAGCGGGGCACAATGTCACCGGGCCAACCATGTTCTCACCGGGCCTGCTGGCCATCAACGGTGCCAATGCCATCGTCGATTGGGTGCTGGTGGAGCTGCGGCAGAACAGCTCGCCCTACACGGTGCTCGAAGCACGCACCGGGCTCTTGCAGCGCGATGGCGACATCGTGGCCACCGATGGCAGCTCACCGATGGGCTTCTGCCCCGACGCTGGCACTTATCGGGTAGCGGTGCGGCACCGCAATCATTTGGGTGTGATGAGCGGCATTGGCATCGCGCTCAGCTCCAGCGCCACCCCGGTGAATTTCACCGTGAGCGGATTCGCCACCTTCGGCACCGATGCGCGCAAGACCATCGGCAGCGTGCAGGTGCTATGGGCGGGCAATGTGTGGCTCGACAACGCGCTGCGTTACACCGGTGAGCAGAATGATCGTGACCCCATCCTTACCATGGTGGGCGGAAGCGTTCCCACGGCCATGGCGTCCGGCTATCACGCCGCGGATGTGAACCTCGATGGCACGGTGAAGTACACCGGCGAGGGCAACGACCGCGACCCCATCCTCACCAATATCGGTGGCAGCGTTCCCACGAATTCGAGGGCCGAGCAGCTGCCCTGAGCCACGGGGCTGTCGACTTCACAGGTGTAGCGCGATGCCGCCCAGGAGCCACGCGGGGCGCAGGGGGCGTCGGCCTGAAACCACCATGTGTTCGTCGCCTTCGTTTGCTTCACTCCCGAGGTCGGGATGCATCAGCGGCACGCCACCTGTGCCTGTAATGAAGAATGAGAAGAACTTCGTGAGATGCAGGTCGGCGCGCGCATGCAGCGTCCAAAGCAGCGCGATGCTCTCCGCTTCAACGTTCAGCTGCACAGGTTCCTCGGCTGTGTTGATGCTGTACGCGTGCTGCTCCGTGAGGCGCAGCAGGCGCAGGCCGGTGAGCACACTGGTGGTCAAATGGAACTGGCGACGAGGTCATTTCGCGGGCAGCGTCAAACCTCCCATGATCTCCATGCCCATCGTTCGCTGCGCGATGCGCACCGAGTGGAAACGCTTCTGGTAACGCTCCGGCACCCAAACGAGCACGAAAGACCCATTCTGAATGCCCCACATCTGGTATGCAGGGATGAACACTGTGGTGTCGTATTGCGAAAGATGCCCCAGGCCCGCTTCGTGAACCGACCAACCAGCACCTAGAGTCCAGTTGCGCTTGATCCGCACCAGAGCATTGATGCTCAATCCCGTTGCGCTGCGGTCGCAATCGCTGCAGGCTTGCTGCGGGACCTCTGTATACCCGCCTTCCGCACCGGCGCTCAGATGGAAGCGCGGTCGCTGCAGGAGGCGATCCGCGTCGGTGATGGTTTGCGCTTTAGTGCTGCAAGCCGCTGCGGATAGGCCCATGAACATGCATGTTTCGAGCAACCTTGAGCTTGGTCGAGCCATGCAGCAAGGTAGCACCGCCTCACGGTACCTCGGCTGAAGAACTTGACTGTGACAACATTGCGCCATGCTCGGGGGCCAGGTGCCCCATGACACCGCAAGGCAGGACCTCTAGGAGCGGCAAACGCCTGTTGAAAACCGCCATGGATCGTGGATAACGGGAGTTTTCCACACCGGCGGGCCGCTGGGGGCGCAGGATACCTTCGGCCCATCGCCGCGAACCCGCGCCAATGCTGGGAAGCGGCACTTGTGCATGAGCAACGCGAGTTATGGTGAGGAGCACATCCGCTCCCTGGATTGGAAAGAGCACATCCGCCTGCGGCCGGGCATGTACATCGGTAAGCTGGGCGATGGCAGCAGCTACGACGATGGCATCTACATCCTGCTGAAGGAGGTGCTCGACAACTGCATCGACGAATTCGTCATGGGCCACGGCAAGAAGGTGGACATCATGATCGAGGGTCCGCGCGTGACCGTACGCGACTACGGCCGGGGCGTTCCGCTGGGCAAGGTGATCGATGTGGTGAGCAAGATCAACACCGGCGCCAAGTACGACAGCAAGGCCTTCAAGAAGAGCGTGGGCCTCAACGGTGTGGGCACCAAGGCCGTGAACGCGCTGAGCGCCTACTTCCGGATTGAGAGCGTGCGTGACGGTGAGCTGATGCGCGCGGAATTCGACCGCGGCGTGCTGCGCAAGAACAACAAGCCGGTGAAGACCGATGAGCCCAACGGCACGCGCGTGGTGTTCGAGCCGGATGAGCAGATGTTCCGGCACTACCAGTTCCGCGACCAGCACATCGAACGGCTCATCCGAAACTACTGCTACCTCAACACCGGCCTCACCATCTTCTGGAACGGGAACAAGTTCCAGAGCAAGGATGGATTGAAGGACCTCTTGCAGGAGCGCATGGATGGCGAGCCGCTGTACCCCATCATCCACCTGCGCGGCGACGACATCGAGGTGGCCATCACCCACGCCAACCACTATGGCGAGGACTACTACAGCTTCGTGAACGGCCAGCACACCACGCAAGGCGGCACGCACCAAGGTGCCTTCCGCGAAGCGGTGGCCAAAACGGTGAAGGATTTCTTCAAGAAGGATTGGGAGGCTGGTGATGTTCGGACCGGGATCGTTGCGGCCGTTGCCGTGAAGGTGATTGAGCCGGTATTCGAGAGCCAGACCAAGACCAAGCTTGGCAGCCTGGAGATCGAGCCCGGAGGCCAGAGCATGCGCTCCTTCGTGGGCGACTTCATCGGCAAGGAGCTCGACAACTACCTGCACAAGCATCCCGAGGTCGCACAGGTGCTGCTCGACCGCATCCAGCAGAACGAGCGCGAGCGCAAGGAACTCACTGGCATCCGCAAGCTGGCTCGTGAGCGCGCCAAGAAGGCCAGTTTGCACAACCGCAAATTGCGCGACTGCCGCGCCCACCTCACCGACAACAAGAAGGATGAGGCCATCAAGCTGGCCACCACGCTCTTCATCACCGAGGGCGATAGTGCCAGCGGCAGCATCACCAAGAGCCGCAACGTGGAGACCCAAGCCGTCTTCAGCCTGAAGGGAAAGCCGCTCAACTGCTACGGCCTCACCAAGAAGGTGGTGTACGAGAATGAGGAGTTCAACCTGATCCAGGCCGCGCTCGACATCGAGGACGGCATGGACGGCCTGCGCTACAACCGCATTGTGATCGCTACCGATGCCGATGTGGACGGCATGCACATCCGCCTGCTGCTGATGACCTTCTTCCTGCAGTTCTTCCCCGAAGTGGTGAAGAACGACCACCTCTACATCCTGCAGACGCCGCTCTTCCGCGTGCGCAATAAGAAGGAGACCATTTACTGCTACAGCGATGAGGAGCGCCAGCGCGCCATCCTCAAGCTCGGCAAGGGCCACGAGATCACGCGCTTCAAGGGCCTCGGCGAGATCAGCCCCGATGAGTTCAAGCATTTCATCGGCGAGGACATCCGCTTGGAGCCGGTGATGATCACCAAGGACGCCAGCGTGCATCAACTGCTCGAATTCTACATGGGCAAGAACACGCCCGCGCGCCAGGAATTCATCATCGAGAACCTGAAGGTGGAGAAGGACCTGGTCGAGGAACAGGCCATCGACCCTGTGAAGGTGATCGCAAGGAAACTCGAGGAAGTGGAGGAGGAGGCATGAGCAGGAGCGCGCTCATAAGGCTTTCGATCATCGTCTTGCTCGCCGCAGTAGCCGATTGTGCGCTTGCGCAGAGCACCGGCACCTTGCGCGTGCTCTGCGAGCCGCACGCCACCTGCAACTATGTGCTCGACGGCAAGCACCGCATGAACGACCGCGAGCTCACCCTGCTGGAAGGTCCGCACCGCTTG
>DAORNP010000054.1:14377-17438 GCA_035441065.1 Flavobacteriales bacterium | reverse complement strand
CCGCTGGCTGCGCTACGGCACGCCTGTGCTCGCTGTGGGCGCCGCAGCCTGGTTCGGCGTGAGTACGTGGAAGGCGGTTGATGCGCAGCGCGATATCGACGCGCTGGAACAAGCGTATGGCGAGAGCACCAGTCCTGCTAGCATTACGGAGCTGAAGGGCGATAGGATTCCCGATGCCAACAAGAAGCTGCGCCAAGCACGCACCATGTCCTATGTGAGCGGTAGTGCCTTCGTAGCGGCCAGTGCGGCATGGTGGTACGTGGCCAAGGTGCGCTCCAAGCGCCAAGCGCCCGTGTTCGAGGATAAAGAGAAGGCGCGCTTCGATGGGCTGGTGTGGATGCCCGATGCCAACGGCCACGGCATATGGATGGCCGGATTGACCATTCCGCTGCGATGAACAAGATCCTTGCGATCAGTGCGCTGGCACTGCTGGCCAGCGCCTGCGGCAAGGGCGAGCTCGATCCCGCGTCGCTCACCAGCAATCCCTTCGATCCCGACTACAACGGACCGGAGGTCTTCGTCTACGACACCACCTTCACGCGCAACGTTTCGATCCCCGGTGGCGTGGTGCAGTACCAGGTCATCGGCTTCCATGTGAAGAGTGAACTGCTCCCCTCCAGCGCCAGCTATTCCGTGGCGGTGGAGGAAACCGCGACCGGCATTGCTGATGTGATCGATCCGCAGCCGCCCAACAGCAACCGTTTCGAGTATCTGAAGATCAATCCCGTGGTGGGCGCGCCGGTGTGCCTGCGCCTGAGCCTGCGCAACAACCAGAGCAACGCGCGCCCCGAGGTGATCTGCGCAACCCTGTGAGAACGACATGAGCAACGACAACGAGCAAACCATCGGCCCAGAGGACAGCAACGGCCACATCCCGGCAGGCGGCCATGCCGGCGGCTTCAGCGTGAGCGGCATGTTCAAGGATTGGTTCCTTGACTACGCCAGCTACGTTATCCTGGAGCGCGCCGTGCCTGCGCTGTACGATGGCCTCAAGCCCGTGCAGCGACGCATCCTGCACGCCATGGACGATCTGGATGACGGCCGCTACAACAAGGTGGCCAACATCATCGGCCACGCCATGCAATACCACCCGCACGGCGATGCCAGCATCGGCGATGCGCTGGTGCAACTGGGCCAGAAGGACCTGCTGATCGATTGCCAGGGGAACTGGGGCAACACGCTCACGGGCGACAGCGCCGCTGCGCCCCGATACATCGAAGCGCGCCTCAGCAAGTTCGCGCGCGATGTGGTCTTCAATCCCAAGACCACCGAATGGCAGCTGAGCTACGACGGGCGCAACAAGGAGCCTGTATTCCTGCCGGTGAAGTTCCCGCTGCTGCTCGCGCAGGGCGCCGAGGGCATCGCCGTGGGCCTCAGCTGCAAATTGCTCCCGCACAACTTCAACGAGCTCATCGACGCCAGCATCGCCGTGCTGCGCAAGCGCTCCTTCGAGCTGCTCCCCGATTTCCCCACCGGCGGACTTGCCGACGTGAGCAACTACAACGAGGGTGAGCGCGGCGGTCGCGTCCGTTGCCGTGCACGCATCCAGAAGCTCGACAGCAAGACCCTCGAGATCACCGAGATCCCCTTCGGCACCACCACCACCTCGCTCATGGAGAGCATCGTGAAGGCCAACGAGAAGGGCAAGATCAAGGTGCGCCACATCGACGACAATACGGCGGAGAACGCCTCCATCGTCATCCATCTCGCTACGGGCGTAAGTCCCGACAACACCATCGACGCGCTCTTCGCTTTCACCGATTGCGAGGTGAGCCTGGCGCCCAACGCCGTGGTGATCGAGAACGACAAGCCGCGCTTCGTGAGCGTGAAGGAGCTGCTGCGCATAAGCACCGAGAACACCCTGCGGCTGCTGGAGCTGGAACTGAAGATCAAGAAGAGCGAGCTGGAGGAGCAATGGCACTTCGCATCGCTCGAGCGGATCTTCATCGAGAAGAAGGTCTACCGGAAGATCGAAGAGGCCGAGACGTGGGAAGAGGTGATCAGCTTCATCGACAAGGGCTTGAAGCCGCACATTCAGGAACTGAAGCGCCCGGTGACGCAAGAGGACATCGTGCGCCTCACGGAGATCAGGATCAAGCGCATCTCGAAGTTCGACAGTTTCAAGGCCGATGAGCACATCAAGCAGCTCGCCGAGCAGATCAAAGAGGTGCAGGGCAAGCTCGACCGCCTCGTCGACCACGCCGTCGATTACTTCAAGGAGCTGAAGAAGAAGTACGGCGCCGGCCGTGAGCGCAAGACCGAATTGCGCCCCTTCGATACCATCGTGGCCGCCAAGGTGGCCGTGGCCAACAAGAAGCTCTACGTGGACCGCCAGGAGGGCTTCTTCGGCTGGAGCCTGAAGGATGCCGAGCTGGTGGGCGAATGCTCCGAGATCGACGACATCATCGTGTTCCGCATCAACGGCAGCATGACGGTGACCAAGATGGCCGACAAGAAATTCGTGGGCAAGGGCATCGAGCACATCGCCGTGTTCAAGAAGAACGACGAGCGAACCATCTACCACATGGTGTATCAGGACGGCGTGAAGGGGCCCTACTACATGAAGCGCTTCATCGTTACCGGCATCACGCGCGATAAGGAGTACGACCTCACCGGCGGCGCGCCAGGCAGCACCATGGAGTACTTCACCTGTAATCCCGATGGCGCCAGCGAGGTGCTCACCGTGGTGCTGAAGCCGAGGCCCAACCTGCGCAAGACCAAGTTCGATGTGGACTTCGCCGAGCTGGCGGTGAAAGGGCGCGGCAGTAAGGGCAATCTGCTCACACGCTATGCGGTGCAGAAGGTGACGCAGAAGGAACGTGGCACCAGCACCTTGGGCGCCATCCCCGTGTGGTACGATGAGACCGTGCGCCGCCTGAACGATACCGGCCACGGCCGCTACCTGGGCCGCTTCAAGGGCGATGACCGCATCCTCTGCATCAGCAAGAGCGGCAAGTACCAGCTCTTCCCCTATGTGCTCAGCACGCACTTCCCCGACGATGCCCTCACCGTGGTGAAGTGGAATCCGAAGGACGTGGTGACCGCTGTTTACTGGGATGGC
>DAORNP010000054.1:6501-14364 GCA_035441065.1 Flavobacteriales bacterium | reverse complement strand
ATACATGGTGAAGCGCTTCCAAGTGGAGCCCTCGCGCGATGCCGTCGGCTTCATCACCGAGCACCCTGAGAGCAAGCTCACGCTGCACAGCATCGTTGCAGAGCCGGAACTGCACATCGCCTACGACAAGCGCAGCACCAGTCGCGCTGACGAGGATGTCGACCTGGCTGGCTTCATCGGCGTGAAGGGCGTGAAGGCGCTGGGCAATCGCCTCACACCGCACAAGGTGAAGGAACTCACGCTGAACACGCCGGTTTTCGTGCCCTTGACGCCCGAGGCCGAAGAGGTGCAAGGCATGCTCATCACCGACGACGAGATCGGCAACCTCGAAGCGCCCGAAGAGGAGGGTTTGGAGGAGAGCCCCATGAAGCAGATGAAGCGCGCCAAGAGCACATCAGCCGACGTGATCAGTCCCGACGACCCGCTCATCGGCGGCTACAAGCCGGGCAAGCAGATCGAGTTGGGGCTGGATGAGTGAGCGTGAAGGGGGGCGCGATTCAGTTCGCTGAGCGGCGCTCGTTCCTCATTCACGCATCGTTCATAAGGCGTACTGAACAGCCGTGCTGCTTGCGTTTGCGCGCGCATATTTGCGGCCTCATGGCCATGCGTCGCGCCTGGGTCCCGATGGTTCTTTCATCGCATTGAGGCAACATCTAACGGCCGTTTCAGAATCCACCGCAATGACCAATCCGCTGCTCCAGACCAGCACGCTGCCATTCCAAGCACCGCCGTTCGACAAGATCCGCGACGAGCATTTCCGACCTGCGCTCGCCGAAGGCATGAAGCGACACCGCGCCGAGGTGAACCTGATCACTAACAGCGAAGAGGCGCCCAGCTTCGAGAACACCATTGTGGCGCTGGAGCGAGCAGGCCAGGACCTGAATAGAGCCGCCAGCGTCTTCTTCAACCTGGTGGGCAGCGCCACCAACGAGACGCTCCAAGCCGTGAAGGCCGACATGGCGCCGAAGCTCGCCGCGCACAACGACGCCATCACCCTCAACGACCGGCTCTTCGCCCGCATCAAGCTCCTGCATGAGCAGCGCGACGCACTCGGCCTCGATGCCGTGGATGCTCGCTTGCTCAATCGCTACTACACGCGCTTTGTGCGCGCCGGCGCTTTGCTCGATGCCATAGGCAAAGAGCAGATGGCAGCCATCAATGAAGAAGAGGCCAAGCTGGTGGCGCGCTTCGAGGAGAACATCCTCAAGGAGCGCACGGCATCGGGCGTTCTCGTTGAGGTTGAACAGGAACTCGATGGCCTCAGCGCCGAAGCGATTGAAGCCGCCGCTCTGGCTGCAACGGAGAAAGGGCATGCGGGCAAGTGGCTCATCGACCTGCGCAACACCACCACGCAGCCGGTGCTCGCCGAGCTCAAGCACCGCGCGCTGCGTCAGCGCATCATGGAAGCATCGCTGGCGCGCAACGGCCGTGGCAATGCATGGGACAACAGCGGCATCATAGCGCGGCTGGCACAATTGCGCGCGCACAAGGCGGCGCTGCTCGGTTTCCGTTCGTGGGCGCACTTCGTCATGGACGACCAGATGGCCAAGGAGCCCGCGAACGCCTTGCACCTCATGGCACGCCTCGCGCCAGCGGCTGTGGACAATGCCCGCATGGAAGCGGAGAAGCTGCAAACGATGATGAATGCGGAAACCTCATTGAATGGGAGCCAGCCGGCACGACTCGCTTCGTGGGACTGGGACTTCTACGCCGAGCAGGTGCGCAAGGCAGAGTTCGATTTCGATGAAGCCGCCATGAAGCCCTACCTCGATTTCGAGCGCGTGCTGCACGATGGCGTCTTCTATGCGGCCAACGCCCTCTTCGGCCTCGCCTTCAAGGAACGCAAGGATCTGCCCGTCTATCATCCCGATGTGCGCGTGTTTGATATCATCGATGCCGACGGCTCCGTGATCGGCCTCGTTTACGGCGACTTCTATGCGCGCGACAACAAGAATGGCGGCGCGTGGATGAGCACCTTCGTGGATCAGAACGAGCTGTTGGGACAGCACCCGGTGATCACGCAGGTGTGCAACTACCAGAAGCCCGCTGCGGGACAGCCTTGCTTGCTCAGTTGGGACGATGTGATCACGCTCTTCCGCTGATCAGCATCGACGACGCCTCGGCCCTGTTCCACGAATTCGGGCACGGCCTGCACGGCATGCTCAGCGCGCAGAAGTACCCGCGCTTCAGTGGCACAAGCACCAGTACCGATTTCGTGGAGTTCCCCTCGCAGGTGAACGAGAATTGGGCGCTCGATCCGCAGGTGCTCGCGCGCTATGCCAAGCATCACCGCACAGGCGAGGCCATGCCCCATGAGCTAGCTGAGAAGCTGCGCAAGGCACGAACCTTCAACCAGGGCTATCGCACCGTGGAGTACCTCGCTGCTGCCTTCATCGATCTGGAGTGGCATAGCCTGCCAGCCGATGCACCGCTCGTGGCCGATGTGGCGGCCTTTGAGCAGAGCGCGCTGGCGAAGTACGGCCTCGATATGCCTCAGGTGCCACCGCGCTACCGGAGCTGCTACTTCAGTCATGCATGGACCGGCTACGCCGCGAACTATTACGCCTACCTCTGGAGCGAGGTGATGGATGCCGATGGCTTCGCGTGGTTCATGGAGAACGGCGGCCTTACGCGCGCCAACGGCGATCGCCTGAGGTACACTGTGCTGAGCCAGGGCGGCAGCAAGCCTGAAGCGCAGCTGTACCGCGATTTCGCCGGGCGTGAGCCCCGCGTGGAACCGCTGCTGGAGAAGCGGGGCATGACGGCCTAGCTGAATTGGACCAAGCTGCAGGCTTGTGCAAGCGATGTGAATCGGCCATGGGCACGGATCGCTGCTAAGCGAATATGTTGTTGAAGGGATGATGCGGCGCTTTGGTTAGTCGGGCAGGATGCAATGGAAGTTCCGGCTGTATAGGCAACCACGACAGGTAGAATCGGGTCATCCGTGCGGCCTTGACTACCAACCACCGCACCCATGCCACACCCTTGCATTTCCCTTCGCAGTTCAATCGCGATCATTGGCTTCGGCCTGGCATCATTGGCTGGTGCGCAGCAACTCGATGCTGCGTTCGGAACGGGAGGCTTTGTGCCCTATGGCGGCGCTCAGAGCAACGGCGAGTTGAACAAGGGCATCGGCAACAACATGGCCGTGCAGCCCGATGGCAAATTGGTAGTGTGTATGGATAAGAGCAATCCGAACGGCACGGACCTCTTCCTCTACACGTACCGCTATCTGCCCGATGGCAGCCCGGATCCCGATTTCGGCATCAACGGGGTTTCGAAGCTCTTCGTAGGTGACCAATGCAAGGCCTATGACCTTCAGCTGGAACCCGATGGCCGGATCACGATCATCGGGGAATCGGAGTATTGCGTGAATGGCATTTGCGGTGCTCCGCAATTCATCATGCTCCGGCTCCTGCCGAACGGTGACCTTGATGCTTCCTTCGGTGTGAATGGGCACATCACCACAACAGAAGTATTCGGAGCGCTGGGCACCTTCGCGATTCCCTACCGCGTGCGACGGCTCGCCAATGGCAAGTACTTCATCGGCGGCAGGGGCATCAATGGCAAGCCCTTCGTGGCCCGGCTCCTCGCCACCGGTTTCCCGGATCCCACGTTCGCGGTGAATGGCGTGTATTCCGATGCCACCCAGTACGGCTATTTCGCCGATCTCGGCGTGGACGCCAATGGCGCGTGCTTCGCCCTGTTCCGGGTGTACAACTATCAAGGCGGAAACCCAGTGGAAGCGAACCTCAGCGACTTGTACGTGCGCAAATTCACTTCAAGCGGTGCGCTCGATGCCACCTTCGGCAACGCGGGTGTCTTCCTGGGCGATTTCGTCAACGCTGACATCCCGACGTCCATCACATTCACACCAAGCAACGACCTGCTGATCACCGGCCAGGATTACATCGCCTTCGTGAATGCATCAGGGACGCTTTCCTCCTCCGTCCCCAATGGGTTCCGCACCATCGCGATTCCCAGCGCCGGTACGGTCTTCCTCAACAAGCTCGTGGTGGTGGGTGCCGGTCGCTACCTGCTCTGCGGTAAGGTGCACCAGGAGGTCGGCGGTAATTTCCAAGAAAAGGCACTAGTGGCCCAGGTGGATGCGAGCGGCCAGTTCATTCCTGCTTTCAATGGAACGGGTTACCTGTTGCTGGATCATGGTTCCGTGGGCGCCACCGGCTGGAATGGCAAGCTCTGCCGCCTCCACGACCTGGACATCGCCTCGAATGGCGTGGTGTTCGGGTCGGGTTACCGCAATCCGATCGCCGGCAATACGCTGCGCGCGCTTTACCTGATCAAGCTGATCGATGTGCCGATGCAAGGAAGCGGCGTGGGCGTGCTGGAGCACGAAGCGGTCGACGTGCTTGCCTTCCCGAACCCAACCGATGGCGCCGTGCAGATCAACATCGCTGTTTCCGCGCATTACACCGTGAGCAGCGCCGATGGCCGGATCGTGGCGCAAGGCCGATGGGCACCAGGTGTGCGCACCTTGGATTTGTCGCCATGGCCTGTCGGGATCTACACGGTGCAATTGCAGACGCCGGAAGGGGAGGCCCTTGGAGTGAGCCGCGTGTCGCGGCAGTGAGGTGTACGATTGATCGTGCATCAAGAGGCTGACCGGCCTGAGGGACCAAGGGCACTTCGCCGCCCAAACCTGATTGGTCAAGCCCCTGGTGAGCTTACGTTCAGAGCGGCCTGCTCTCAGAATCCCCCCACTCCAGGCCCGGCCGCTACGCCACTGTTCAGGTGAGCGGCAAGTGCGGCTTCGTTCGGTATCAGCACCCTGCGCGCCTTGCTGCCTTCGAAGGCGCCGAGGATGCCGGCGCTCTCCAACTGGTCCACGATCCGGCCCGCGCGATTGTAGCCCAGCTTCAGCTTGCGTTGGATCAATGAGGTGCTGCCTTGCTGCGTTTGCACCACCAGCCGTGCTGCCTCCTCGAACATGCTGTCGCGGTCGCTGTCGTCCAGGTCGCCGCCGCCTTCACCTTCCTCCATCGGAGGTTCGGGCAGGAGCAGGGCATCGGGATAGCCGCGCTGGTTGCCGATGAAGGCCGTGATCTCGTCCACCTCGGGGGTGTCCACGAAGGCGCACTGGATGCGGATAAGGTCGTTGCCGGTGCTCAGCAGCATATCGCCGCGACCGATGAGCTGATCCGCACCGCCTGCATCGAGGATGGTGCGGCTATCGATTTTGCTGGTCACGCGGAAGGCGATGCGCGCAGGGAAGTTGGCCTTGATGGTGCCGGTGATGATGTTCACGCTGGGCCGCTGCGTGGCGATGATGAGGTGGATGCCGATTGCGCGCGCGAGCTGAGCCAGGCGGGCGATGGGCGTTTCAACCTCACGGCCCGCGGTCATGATCAAGTCGGCGAACTCATCGACCACCAGCACGATGTAGGGGAGGTAGCGGTGGCCGTTCTCCGGATTGAGGCGGCGGCTGATGAACTTGGCGTTGTACTCCTTGATGTTGCGCACCTGCGCATCCTTCAGCAGCTCGTAGCGCTCGTCCATCTCGATGCACAAGCTGTTCAGCGTGGCCACCACCTTCTTCGTGTCGGTGATGATGGCCTCTCCGTCGCCGGGCAGCTTCGCGAGGAAGTGGCGCTCGATCTTGTTGAAGAGCGTGAGCTCCACCTTTTTCGGATCCACCAGTACGAATTTGATCTGGCTCGGGTGTTTCTTGTAGAGCAGGCTGACGAGGATCGCATTCAAGCCGACCGACTTGCCCTGGCCCGTGGCACCGGCCATGAGCAGGTGCGGCATCTTGGCCAAGTCCGTCACGAAGGTCTCGTTGCTGATGGTCTTGCCCAGCACGATGGGCAGATCCGCTGTGCTGTTCTGGAATTTCTCGCTGGCCACCACCGCGCGCATGCCCACCACTTGCGGCTTGCTGTTGGGCACTTCGATGCCGATGGTGCCTTTGCCGGGGATTGGTGCGATGATGCGGATGCCCAAGGCGGCGAGGCTGAGCGCGATGTCGTCCTCGAGGTTCTTGATCTTGCTGATGCGCACGCCCGCCTCCGGCACGATCTCGTACAGCGTAACGGTGGGGCCGATCGTCGCTTTGATCTTCGCGATGGCGATGTTGTAATGACCCAACGTTTGCACGATGCGGTCCTTGTTCATCTCCAGCTCCTCCTTCGTCACGGTGATCTCGCCTGTGCCGTGATCCACCAGCAGATCGAGGGGTGGCGGCTCGTAGCTGCTCAGGTCCAGCTTCGGGTCGTACTCGCCGAACTCCTGCAGCTTGGCTTCGATCTGCTCTTCGGTGAGCACGGCCTCGTCGGTCTTCGCCGTAACGCTCATGCCGTTGAGGTCGCCGTTCAGGTCCTCCGCGCTGCTGATCACCGGCGAGAGCACCGGCTCCACCACTTCCATCGGCGTGGTCTCCAATTCCAATTCGTTCGCGTTATCGGTCATCGCGAGGCCGGAGGCCGAAGCGATCTCGCCACCTTCGACGTCCATCTCGAGCTCACCTGTCATCGCGAGGCCCTCGGCCGACGCGATCTTGCTAGGCTCTACGTCCAACTCAAGCCCTGCACCCGCAACCGCGCTCTCCTCCGCATACCCGCTATCCTTCCACTCCTCCTTCATCCGCACACCGGAGTTCATCGCAGTTGCTCCTGGCACTTCCTCTTCCACCTCCTTCTTCGCGAACAGCGCATTCATCCAGCCGAAGTTCAGGTTGAAGCTGAACACTGCGAATGCCGCGGCCGAGAACAGGAGCAGTGCGCCTGCGCCGAATTCGCCGAGCAGTGTGGTGAGGTGCTTGGTGGTCACCACGCCCACGCCGCCGCCGAGGAAACTGTACTCGCCACGGAAAAAGAAGCCGAAAAGCGCGGGCACCCAGAAGAGCGCCATGGCGGTCCAGCCCAAGCTGCGGCGCGCGGGCAATAGCCATGTGCCCAACAGGATTCGGATGCCAGCGAGGAAGCTCCACATCGGGAAGGCGAAGGCCGCAAGCCCGAACCACAGATGTATGAAGCGGTGCGCGCAGATGGCGCCAAGCTTACCCAGCCAGTTCTCCGCGCGGATGTCGGTGCGGAGGATCTCCCACCAGCCACGGCTCATCAAGTCCTGATCCAAGCGCCAAGTGAACAAGAAGCTCACGAAGGCGGTAAGCAGATAGAGGCTGCCCAGAACGAGCAGCATGCCGAAGAGCTTGTGCGTGCGATTGTCGGAGACGAAGGCGCGGATGCGGCTGAGCACGCCAGGGCTCTTTTCAGCCGAAGGCTTCTTCGGGCGACGCTTCTTCGGCTCTGCGGCCTCGATGGTCTCCTCTTCGGGGGCCTCTTCCCGGAGGCGGTTGCGTTTCTCGGTTGCCAAGGTGGAATACGGGCTTCGCTCGCACGCGCGAGGCGATGCGTCGAAGGTCCGTTGGTGCCTTGGGGGAACGGCTATGCGGGGCGCGGTAGTATCAACAGGGCGGCGTGGAGAGCGGGCAGAGGGCGATTGTGCTGCCGTGCAGAGGGCGCAAGAACGCTACATCGAGAAGGTTCCCATCACCTCGCCGAGCTCGTAGTGGAGCACGTCGGCGCTAACAGCTTGGTAATCCGCCTTGGGCGTGAACTTCGATTCGTCCACCTTGCCGGGCGTCACGCTCACGGCATCGAGCTTCATGCGGATGCCGTTCTGCACCACTTCGTAGCGCAGCAGCACGCCAGGCACCTCGGTGAAAGGATTGAACCAATTGGGGTTTTGCATGGCGATGCGGTCGGTGTACCACAGCTCAATCTCGCGCTGGCCGATCTGGTTGAAGATGGCCAGTGCCTTCTGGCAGGGGTACCCCGCAATGGTATCGATGTCGCCGGTGTAGAGGATCGTGGCCTTGCCGTAGTCGCCATTGAACAGCTCCAG
>DAORNP010000054.1:0-6414 GCA_035441065.1 Flavobacteriales bacterium | reverse complement strand
GGTGCGGAAGAGGCCCATGCCGGCGCTCACTTCAGCGGCTTGCTTGTCTTCGGTGAAGGTGAGGATGGTCTTCTCCGGCAGCATCCCGGACATCAGCCCATTTGGGTCGTAACCGGGGAAGCTGAGTGCGTACTCGATGGTCCCCTCCGATACCCGCGATTGCAGCAGGTTGGTATTGCAGCCGGAAAGCAGCAGGGCGCCAGCTGGAAAAAGGAGGAAGAGGCGGTTGGTCATGGCAAAGGCTTCGATGGTCGGCCTCCTACGTACGACAAAGGCTGTTGGTTCCCTGCCGAAGTGCTCCCCAGAAGCCCCGATTACCTTCGCCCGCATGGAACTGCGATTGATTGAAGCCGCCTCGGAGATCGGTGCTGGCACCCGAGGCACCAGCATGGGCATGGCCGCCCTTCGGGTAGCCGCTTGGAAACTGGGTAGCGAACTGTTCGGCCACGCAGAAGAGAGCATCCTGCGCGATGAGAACGACGTGCTCTACGAGGACGACCGCTCGCCCAATGCCCACCACATCGATGGCCTCATCCGTTTCGAGAGTGATCTGGCCTATGAGGTGTACAAGTATCTGCGCAACAGCGTATTCCCAATTATTGTCGGAGGTGATCATTCCATCGCTATCGGCTCCGTCTCAGGCACCAAGATGGCCTTCCCCGACCAGCGTTTGGGCGTGGTTTGGATTGATGCTCATGCCGACCTGCACAGTCCATGGACAACCCCCAGCGGTAATGTGCACGGGATGCCTTTGGCCCTGTTGATGCAGATTGAGAAGAAGGGCAAGAACCGCCCGCGGGTTTACACCATGGATACTTGGGACCGCCTGAGGAAGATCGGAACCCATGGCCCCAAGCTGCTCCCCAGCGATCTGGTCTTCATCGCCCTGCGCGACTATGAACCGGAGGAAGAAGCCATAATCAAGGAACATGGCATCAAGGTGATCACGGTGGACCAGCTTCGGAGGCAAGGTGCCGTCGAATCAGTGAAGGAGACTTTGGCGCACCTCACGCTGTGCGACCGATTGCACATCAGCTTCGATGTCGATAGCCTGGACCCCAGCATCTCCGTGGGCACGGGCACACCGGTTCTGGGTGGTCTCAACCTCGAAGAAGCGCGCACTTTGCTCAGTGGTTTCTGCGCCTACCCCAAGACAGCCACACTCGATGTGGTAGAGATCAACCCGGCCCTTGATACCGGCAATGCCATGGCCGAAGCCACCTTGAGCATCCTGGAGCCCTTGTTCCCGATTCTGCGCGCGCGGTGAGCCAATCCGCTTCCTCCGTCATCCTTATCCGTCCCACTGGCTTCGGGTACGATCCTGAGACGGCGGCCAGCAATGAGTTCCAGCAACGCGTTCCGGTTGATGATGCGCGCCGTTCCGCCGCCGAGGAATTCGATGCGCTGATTGAGGCCCTGCGTCAAAGCGGCATCGGCTGTACGGTACTGGATCCCATCGACCCGAAAGCGCCCAATGCCGTTTTCCCGAACAATTGGTTCAGCACCCACGACGATGGCACGCTCGTTCTGTACCCGATGCTCACGCCCAGCCGACGTGCCGAGCGCGATCCTGATCTGGCGCGCGTGCTCGAGGTCGAAGGCTTCGCCGTGCGCCAAACGCTCGACTTCAGCGGCTGGGAGCATCACGGCCTCATCCTCGAAGGAACCGGGAGCCTCGTGCTCGACCGGATCAAACGTCGCGCCTTCGCCTGCCTTTCGCCGCGTACCACCGAGCGCGCCCTCGATGCCTGGTGCGAGCAACTCGGCTTCACGCCCATCGGCTTCACCGCCACCATGGATGGCCGGCTCAATGGTGCGCCTATCTACCATACTAACGTGGTCATGAGCATCGGCGCGAAGTGGGGGCTGGTCTGCTTCGATGCCATGCCCTATCCGGCCGATCGGCAGGAAGTGGAGGAGGAACTGGCCAAGAGCGGTCGCGAGGTCATCGCCTTCGACCTGCCGCAACTGCACCGCTTCGTGGGCAATGCGCTCGAACTCTCGCCGAAGCGCCTTTCCGGCATTGCCGGTCACCACGAGCGCGGTGAGGCGATCCCGAAGAGCCCGTTGATGCCGCAGAGCGAAGTGATCTTTTTGAGTGAAACCGCATTCCATGCCCTCAAGCCTTTCCAGCGCATCGCTTTGGAGCGTCATGCCAGGCTGATTCCTGTTGCCGTGCCCACCATCGAGGCCATCGGCGGCGGAAGCGTGCGTTGCATGATGGCGGAGAACTTCCTCAGCCGGGTATAGGCTGCCGTTGTCATTCGACGGGCGCGGGGGACGAACAACAGACATCTGCTTCTTTTGCAACCCGATGTTCCAAGACAGACTCCAAGCCCTCCTCGTTCCCGCGCTCCAGGGCGCTTTCAAGCAGCTCTATGGGCATGACCTCGATGCCAAGGCCATCGGCTTCCAGGCCACACGGCCCGAATTCGAGGGCGATGTCACCATCAATGTGTTCCCCTTCCTGAAGCTCAGCGGTAAGGGCCCGGAGCAGACCGCCCAGGCCATCGGCGAGCACGTGCAGGCCAACGTGGCGGTGGTGGAGCGATTCAATGTGGTCAAGGGCTTCCTCAACATCGTCATTGCCGACAGCTATTGGCTCGGCTTCATGGCAGAGGCAGGGGAGAAGGACATCCTCGGCTTTCCCGCAACGGGCAAGAAAGTGATGGTCGAATACGCTTCGCCCAACACCAACAAGCCGCTGCACCTTGGTCACCTCCGGAACATCTTCCTCGGCTATAGCGTGAGCCGCATCCTGCAGGCTGCTGGCCATGAAGTGGTGAAGGTTCAGGTGATCAACGATCGCGGCATCCACATCTGCAAGAGCATGATCGCCTGGCAGAAGTTCGGCAACGGTGAGACACCGGCATCCGCAGGCGTGAAGGGCGACAAGCTCGTGGGGAAGTATTACGTTGAGTTCGACAAGGCTTACAAGGCGGAAATCGAGGCCTTGGTGATGAGTGGCAAGACGAAGGAGGAAGCTGAGAAGAATGCGCCCATACTGCTCGAAGCCCAAGAGATGCTCCGCAAGTGGGAAGCGAACGACACCGAGGTGCGCGCGCTGTGGGAGAGAATGAACGGCTGGTGCTACGCCGGTTTCGATGAGACCTATGCCCGTGCCGGAGTGGACTTCGACAAGAACTACTACGAGAGCCAGACCTACGTGCTGGGCAAGGCCGACGTGCTAGACGGGCTGAAAAAGGGCGTGTTCTACGAGAAGGACGGCGCGGTATGGGTGGACAACACTGCCGAGGGCCTCGACGAGAAGGTGCTGCTGCGCCGCGATGGCACCAGCGTGTACATGACACAGGACATCGGCACGGCAATCAAGCGTTTCGAGGAGTACCCCGGCCTAAGCAAGCTCATCTACACCGTGGGCAATGAGCAGGACTACCACTTCAAGGTCCTCTTCATCATCCTCAGGAAGCTCGGCTTTTCGTGGGCCGATGAGCTCTTCCACCTCAGTTACGGCATGGTGGATTTGCCCAGTGGCAAGATGAAGAGCCGCGAAGGCACCGTGGTTGACGCCGACGACATCATCGACGAAGTGGTGAGCGAGGCGCGACGCATGGGCGAGGAACTGAGCAAGCTCGACGACTTCAGCGAGGTGGAGAAAGCGGCCCTGTACGAGATGATCGGCCTCGCTGCGCTCAAGTATTTCCTGCTCAAGGTCGATCCGAAGAAGCGCATGCTCTTCGATCCCGCTGCCAGCATCGACCTGCAAGGGCATACCGGACCCTTCATCCAATACACCTACGCGCGGATCAAGAGTTTACTGCGGAAGGCGGGAGAATCAGATGACCAGAAGATCAGTCAATCAGACGATGCGCTTTTAGCTGGGGCATTGCTTCCCGAAGAGCGCACCGTGATCAAATTGCTGCACCAGTTCCCTGCGGTGCTGAACGAAGCGGCAACGAAGCTCGATCCCTCGTCTCTGGCGAATCACGCCTACGAACTGGTGAAGGCCTACAACGGCTTCTACCAGGCCATTCCGGTGATGAAGGAGGAGGATGCGGGAAAGCGTGCCTTCCGCTTGGCCCTGAGCGCGGCCGTGGCCAAGACCACCAAGAAGGCGATGTGGTGCTTGGGCATCGAGGTGCCGGAGCGGATGTAGCATCACCAGTGAGAGAACCGCTCAAGGGTTCTTCTTCTTCAGCTTCTCCTGCTTCAGGCTGTCGATACGGTCCTGGTCGGGCGCGCTGTGCGCGGGTGCTTCGTGGCGTTCGCCTTTGCCTCCATGCGGTTCCTGTTGAACTGGATTCGGGGCATTGCCCGTCGTCTTCTTCTGCCCGCAGCAGCAGCACAGCAGCGAAGCCACTACCAGGCTAGTGAACAACAAGGGTCTCATGGCCGATGATGGTTTCGTTGGAGCGCACAAGCAGGGTGTAGGTGCCCGAGGCCAGGGCACCGCGATTGAAGGAGATCCGGTAATCGGCCGGTGAGCGATCCTCCTCGAAGATGAGCTTGGCCTGGGCGCCGCGCGCGTCCACCAGTTCAATCCGCAGTCGGCCGCGCTCGCTCAGGGTGAAGTCCAACTGGAAGAGGTCGATGGCCGGGTTGGGGAACACGCGCATGCCCGATGCAGACGGAGCGGCTTCGGGCAGACCGACGGTGCCGCTGCCCTGAACCTCGGCCACCCACGTTTTGTAGGTGTTGTTCGTGCTGGCGGAAGGAATGTTGGCGCCGTAACAGGCCGCTACCCAGACCGTGGGCTGCCCGGCGTTGTGCTTTCTGCAGATGCCCGTGTAGTCTCCCCAGCGCTCGTTGCCCTGAAGGAAGTCCACGAAGGTCTCGCCGCTCTTCACCAAGGTGGTGGGCGACCAGTTGAGCGCTTCATCGCAGTTCACTACACGCGCTTCCGGGTAGCTGTTCGGAGCACTGCGCAGGAAAGCGATCATTGCATCCGTGCCGCTGATGCCAGTGCTGAAAGAGGCCACGGTCGGATAGCAGTAATCCGCTGTGCCGGGCGCTCCCAAGGTGGCCTGCTGAGCGGTGCTGTTGCTCACATTGATACGCGTGTACCGTATGCCGTTCCATCCACTGCCGGCATCCGTGGCGAACACGCAGTGGACCAGGCCCGGCAGGTAGAAGGCGCTCAGCACGCGGCAATCACCATTGTCCAGAAGCTCGGTGCTCCCCAACTGGTTGGCGGGAGCTGCCGGGCTGTAGGCTGGAACGCTCACGGTGGAGACGTTCAGCTGCGGGCTCCCGGTCAGGTCGTCCGTGAGGTCCCAGAGCCGCAGGCTACTGGCCCCGCCTGCGCTGCTGCTCACGAAGTAGATGCCGGGGCCGTAGTTGCCCTGATGGCCGAAGCTGGCGGGCTGCAAGGTGAATGCGGCGTAGGGCGATGCGTTCAGGTTGTGCCAATACTGCCAGTTGATGTTGCCACCGGCGTAGCCTGCTGCCTTGCTCACCTGGTAGACCAACGCCTGATTGAACTGGTTGGCGCCGCTGGTGAAGAGGTTCCCAGTTACATAGACCTCATTGTTGGAGACGCCCAAGCCGGGGTAGTCGAACCAGCAGTCATTGTTGAGCGGATTGCCCGTGAGATAGTACTTCCACCATCCATCCTGCGGGTTGTTGGTCTGGGAGAAGCAGAGGATCACCTTGGTGGTGCTGGCCGTGCTACCATGCAGAAGCACCAGCACGAAGCGGTCGGCCTGGCTGTCATAGAGCACCTTCGGGTCATAGAGGCTGGCGTTCAGCGCGGGGTCATTCACGAAGTCGGGCCAGCTGAGGAATTGCAGGATCTGCCCAGCGGTGTTCATGTACACGATCTCATCGTTGTTCACGCTCACGATGCGGCCGGCGTTCGATATCGCCATGCTGTTGTCAGGCGGCGTGCTCACAACCGACCAATTGGCCTCGAAGTTGGCGCCGATCACCGGCAGCACCGCCTTGGGGGTGCCTTGCTCCATGGCATCTCCGCCCCGCCAAGTCGCTTGCTTCTCGGGCAGCTTGGCCATCTTCAGCCTTGTCACATCCGGCAGCCCATGCTCCCGGGGTGATAAGCGTGTGAGCCGCTGCGCCCACTGCGGTCCGCCTGTCACCACTCCAGCTTCGCCTCTCGGCATGCACTCCAGTATACCTGACCGTTCGGCATCACCGCTTCCAGGTCCAATAGCGCTGCTGGCCTCTGGATTCGAAAGCTTTGCATGCTGTGCCCATCCGGCTTGCGGGAGGGCAACGACGAGAAGTGTAAGGAAGAGCAGCGGTTTGCGCATGAGGGAGTCTTATTGGCTCCGCCAAGGAAGTCCGCTTCACGAATGGGCTTTCCCCCACGAAAGTAGAGTACGGTCGTTTGAATGTGTCCCAGGTTCGCGCTTGTCCTTGAATCCGAGGAGGCCACGGTATTACCGGAACAGGGTGAGATCGGTGAGCATCTGTTTCTCTCGGCCATCCACGAATCGG
>DAORNP010000053.1:11398-21587 GCA_035441065.1 Flavobacteriales bacterium | reverse complement strand
GCGCCGGAGCATCTGGCGCGCGGTCTTCTCGTGCTCGCAGAAGTAGAGCGTGATGCGCGAGGCGAGCGCAATGTTCTCCGGCGGCAGTTGCTCGATGCCGCCGTGATCGCCCAGCCACACGGGCATGAGGTAGAGTCGGCCCCAGTCAGCGCTTGGCAAGGTCATCGAGCAATTGGTTGCAGGCATCCATCAGCATGCTGAACACTGCATCGAAGCCCTCATCGCCGCCGAAGTAGGGGTCGGGCACTTCGCGCAGCGGATGCGCCGGGGCGTGATCCATGATGAGCATGGCCTTGCGCGCGTGCTCGGCGCTGGGAGCGAGCCGCCGCATGTTCCGCAGATTGTCGGCATCCATGGCCAGCAGCAGGTCGAAGCGATCGTAGTCCGCGGCGGTGAATTGCCGCGCGCGCAGGTCGCCGATCTCCATGCCCTGTTTGCGCATGGCGGCTTGGGCTCGCCGATCGGGCGCTTCGCCCACATGGTAATCGCCGGTGCCCGCGCTATCCGTCACGATGCCGATGCCGCGCTCTTGCGCGAGGTGGCGCAGTACACCTTCCGCCATGGGCGATCGGCAGATGTTGCCCAAGCAGACCAGCAGGATCTTCATGGCGGCGAAGGTCGGTCGCGGAAAGGAAGGTGCATGCCCTCCCCGTTACCTTCGCCGCCATGCAAGCGCCGAAGCTGCCCGCCATGTTCGGCATTTTCCGCCAGCGGAAGCTGCGCGGATTTGAATATGCGCCGCGCTATTACGACCAGGCAGCGGATGAGCGGAAGGAGCGATTGGAGCGCTTGCGTGCTGAAGGCCAGCAGGAAAGCGGTGCGCGGCGCGAGGAATTGCGCGCGCGCATGCGGCACAGTTGGCAGCGAGAGGGCAGTGACCGCGCCAGCGTCATCCGGCTGGTGGTGATCATGGGCATGGTGCTCCTCATCCTCTATTTCATCATCCGGAGCTTCGGGCTCCTGGATCCGAGCACATGGCCGACCTGATCAGGCTCCTGCCCGACCATGTGGCCAACCAGATCGCCGCTGGCGAGGTGGTGCAGCGCCCTGCATCGGTGGTGAAGGAACTGCTGGAGAACAGCATCGACTCCGGCGCCACGCGCATCACCATGGCGGTGAAGGATGCCGGGCGCACGCTGATCCAGGTCTCCGACGATGGCAAGGGCATGAGCCCTGCGGATGCTCGGCTCTGCTTCGAGCGGCACGCCACCAGCAAGATCCGCAAAGCCGACGATCTCGGCGCCATCCGCACCAAGGGATTCCGCGGCGAAGCGCTCGCGAGCATCGCGGCCATCGCGCAGGTGGAGCTGCGAACGCGCGAGCACGAGCAGGAACTGGGCACGCGCGTGCTCATCGAAGGCAGCCGTGTGCGCGTGCAGGAACCGGCCGCAGGCCCCGAAGGCACCACCATCAGCGTGAGGAGCCTCTTCTTCAACACGCCTGCACGCAGGCAATTCCTCAAGAGCGACAGCGTGGAGCAGAAGCATGTGCTCGACGAGTTCATGCGCATCGCCTTGGCGCACCCCGAAGTGGGCTTCCGCTTGGTGAGCAATGAGCGCGAGGAGTTCAACCTGCCGCCCAGCGGCGCCGATGCGGTGTGGAGCGCCGCCATGCGTCAGCGCATCACGGGCCTCTTCGGGCGCAAGCACGATGAGCGCTTGGTGCCGGTGGAGGAGGGCACCGATTTCGTGCATGTGCAAGGCTTCGTGGGCAAGCCCGAATTCGCGAAGCGCACACGCGGCGAGCAGTTCTTCTTTGTGAACCGCCGCTTCATCCGCAGCAATTACCTCGAGCATGCCGTGCGCCGCGCCTATGAGGAGCTCGTTTCCTCCGACAGCTACCCGGGTTGGTTCCTCTTCATCGACATCGATCCCGCTCAGATCGACATCAACATCCATCCCACCAAGACCGAGATCAAGTTCCGCGACGACCGTGCGGTGTATGCCATCGTGCATGCGGCTGTGCGCCGCGCGCTCGGGCGATTCAACATCACGCCCAGCCTCGATTTCGAGCCGGAGCCGGCCATGATAGCCGCAAGTGGTGGTGCAGCACCCGTGTGGCGCCCCACCGACATCGGTGCCTTCACCGCACCGCCGCGCCCGAGTCCCGAAGGCTGGCAGAAGCTCTTCGACATGGGCATGGCCTCGCCGGTGGAAGAAGCAACGGTGGCCTCCATGACGGCGAAACCCGTTGCCGAAGACCTGGTGCTGCCCTCGCGGGAGGAGGAGGCTGCTGGCGAGCGCCCTGTGTTCCAATTGCATGGGCGCTACATCGTGGCGCAGGTGCGCAGCGGCGTGCTGATGGTCGATCAGCATCGCGCGCATGAGCGCATCCTCTATGAGCGGAACCTGAAGCTGCTGGCACAAGGCGCGGGCATCACGCAAACGGAGCTCTTCCCGCGCCATGTGGAACTGAGCGCCACCGACCTCGCTCTGGTGGAAGGCGTGCTGCCCGAGTTGCGCTGCATGGGCCTCGACCTGGAGCTCTTCGGCGGCCGCACCGTGCAGGTGAACGGCATGCCCGCTGAGAGCGCCGATGAGGATCCCGCGCGGCTCATCGAGCAATTGCTCGAGCAGCTGCGTTCTGCGGGCAGTGCCTTGCGCAACGAGCGGCACCCGGCATTGGCGCGGAGCATGGCACGCAGCATGGCCATCCGTCATGGCCGCGTGCTGGGCGTCGCTGAGATGCACGGACTCATCGATCGGCTATTCGGCTGTGAGCAGCCCACGCGCACGCCCAGCGGCAAGCCCGTGCTCTTCACCTTCACACTCGACGACATCAACGAGCGCTTCGAACGCTGATGCAGTACCGCACCGGACCCTTGCAGAATACGCCCACCGTGGTGAAGAACCTGGTGATCATCAATGCCATCGTGTTCGGCGTTGTCTTCATAAGCGGAGGCATCTTCCTCGGCATTCCGCTCAACGCCACGCTAGGCCTTCACTACATCGGTGGTCCTGCATTCGAGCCTTGGCAGCTCATCACGCACATGTTCATGCATGGCGGCGTCGGCCACATCTTCATGAACATGTTCGGCTTGTTCATGCTGGGCTCGCCGTTGGAGTACCACTGGGGATCGAAGCGCTTCCTCAACTTCTACCTGATGTGCGGCCTTGGCGGCGCAGCGCTGAACATGGGCGTGCAGGCCTGGGAGTACAATCAACTCGCTGCCGTGATGAGCGTGGACAGTATCGCGCAAGTGCATGAGTACGGTCGCGCGGCCCTGGTCAACCTATGGCGTGGCGGCGCTGGATTCGAGAGCGACGCCATGAATGCGATGGCGGAGATCGTGTTCACGCCCATGGTAGGGGCCAGCGGCGCCATCTTCGGGATACTGGCGGCCTTCGGTATCCTCTATCCGAATGTGGAGCTCATGATCATCTTCTTCCCGGTGCCCATCAAGGCCAAATGGTTCGTGCTGCTCTATGCCGCCTACGAGACCTACGCGGGCTTCGCCGGGCTCATGGGCAGCGGCAGCGACAACATCGCGCACTTCGCGCACTTGGGCGGTGGTCTCACCGGCTTGGTGCTGGCGCTGCTCTGGCGAAGGAGATTGCAACCGTGGCAACGTTTCTGATGCGTTCAACTTTGCGGCATGTTTGAGGAATTGAAGCGTCAATGGCGCACCGGCGGGATGGTGATCCGGCTGATCCTGCTCAACGTGGCGGTTTTCCTTGTGCTGCGCCTGATCAACCTGCCGTTCTGGGCCATGGGCCAGAGCGGTCCGGATATCCTGGGCTGGCTGTGGAGCACGAGCAATCTCAGTGCACTGCTCCATCGCCCATGGACGGTGGTCACCTACATGTTCACGCATTGGGGCTTCGGGCACATCTTCTTCAATCTGCTGCTGCTCTGGTTCATGGGCCGGATTTTCGAGGACCTGCTGGGCAGCAAGCGTGTGCTTGGCAATTACCTGCTGGGCGGCTTCAGCGGCTTCGCGCTTTACGCCATTGGCTACAACCTGCTGCCGGTGTATGCGCGCGCGGTGGAGGTGAGCACCATCCATGGCGCATCGGCCTCGGTGATGGCCGTGCTGGTGGGCATCGCGGCCTATACGCCCGACTACGAGGTAAGGCTGTTGCTCTTCGGTACCGTGCGGCTGAAGTGGATCGCGCTGGTGCTCTTCGTCATCGACCTGGTGAGCGTGCAGGAAAGCGCCAACAGCGGCGGGCACCTGGCGCATATCGGCGGCGCGCTTTACGGCTATGCGGCATCGATGGCCATGAGGCGGAAGCGAGGCGGGGGTGATTGGTCGCTCGCCTTCGTGAACGGGCTTGAGCGGTTCTTCGGGTTGTTCAAACGGAAGCATGGCCCGCGCATGCGTGTGGAGAAGCCTTTCAGCGGCAAGCGCCGGAGCGATGCCGATTTCAACATGGCGAAGCGCGATCAGCAAGCGCGCATCGATGCCATCCTCGACAAGATCAGCCGCAGCGGCTACGACAGCTTGAGCAAGGAAGAGAAGGACGTCCTGTTCAAGGCTGGGAAATAACGTCCGGCCGTCATCCCATCGGCCGCCGAGCATGCCCGAATCCAACGCAGCAGACCATAAGCCTACTCGCAAGCGCCCCTCACGATGGCACTTGCCGCTGTGGTGGGCGAATGGCTTCGCCGTGCTGCTCTTGCTGCTCACCTATCTGGCGCCGCATGTGCCCCCGAAGATTCTCTGGCCCTTGGCTCTGCTGGCCTTCGCGTATCCGTTCCAGCTCGTGGTGCATGCCTTCTTCCTCGGCTACTGGCTGCTTTTCCGCCGCAAGCGCATGCTGCTCTCAGGCTGTGCGCTGCTGATCGGTTTCGGGCATTTCACCGATCACGTTCAGTTCTTCGGGCAATCGGACCCTCCCAGCGGCGTCGGTGAATCCGTGAAGCTGCTCAGCTGGAACGTCCGCCTCTTCGACCTCTATAAGTGGGATGACAACGACCGAACGCGCGATGCCATCTTCGACGTGCTCCAGCGCGAGGATGCCGGGATCCTCTGCTTGCAGGAGTTCTTCCATAGCACCGACAAGCGGTACTTCCGCACGCGCGACGCGATCATGCGCGAGCTGGGCTATCGCGCGGAGCACATGGCCTGGACGCACACCGCACGCTATGATCAGCATTATGGCATCGCCACCTTCAGCAAGCGCCCCATCGCCGCTCGCGGCCGTGTGCCCTTCGGTCGCAGGACCAACAACATCTGCATCTGGTCCGATGTGGTGATAGGCAGTGATACGATCCGTGTATTCAATGCCCATTTGGCGAGCATGCATTTCGGCGATGCCGATTACGGCTTCATCGATTCCCTGGCGAAGGACCCGAGCACCGAGCTGGTGAAGGAGCGCGGCGGCCGATTGCTCGGCTTGCTCCGCGATGGTCTGGTGCGGCGCGCGCAAGAAGCTGAGCTGATCGATAGCGCCATGCGCGCCAGTCCGCACCCGGTGGTCTTCTGCGGCGACATCAACGATGTGCCCATGAGCTACGCGTACCGGGTGCTTCGTGGCGATAAGCGCGATGCCTTCGCCGAGAGCGGGCAGGGGCTGGGCGGCACCTACATCGGCAAATTGCCCAAGCTCCGGATCGACCACATCCTGCACGATGAGGCCATCGCCAGCTGGGGCTTCAGCAGGTTGCCGGAGGAATTGAGCGATCACCATGCGAATGCGGTGATGATCGCCGCTCGACCCTCGCCTTAGCTTCGGGCACCCTGTCAAGCCCATGAAGCATCTCGTTCGCGCACTCTTCGCCACACTGCTCGCAGCAGCATCCGTTCACGTGTACGCCCAGCCGCGCATGCATGGCTGCTTGGTTCTACGCGATGGCCAGGCACCGCCCCGTCCGCAGGCGCTCACGCTCTTGGAGCGCGACCAGATCGATGAGACCATCGCGCGCAGCGACACCTTCGACATCCTGCACTACGACATCACGATCGACGTCACTGACTATACAGGGCAGAGCATCACCGCCGCAACCACTGTGACCTACACGGCGCGCATGACCGGCCAGTATGCCATCCGCTTCGACCTCCTTGCGCTCACGGTCGATTCGGTCATTGGCGCCGAAGGTCCGTTGACCCACACCCACGATGGGCAATTCCTGAGCGTGCAGCTCGATGATGAGGCGATGGTGGGAGAGGAACAGCAGCTCACGGTGCATTACCACGGCACGCCGGTGCGCGACCCGAATTGGGGCGGCTTCTATTTCGCCAGCAACTATATCTACAACCTCGGCATCGGCCTCACCACCGTGCCGCCCAACTTCGGCAAGGTGTGGTACCCCTGCTTCGACAGTTTCGTGGAGCGCGCCGCGTACACCTTCCATGTGAAGAGCGCGGGTGGCCGCTGGTTGCTGGGCCAGGGCGATCTCATCGGCGAGGTGCAGCTCGGCGGCGACACCGTGATCCGCAGCTACGACCTCCCGCATGCGATCCCCACCCACGTGAGCGCCATCGCCGTGGCCAACTATGCCGAGAGCAACTTCACGCATACCGGGGCTTATGGCGATATCCCCGTTTCGCTGCGTGCCAAGCCGACGCAACTCAGCGCCATGGTGGGCAAGTTCGGCGACCTCGGCGCCTGCATCGATGCACTGGAGCATTGGTACGGTCCCTATCCATACGGCCGCATCGGCTATGTGCTCACCACCGACGGTGCCCTGGAAATCGTCACCAACATCGCCTACCCGGATTTCATGCCCGGCCAACCTTTAGGCCGCAACCGCAAGCTCTACGCGCACGAGCTCGGCCACCACTGGTGGGGCGATAAGGTGACACCGCGCGTGCATAACCACATGTGGCTGAAGGAAGGCCCTGCCGAATACAGCGGCCATTTGTTCGAGGAATGGCTGAACGGGCGGAGCGCCATGGTGAACATGGTGAAGGATAACCTGTTGGATATCCTCACCACGGCGCACGGGGACGACGATGGCTACCAAGCGCTCTCGCCCATGCCCGACGAGCACATCTACGGCACGCACACCTATTACAAAGGTGCCGCCGTGATGCACAACATGCGCGGCTACCTGGGTGACACGCTCTTCCGCGAGGCCATGCGCGAATCGCAGGTGCGATTGGCCGATACCGTGATCACGCCGGAGATGTGGCGCGATACCTTGGAGGCGATCACCGGCCGCGACATGCATCCCTTCTTCGAAGATTGGGTCTTCAGCCCCGGTTACTCGGTGTTCGAGGTGCGGTCGTTCACGGCGCAGGAAGGCAATCCCGGATGGCTGGTCGATCTGCGCATCGGGCAGAAGCTTTACGGCACCACCGGCCTGCATGGTGATACACCGCTCGACCTCACGCTGATCGGGGCCAATGGGCAAGTGCATGAAGAAGTGATCACGGCCTCTGGTCTGCTCACCGAGCTCAGCGTGGCCTGCCCCTTCGAACCGGTAATGGCGGTGCTGAACCGGCACCACCGCCTTAACCAGGCGCGCATGGATCATGAGCTCACCGTGGTGCCCGGCGTGAGCTTCGCCAGCTCATTGCCGCGCGTTGATTTCAGGCTCTACGCAACCACGCTCACCGATAGCACCTTGGTGCGCGTGGAGCACATCTGGAGCGGCGCCGATCAGGACGATCTTGGCTGGAGCATAGCGCAGGTGAGCGGCACGCACTACTGGAATGTCGATGGTCTTTGGCCCGAAGGCACGGTGCTGCGCGCGCGGTTCATGTACTTGGGTGCCACTCCCGGGCAGTTCGATCAAGCGCTCATCAATGGAGATGAGACAGGCATGGTGATGGTGTGGCGGCCCAATGCCGACGAGCCATGGCAGATCCATCCCGATCAGGTGCTCACGGCTGGCAGCCTCACCAACGGAAGCGGCTGGATCGACGTGAACACCTTGCACAAGGGCCAATACGCTTTCGCCAAGGCCATCGGGGCCATCGGCATTGAGGAGCACGACGCGCAAGCGGCTTTCCTTGTTTACCCCGTACCTGCCGATGAATCCATCCACATCCGTCTGCGCGATAGGCCCACTGGCTCGTTGCTGGTGAAGGTGATTGATGCGCGCGGCCGTGTCGTGATCGACGACGTGCGCCAGACAGCCAATGATCTGCGCTTCGACACAAGGCGCCTGGCTCCGGGTGCATATACCCTGAGCGTATCGTCGGTGGAAGCTGGCGAGCTGGGCACGCGTGTTTTCCATGTCGTTCGCTGAGGAGGCCTTCCTTGGCGCAGGGCTCAAGAAGCTGCTCTATCCGGTAGGGCCGGAGATGCGCGCTTACCTGGAGCATGGCGGGCGTTCAGGGCCGCTTCCGATCGCCTATGCTGATTTGATGCGGCATGATGGCGTGATGCCAAGGCGCGGGCCTGATGGTGAGGACACGCTCTGGCAAACCGTGCTCTATCGTCCGGGCGATCGCGATGAGCTGGACCAGCGCTTGGTGGAGACCTATCAGCGCCTGGTGGCCGATGGGCGGCGCATTGAGCACCTGCGCATCGGTGGCGTGGACCTTTGCCCTTATGGCAACTCGCAGCCCTTCCGGGTGAAGGTGATCAACCAGATCAACGACAACCACGACTACTTCTATGTGAAGCGCACCGATGCCAACCGGGTCTATGGCTTGGAGCTCGAGCATTTGCTCTCGCCCTATCGCATCAGCTTCCTCGTCGATGGCCCCACGCTCGTGGAGGAGCACATCATCGGCGTGCCCGGCGATGCCTTCATAGCGGATCCAGCGCGTTATGGCGGCACGCTCAACAGCGTGCGCCTTTGCAAGGAGTTCGTGAAGTTCAACGAGCGCTGCTTCGTGCGGCTGCTGGGCGATATGCGCGCCTACAACTTCGTTGTGGATGCCATCCACGACGTGGACCAGGTGCAGTACCGCCTGCGCGCCATCGATCTGGACCAGCAGAGCCATGATGGTCGCCTGCGGAGCTACCTGCCTCAGTTCTACAAGGAGAACCTGCCTTATGTGAAGCTGGCGCAGCAGGCCATCGGGGCTGCTACCGCTGCGCAATACCGGAGTGAGGAGCGAGCCTTGATGCGTAAGCGTGCACGGCTCGCGGAGGCACGTTTGAACGGGCTGATCACCGCCATGAAGAGCGATGTGATTGCGCCTGCGGAGAACCTCCATCAGCTGGCTGTAGAGCTGGCTGCCTATCACGATGATGCAGGCTACAGGGGATTGCCCAGCATGGGGCATCTGCTCGAGCGGCATCTGCACCGTTGCCTCTTCGACCCGGCTTCAGCCGACCAGTGACTCCTTGCGCCGGTCGAGCGTGAACCTTGGACGGACCAATGCCGTAGGAGCGCCCCGAACGTCGGGAACCGGCGTGCGAAAACGCTCCGTTATGGACCTGAAACGACTCTCCCTGATCGCCTTCATTGCAGTAGCATTCAATGCTCTTGGGCAGCAGTACCGCATCGAGTACCGCTGGCTGAATTTCCCTTGCGGCGAGATTCTGAATTGCGATGCAGGCTGCAGCGCGTGCAATATTCCCGATGCATCGGGTGGTGGCCTGATGGGAACCAACGCCGCATGGATCGGTGTGCAGACCTGCCCGTTGCCGGTAACAGTGGCCGATAATGCCATCTACACTGCCGGTTGGCCGCTGGAGCCCGGACCGGACCATAGCGTGATCTTCAACGGACTGGCGTTGGTGCCCGTGCGCATCGATAGCATCCGATTCCGGCATGCCATCTACCAGGATGGACCGCAGCGCGTGAAGGTCCTTTACACCAATGATGTCGCGCAGCCTTTGCAAGAGATCGCGGACCAGGATGTGCCCGCCACGTGGACGAATGTGACATTGGATGAGGTGGGGAGCGTGGTGGTTCCAGAAGGCAATGCCTTCGGCACCTTCCAGATCCGCTTCCAGCCGTATCAAGGCGGCAGCGGAGGCTGGGCACTTGATGAGCTCATCATCTCCGCAAGTCCATTGATCGATTCACAAACCGGCATCGCTGAAGTGCACCAGCGCACTGCGGTTGTTCGCGGACCGCTCTTCGATGTGATGGGGCGTCCCGTGGGCAGCGACCGTGCACCTGGCATTTATCAGCACCAAGGTAGACGCATCGTGCAGGTGGAGTGACTGGGGGATGCGCAGGCCGTCTTCAGGGGAAAGTTCTCCAAGACCTTTGATTCAAGGCTCTGTCCGAAGGCCGACGTCCTGCCAACCCGTGATGCCTGCAGGCATGCAGTAGACCCGTTCGTAACCCAAACGCACCGTTGATTCAGCAGCCATCTGCGCCGCTGGGCATTCCG
>DAORNP010000053.1:0-11382 GCA_035441065.1 Flavobacteriales bacterium | reverse complement strand
ATGGGATGCGTCTTGTCCCTTGGCAGTTGCTCGGTGGTGATGGCATCGTACACCAAGAGCTTCGCACCGGGCAGATGGGCATCGGCATAGGTGAACTCCTCGTTCACATCGGCCAGGAAAGTCCCATCCTTCAGCATGGAGAGCACTTGCTCCGGCGTGACCTCAATCACGGCAGGTACGGAGGTGATGATGTCCTGGCTCAGGCAGGGGATGGCGCACGCGAACGAGATGAGGGCGAAGAAGGAACGGTTCATGATTCAAAGCTGCTGAAAGAATGCGGATCGGCAAGAAGGGAGCAGGGTATGATGTTCCATCGGCATCGCATGGACGCCATGCTTCTTCGCCAACCTCATCTTCACTTCAGGGACTTCCTTTGCCGCATTCGCCGGTACGCGGATTGAGATCGCCAAGGAAGTGCTGCTGGGTGCAGGGGCGTGGCCATGAGCTACCTCAGCGGCCGTGCTTGCGATGAGACCTGAACATGGGCAGATCCCCAAGGCGAATCAGTATTTTCACGGTTGCACGCGTCGCATCCGGGCCCCTACTTTCGCTATCGCTGTGCAACGAAGCGCGGCAAGAACATCAACCCCATGAAGCACCTCATCCTTGGTTCGGCACTCCTGTTCAGTGCTTCGAACGCTCAGGCTCAAGCAGCTGCGGGCGGCTTGTTCAGCCCGCGCCGCATCGTGAAGACCAACCTGGTTGGGTATGCGAACCTGGCGGTGAACCTCAACTATGAGCAGAAGGTCGGCACCAAGACCAGCGTAGGGCTGCTGGCTGGTTACAAGCTGCCCACCGTGATACATGTGAAGGCCATCGGCACCATTGATGGCGAGAGGCAGACCTACACTGGTGATGTGGAGCCGGAAGGCGTTTTCCTCAATCCCTATTTCCGGTACTACACGAAGGAGACCTTCAAGGGCTTCTATGTCGAGGCTTTCCTGCGATACTTCAATTACAAGTTCCTCCTGCCGTACGATTACGAGAAGAGGAGCGACGGGAGGAACATCCGCGCCAACGCTGATGGCAAAGCGTCGGCCTTCGGTGGCGGCCTGGCGCTGGGAGCACAGTTCCCGCTCGGTCCGCGCGTGTACATGGACATCAATATCGGCTATGGCATGGCCGTCGGGAATGCGCGCCTCGAAACGAATGACCCCAACCTGGAATTGGAGGATTACCGCACCATCCAACGGAACATCGAGAAGTACCAGGACGATGAGGATATCCAGGTCTTCCTCCTTGGCGAGATCGTCACCGACCCCAAGGCCGGATCCACCGATACCAAAGCCTGGGCTGATTTCAACAACAAGCTATTCCCGCTGCTGCGAGGAGGCATCAGCATCGGCTACGCGTTCTGATCGTCCTTGACGTTGGAATGAAGGCCCCGGATATCCCGGGGCCTTCGCATTTCGGGAGGGGCTCGGAAGGAGGGAAGCCCCAAGTCGCGTCATGATGCACGCATGGTGATCTCACCAGGCGCAGCGGACGGCCGCTCGTTCCCATCCTCGTCCGCATACGAATCGTGGTATGCGAAGGCCAGGGGGCCACTACGAGATTGCATCGGATGCAATCGATAACTGCCGCAAGATGAGAGCCTACTTCCCGATCAGGCTATCGGCATCTTCCGCAGGCGTGATCACGCCATTCACCGATCCAACGACGAAGGCATCGGTGAAGCCCTTGAGCTTAATGGCTTCCAAGGCATCCTGTGCCTCGCGGCGTTCCACGAAACTACCGTAGTAATAGCGCACGGTGCTCTCGCCCGAGATGGGCTCGACATCGCCCAATCCGAGCAGCTGATCCATGGTTTCCATGGGCACGTTGCCGGCGAAGGTGGCCACTTGCACGCGGTAGCGCACCTTATCCCGGGCTACGCTGCCGGGGGTGGGCCGCGTGCGCAAGTCCTCGGTGCCTGTAACGCGCGCGCCTGCCTCTTTCATGGTGATGCGCTTGCCCTCGCGGAAAGCGACGAGGAAGGCCCCCTCGAAGCCTTTGAGCAGCATGGCCACCCGATGCTCGGCCGCCGGATTGATCTGCTTGAAGGAGCCGGTGTAATAGCGTGTAAGGCCATCGTCGCCCTGGATCACCACCAGGTCCTTGATGCCGGCGAAGATGTTCTTCGAGAGCTTGTTTCGGAAGGCGCCGAGTTGCACGCGCACGATCACATCACGGCTGTCATCACCCGCGCCCATGCCCGCCATCTTGGCGCGCTCGGCTGCGGTCTCCTTGCTCACATCGATGAGCTTGCCGCCTTCTTCGGCCATCACCACGCTCTGGATGCCCATGCCCTTCAGCTCCAGCTCACGGCGCAGCGCCTCAGGTATCGCGTCGAAGCTGCCCACGACGTAGAAGGTGGTGTCGCCACGCTCGATGGTGCGCACATCGGGGATGCTGAGGATTTTCTGGATCAGCTCCTCGCTGATGCCCTCGGTGTGGGTGCCCACCTTTACCACGAACACGCGCTTGGCGGGAGGCTTGGTCTCGCGTGCCTTGCCGAAGCTCTCTACGCGTGATGCCACGATGTTCACGTTGGCGCTGTCCTTCCAATTGAGCCAGGCCTTCAGCATAGCTTCGTCGGTGATGGTCACGCCGCGGGAATCGACGAGAGCGCCTGCCGCACTGTTGAGTTCATCATCGAGGTGATCAGGAACGCCGTCGCCATCGCCATCGAGTGGGCATCCCTTGACATCGACCTGAACACCGGCCGGGGTGCCAGGGCACTCATCGGCGAAGTCCTTCACGCCATCGCCGTCCTCGTCGTCCGTAAGCACGATCGCATCGAGCTCTTCGCTGCCAAGTGGGGTCTGGAAGCGCGTCTTCTTGGGCTTGCGCGCCATCGGAATCGTGTAGCCGATGCTCACGCCGCTGTACAGGAAACGGTCGTTCGCGGAATTGCCCTTGCGCTCCTCGAGGCTCTTGGCGGTGATGCCATCGATGAGGTCGGTTGTGGTGAAGTGCATGGTGGCCCCGATGCGCAGGTCGAGCCCGTGGCCGATGTCCATGCGTGCGCCGATGCCGACCGGGATGGCGAAGGCTTGCTCACGGTACTTGCCGAAGCCGTCGCGATTCAGTTCGCGCACGTCGCTCTCATAGGTGTAGTCGCGCTGGATCTCCACGGCACTGGAGGCGTTAGGCGCATCCTCGGCGATGTCGCGGATGGTGCCATCGCTCCAGTAGTTGTAGCGGCGCCCTTGCGCATCGAATAGGTCTGTCTTGGTGAGGAATTCAACGCTCTCGAAGCCAACCGTGATGAAAGGCTCAACCACGCGCTCGCGGTTCACCAGTGGCTGGAAATTGTAGCGGAGCCGCAGCCCGCCCACGGTGATGCGCGATTCGAAATTGTGATTGCGGGCGAAGTCGCGCTCGTTCACGCCAAGCCTTCCATGGATGGCATAGAGGTCGGCTTCGAGCCAGCGCGTGAGGGGCGCCGAGGCGCGCACCTCGTAGCCGAGCCTTGTCACCAGCGGATCGCCTCCCTTGTGCTGGTTGCCGACATCACCATAGAACGAGAGCATGCCAGCGCCGAATCCGATGGTAGGCCGGAGCCAATTCGAAGCTGGTGCCGGAGCGATTTCGGATGGAGCAGGTGAGGCAGCGGCGGTTGAATCCGATTGGGCGGATGCCGGGAACCAGGTATGCGCGAGCAAGCAAGCGCAAAGCGCAGATGATGGGAGGTGCTGCTTGCGGCGCATGGCCCAGGTTATTGCACCCAGCGCTGGTTGCTGATGGCGAGCGCCTCCTGCACGGTGATGCGGTCGCCGTTGTTGTATGCCGTTACGAAGGGGCCTGGAAAGTTGTGCCCGGCCTGCACATAGTTCACGCGCTGGTCGCGTGCATCCTCATAGTCCGAATAGCTGCCGGTCACATATTTGATCCAGCCTTGGTGCCGTTCGATCTGGAAGTCGCCGCTATAGCTATGGCGCGCCTTGAAGTATGCCTTGCCCACTTCGCGGTGCGCTGCGGTTATCTGCACCTTGTACGTAACGCCTTTCTCCGGTGAGGGCATGCGCGGCGTGACACGCTGTGCGGCTGCTTCCTTCTCAGCTTGCTTGCGGGCGCGCTCAGCCTCGGCAGCACGGGCGCGTGCGGCGGCGTCTGCCTCTTCCCGAGCCTTGCGCTCCGCCTCCTCCTTCTGTTTGAGAGCGAGTGCGGGGTCCTCTGCAGGCTGCTGGCCAATATTGCTGGCATCCTGTGCCAGCGCCTCGAAGGCGCGCGAGCCGATGAAGAATTTGCTGCTGCCTAGCACGGCCTTCTGCGTCTCGTCGTTGAGCAGATAGCCGAAATCACCGTCAATCCGGTACTCGCCTTCGGGCTGCTCATTCGCGCGGAGCTTGTACACCACCTTGATCTCATTGCTCGCGGGCAGGTTGAGCCATACGAATTTGGCGATACGGTCCTGCGTGGTGAAGATGGCCTCAGCGCTGTTCTTCTCAATGGCCGTGAAGCCTTGGGGGATGATCTCCTGCAATTTGCCGAAGCCTCGGATACTTCCCTTGTTCACCGTCACTTCGATCAGCATCTCCTTATCCGTTACCGGTGTGATGGTGCGCGTTCCGCTGACGCCGCCTGCGCCCTGCAGGGGGGCGATTCCGCTGGTGTTGTCGATCACGGCGATGGCCACTTTGCCCACGGGTGCGGCACCGGCGGCGCTGACGATGTCGTTGGCCGATGCGTCGTCGATAATCGGCTCTTCAGCATCAGGCTGCGCTGCCACGATAGCGCCCGGTGCACCAAGGTCGACCATTGATGGCGACAGCTCCTGCACCTTGCGCTCATTGCCCTCGATGTAGCTGAACCGGCCATTGATGCGTTGCACGCCCGACGCGCTCGCTGCCGCGGATAGCGTGTAGGTCACTTTGAAGCTGGGACTAGAGGGGAGGGACATCCAGATGAACTTGGCTTTGCCATCGGCGAAGGTGAAGGAGGCGCCTTTGGTCTCGATCGCGGTAGCCGTGAAGCCCTCGGGCAGATCGATCTGCAATTTGGCGAAGCCGGTGATATCGCCCTTCTCGATGGTGACGGTGACCTTGGCTTCCCCGCCGGGGGCCAAGGTGGCCGGGATGTTCTGGTTGATGGTGAGCGGGCCTCCGGTGAGGGCCTCGATCAGGAAGATGCCGATCACGTTGATCAGCAGGGCGAGTTGGTTCAGCATGCGCTTCTATGGCGCCGCGCGAGCATCGCGCAGGCTCGCCACCAAAAGTACCCGGAGGCCTTCCGGCGCTTTGGCGCGCTGTCTTGGCATCTTCCAACAGGCGGGTGTTGAACGGTGCAGGCAATCGGCGCAACCCGAGCACCACAGCCCGGGCCCGTCATCAAGGCTCGCGCAATACACCGGACCTATCTTCGTTGCCCACCCGGATGCGCAAGAACCTACTCCTCCCGCTTTTCCTCTTTCCCGGCACGATCAGCGCCCAATTGGGCGGGCAACAGGTCTTCCGGGTGCTCGATATCCCTGCCTCAGCTCGTGCCTCGGCCCTCGGCGGCAACTACATCGCCGTGAAGGACAACGACATCAACCTGGGCCTCTTCAACCCCGCGTTGCTCAATGCCGATATGGGGAGGCAGGTCGCGCTCAGCTGGCTCCCGTATTTCGAAGGAATCAATGTCGGTTATGCCAGCTATGCGCATCACTTCGACAGCCTTCGCACCACCTTCAGCGGCGCAATACAGTATGTGGATTACGGCACCTTCAACCGGACCGATGAGACCGGCAACGAGCTCGGGCAGTTCCATGCGGGTGAGTATGCCTTCCAGGTTGGCGCAGGCCGTGCCATCGACAGCCTGTTCAGCATCGGGGCCAACATCAAGTTCATCACGAGCAACCTGGATACCTATACCAGCAGTGGCATCGGCCTCGACCTCGGCGGCACCTATCACAAGCCCTCGAAGGGCGTCACGCTCTCAGCCGTGGTGCGCAACATCGGCTACCAGACGAGCAGCTTCACCAACGAACGCGAGAAGCTGCCCATGCAGGTCATGCTCGGCGTCACCTACAAGTTCAGGCATGCGCCGTTCCGCCTGGGCCTGATGCTGGAGAACCTGCAGCGCTGGGACCTCACGTACCCCGATGCCACGCGCGACCGCCAGATCGATCCCACAACCGGACAGGTCGTACAGAAGAAGACGACCAATGCGGAGAAGGCACTCTTGCACGCGGTGCCCAGCGCGGAGATCCTGCTGAGCAAGAATTTCATGATCCGCTTGGGCTACAACTTCCGCACGCGTTACGAGATGGTGCTCGCCAACAGGCCGGGCGCTGTGGGCCTGAGCTTCGGACTGGGCCTGCGCGTGAGCAAGGTGCATCTCAGCTACGGCTTCAATCAGCTGCACCTGGCGGGCATCCGCAACACCATCACGCTCGCGGTGCGCTTCAGCGACTTCCAGAAGAAGGTTGAGGGTTGATGGTATGAGCCGCCATCCATCTGCGTGACTCTTCCAGTGGCGCACGCGTCGACGGCCACATCGGGTTCCCCAACCATCTTTGCCACCGTGAACGCGATTACCATCGCCATCGACGGCTACTCGTCGTGCGGCAAGAGCACCTTGGCCAAGCAACTGGCAGCGCACTTGGGCTATACCTATATCGACAGTGGCGCCATGTACCGCGCGGTGGCCTTGCATGTGATGGAACAGGGCCTTGCGCCCGGCGGCGTGCTTGATCGCCATGCGCTCCTTCAAGCACTTGATGGCATCAGCATCCGTTTCGAGCACGATCCCTTGTCAGGCCACAGCACCACGTGGCTCAATGGCCGCAATGTGGAAGGCGAGATCCGAAGCATGGCCGTAAGCCAGCATGTGACTTTGGTGAGCCCGGTGCCCGAGGTACGGGCCAAATTGGTGCGCTTGCAGCAGGAGCTCGGTCGCGGCAAAGGCGTTGTGATGGATGGCCGCGACATCGGCACGGTGGTGTTCCCCGATGCGGAGGTGAAGCTCTTCATGACCGCGCGCCCTGAGGTGCGCGCCATGCGGCGGTATAATGAACTGCTGCAGAATGGCCAGACCGTTGACCTCACGAGCGTGGAAGAGAACATCAGGCAGCGCGACCTCGACGATACCACACGCGCCGCCGATCCGCTGCGCAAGGCGAGCGACGCGGTTGAGATCGATAACAGCGACATCACTGCTGAGCAGCAGTTCCAGCGGGCACTCGACGTTGTGCTGGGCAAACTGGCCGAAGTGGGCTACGAATGAGTTGCCCGATGCGAAGCCTGATCACGCTCGCCTTCCTCGCACTTCAGCTCTGCGCGCAGGGCCAGACTCCTGGACTCGACGAAACATCCGCGAAAGAAGCCGTCTACCGCATCGTGCGCCACAGCGGGCTGGTGCCCAACTTCGTGGTGCGTGCCAGCACCGAAACGCGCACGGCCATCGCTTATGTGAAGGACAAGCAGCGCGTAGTGGCCTACAATCCGCGATTCATGGCCGCTGTGCTCGACAGCACGCGCAGTGACTGGAGCGCCATCAGCATCCTTGCACACGAGGTGGCGCATCATCTGCTGGGCCACACCATCGACCCGTCGGCATTGCGGCCTGGCGATGAATTGGCCTGCGACCGCTATTCGGGTTTCGTGCTCTTCGGAATGGGCGCCACCTTGGAAGAGGCCCTTTCGGTGCAGAGCAGCATCGGCGACCCGCATGGCACGCGGCGCCATCCGCCCAAGCACGCCCGCATGGAAGCCATCCGTCACGGTTGGGATGAAGCGCGCCGCTTGCGCGAAGGACTGCCGCCCAAACCGGTGCGCGATCCCGATGGCCTGCGCTATGTGCTCAGCTTCGTCGATGATGCCAATACGTACTACGCGGACAGCGTTGGCCGTGTGGTCTGGTTCAATCAGAGTGCGTGCGCCATTCCTTTCGGCGAGCTGCGCGATGACGGCAAGGAGGGCTACACCCTGCAATGGATGGACGAATCGTACTTGGTGGATGGGCGCATGGTGATCTGGCGGCGCAGCGCGCACGGCATGGCCCTGCAGGTTGGCAGGATGGAGCGGTACGCGCGCTGATCAAGCGCCGAAGCGCAGCGCCTTACGCAAGCCTTCGGGCAATGCCGGGATCTTGCGGCGCTCGAAGAGGAAGCTGCTGAGATCGGCGAGCTCTTGGAAGATGTGATGGCTGTTGAGCGCGCCCGCGAGGTATTGCTTGCCGGTGCTGCCCCCCGTGCCCACGCGCAAGCCGATGGTGCGGTGCACCATGCTCATGTGGCGGTAGCGCCATGTGGCCAGTGCCTCGTCGATGTCGAGCAGACGCTCCAGCAGGCGGAAGGGCATCTGCAGGATCGGTTCATCGCGGTAGAGCATGATGAACACGGCGGCGCGCGAGGCGGCTGGGCTGAGGCGGCGCCCTTCACCAGTGACGAAGAGCTTCTCCCAGAGCTCCATGTTGTGCTCTTCGCCTTTCACGAGTGATGCACCGTACAGGGCCTTGTGCTGCTCCCAGAACGGTGGCTGATCCTGCGGCCAGAAACGCGCTTCGAGGAAGGGCATGCGCTCGAGCCAGCCGTTGAGCAGGTCGAAGAAGGTGGGCTGGCCCTCGAGCGCCTCGATCTCTGCTTTGTGCTCGGGCTTCAATTGGCTGGTGTAATACTGCCTGCCGAAGCGCTGCTCCATGCGCAGGCCCAGCTTCGCCTCGAGGATCTTGAACTGCATGCTCTGGAAGCCGCTCGCCGGGCGCAGCATGTCCCGGAAGTCGAGGAAGTCGAGCGGCGTCATGGTCTCCAGGATGTCGATCTTCTGAACCAGCACTTGCAGGATGGTGTGCACGCGGCCCAGCCGATGCACCGCAACGCTCAGCTCGCCGCCATCATCGTCCACATGCCCATCGGCGAAGAGGTCCATCACGCTGCCTACCTCGTGCAGCACCTGCTTGAACCACAATTCATAGCTCTGGTGGATGATGATGAAGAGCATCTCATCGTGCGCCGGTGCGCCGTGCTTGGCGCTCTCCGGTTCCTGTGCACCGAGGATCTTCTCCAGTTGCAGGTAGTCGGGGTAGTACACGTTGCTCATGTGCGATGCGGGTGGCGGCGAATGTAGCCGGGCCTTCACCCGCAGGGCTAACTTTGGTCATGCGATTGCTCGTGCTGTGCTACTCCTTCCTTGCGCTCGAGGCCGTTGCGCAATTCGGCGTGGGCATCATGATCCCTGCAGGCCGCCGAACGCACCGCCTTGGCTCGGTGCCCGATTCCATGGCCATGTACTCGCCCAAGGAGCTCGACATCCGGCCGCGCTGTGCCGAGGGCATCGAGCGCTGGACTGAGCGCATCGCGCACATGGAGGATTGTCCGCCGGATTCTGCGTTGAGGCAATGCCCTGCGAAGGGCGCGCTCACGCTCCGTTTCACGGTTGAGCGCGACGGTGCGATCGCCGATGCGCAGGTGGTGAAGGGCGGATGCACCGGCCTCAACCGCAGGATCGAGTGCGCGGCAGAAGCCACAGCGCCTTGGGAACCGGGACGAGTGGGCTACCACAAAGTGGCGACGCGCATGCAGGTGAAGATCCGGCTTTTGCCATGAGGCGCGGCCTTGCTTTCAGTTGGGTGATGATGTTGGCGGCTGCTGCGCTCGCGCAACCCGATTCTGCATTGGTTGGGGTCCGAGTCGAGAAGTTCCCGCAGTTCCCCGGTGGCGAGTCGGCCTTGCATCGCTATTTGAAGAAGGAGCTCAGGCGGCCGAAATCGGCTCCGGAGATGATGGGCACGGTGTACCTCACGTTCATGATCGACACGCTGGGCTCATTGCATGATGTGCACGTGAAGCGTGGCATGGGACATGGCTTCGATGAGGAAGCCATGCGCTGTGCGCGCGCCATGCCCAAATGGGATCCGGCAACGGTGCACGGCAAGCCGATCAACGTGCAATACGTGCTGCCCGTGAGGTTCGATCGACGCACGCGGAGGCGCTGATCCTTCAGCCTAAGAGGTGTGCGAAATGAAGGAGGAGGATAGCCATGGCTATCCTCCTCCTTCCGATATCCGCGAGATTGCTGCGCGTTCGGCTTTCCGCACGAGCAACACGGCAAGTCTCTACTCCTGATGCACCGGCTTGGCCTTGTGCTCTTCGCGCGCTTTCATCGAAGCATCGCGCTGCGCCTGTTTCATCTGCTGCCACTTCGCCCACTGCTCGGCGGTCATGGCTTTCTGAATCTCTGCCTGCTTCTTGTCGCGCATTTCGATTGTCTTCGCGCGCTTCGCCTGCTGTTCGAGGTTCTGCCGGTTCAGCTCCTTCATGCGCTCGCCATGCTCACGGTCAATGCGGTTCAGGTCCTCGATCTGCTGCTCCGTCAGGCCCAATTCCTTGGCCATCAGCTGCGGTGTTGCCTTTGCTGGCAGCACAGGCGAAACGGATTGTGCGGGCGTCTCGGTGGCGGGCTTGGTGGGCTCTTGGGCCTGGGCGAAGGTGAATGCCGCCAAGGCCAGGGTGAGGGTGAGTGCTCGGTTCATCATGCGGCTAAATTAGGGGAGCTCAACGCGTAATGCTCACGCGAAGCGGCGCGGCTTCGCCGATGCGCAGCGAGTAGGTGCCCGGCGCGAGCCAGCTCACATCGAGGCCGTTCTGTGCGTCGCCACCAGTGCCGCGCAGCACGGTGCGGCCCATCGCATCGATCAGTTCCAATGGCTCGCCTTGCGCGGCTCCCGTTAGGTGGGAAACAAAGAGCCTGTCATTGGCTGGATTGGGGAAGACGGCAGGCGCGCGGGTGACTGCGGCATGCATGCCCACATTCTGATCCACTTCCACGTAGGCGAGCTGATGCATGCTCGCATTCACGAACCAGATCCGGCCATCGGGGCCCACCTCGATGCCCATGATGCCGATGGATCCGGTCTGAATGCGGCCCAGTTCCGCGAAGCCACCGCCTTCACTGATGTCATACACCACGATATCGCCATTGGCGTGATCGCTCACCAGCAAGTGGTTGCCGCTGATGGCGATGCCCGCAGGCTGCTGCAGGCCCGTGGTGGTCACGGTCTCCCAGGTGTGACCGCTCACGTTCGAGTATTCCACATAGCTCTCCCACGGGCCGAAGGTGCCCGGGCCGCTCACGCTGCCACTGCGCGTATCCAGGCGCATCACGCGCTGGTTGCCATGGTCCACGACATAGAGCCAACCTGTGCGCTTGTCGAATTCGCAATGGCTGGGGATGTGGTCGTTGGGATCGCGCTGGATGGTGATGCCGCCGTAGCGACGGATCACCGCATCGCCGTGCCAGGTGTTCCCCGGACCATGATCCACGCGGAAATCGTTCATCACTACATCGCCCACATGCCCATCAACCACCCAATAGCGATGCCAGCGCTCATGCGCGATCCCTTGGCTCCGCGGGTTCACATGCAGCATGTCCAGGTGGCTGCCCAGATCGACCTCGTAGCCGAAGAGGTCCGAGAGGT
>DAORNP010000052.1:21420-21787 GCA_035441065.1 Flavobacteriales bacterium | reverse complement strand
TTCTCTTTGTCCCTCATACTCTCTTCATGAGGGAGTCGAACTTCTCGGAAAGCTTAAGGAATTCATCACCCCAGCCGCTGTTGATACTAACCTCTTGAATTGAACCGGTTGGTGCAAACAGCAGCTCGAGTTCCTTCTTCCGCGAAAAATCTCCGGCTTCAATTTGCCGCGTTAGTGAATCGAACTCGCGAAGAGCATCTTCACTGTTGCTCCAATGAGACCACGCAAAGTCGCTATCCGGTCGAGCGAGCAGTTCGCGGGTTCTACTAAGAATCTCGACGAGCTCAAGTATGGCGCGGGACATGATTAGCGAATGTAGGGTGGACCCCATGAGGAGTCCGGCATTCGCGTGAGGGATAGAAGCGGA
>DAORNP010000052.1:0-21386 GCA_035441065.1 Flavobacteriales bacterium | reverse complement strand
GCGGACGCCACCTATATCGAGCCGATCACCCCCGAGATCGTGGCGAAGATCAACGCCCTGCCTGAGGATCTGCGCAAGGAGGCGATAGCCTTCGTGGATGCGCTTGCCGCACGGGCACAGAGCGCTGGATCACCGCGAAAAGGGGGTATCCCGGGATTGCTGAAAGGCAAGATCTGGATCGCCGATGACTTCGATGCCCCGCTTGACGAGCCGCTTTGCTGAACGTATTCATTGCGCTTTACCTTAGCGCTATGTCCAGCGCCGATCTATTCATCAAGATCGAATCGCTCCCTTCCGGGTTACGCAAGGAGGTGGAGGCCTTCATCGACGGCTTGCTGAAACGCAAGCGCACGGAAGAGCCCAAGCGAAAGCCCATCCCGTTCGGCAAGTTCAAAGGCAAGATCCGCATTGCGGATGACTTCGATGCCCCGCTGGACGACATGAAGGACTATATGTGATGGATGTCCTGCTGGACACCCACATCCTGCTTTGGGCATGGACCGGCGATAAGCGCCTCACAAAGGCTCAACGCGAGCTGATCGCTTCATCGGAAGTGCGCGCATGGGTCAGCATTGTTTCTCTTTGGGAGATCGGCATCAAAGCATCCTTGGGCAAGCTTGAGTTGATGGCAAGGTTGAATGAACTGCTCGCCACACTGCCCGAGTTCCATATCGACCTGCTGCCACTCAAGGTCGAACATGTTCAGCTCGTCGCCACCCTCCCCCTCAACCATCGCGATCCCTTCGACCGGATGCTCATCGCACAGGCGAAGCATGAGGGTATGCATGTCCTCACGGCGGATCCGCACTTTGCGGCCTATGATGTGCCGGTGATCGCTGTATAGTCGGCCTTTCGCGTGAGGGGCAGAAGCGGCGGCCCGGCGATGGCGGGGCCGTGCGGGCGCGTGCAGCGAGGAGGCTGCGAGGCACGAGCAGACCCCGGAGCGCCGCGATCGCAGGCCACGACAAGCCGGCCACAGCGGATGACCCGACCCGAGGGCCCTGAGCGAAGCAGAGCGAAGTCGAAGGGTGCGAGGGGCACGCCCCAATGACCCCCATCATCCCCACCCCCGCAAAAAGCCCGAACTTTGAGGCTCCGAACGATCGGAGGACCAATCTATTCCCTACCTCAATGGCAACCGGATTGAAAGACGTCGACTACGGCCTGGAGAAGATCATGGCCGACGCACAGGACTTCCTGCCCCTGCTGGGCACTGACTACGTGGAACTCTATGTGGGCAACGCCAAGCAGAGCGCGCACTACTACAAGAGCGCATGGGGCTTCCAGAGCCTGGCCTACGCGGGCCTGGAGACGGGCGTGAAGGACCGCACGAGCTACGTGCTGGTGCAGGACAAGATCCGCCTGGTGCTCACCACTCCGATGAACCCCGAGAGCCCGATCAACGAGCACATCCGCAAGCATGGCGATGGCGTGAAGGTGATCGCGCTGTGGGTGCCCGACGCGAAGAAGGCCTGGGAGGAGACCACCAAGCGCGGCGCGAAGAGCTTCATGGAGCCGGTGCGCGAGGAGGATGAGCACGGCTACGTGGTGCGCAGCGGCATCCACACCTACGGCGAGACGGTCCACATCTTCGTGGAGCGCAACGAGTACAAGGGTCCCTTCCTGCCGGGCTACCGCGCATGGAAGAGCCACTACAACCCGGAGCCGGTGGGCCTGAAGTTCATCGACCACATGGTGGGCAACGTGGGCTGGGGCGAGATGAACACTTGGGTGGACTTCTACGCCCGCGTGATGGGCTTCGCGCAGCTGGTGAGCTTCGACGACAAGGACATCAGCACCGAGTACACTGCGCTGATGAGCAAGGTGATGAGCAACGGCAACGGCCGCATCAAGTTCCCCATCAACGAGCCGGCCGAGGGCAAGAAGAAGAGCCAGATCGAGGAGTACATCGAGTTCTACAACGGCGCCGGCGTGCAGCACATCGCGGTGGCCACCAACAACATCATCGAAACGGTGGGCGCGCTGAAGGACCGCGGCGTGGAGTTCCTCTACGTGCCGCCCAGCTACTACGACACCGTGATGGACCGCGTGGGCGAGATCGACGAGGACCTGGCGGTGCTGAAGCAGCACGGCGTGCTAGTGGACCGCGACGACGAGGGTTACCTGTTGCAGCTCTTCACCAAGCCGGTGCTCGACCGTCCCACCATGTTCTTCGAGATCATCCAGCGCAAGGGCGCGAAGAGCTTCGGCAAAGGCAACTTCAAGGCGCTGTTCGAGGCGATCGAGCGGGAGCAGGAGAACAGGGGGACGCTGTAAGCGACGCCGAAACAGAAGACGAAGGGCGCTCCAGCCGGGGCGCCCTTCGTCTTCTCATTGAATCACGTATTCACTGCCCACCCTTCTCCAGCTTCTCCACCCGTGCCACCAGCTTGTCCAGGTTGCGGAAGTGGATGTAGCTCTTCCGGTACTTCTGCACCTCGAAGGCCGGGGATCCCATGTAGGCCTCGCCCGGTTTCGTGTCCTTGCTGATGCCGCTCTGCGCGGCGATGATGGTGCCATCTGCGATCTTCAGGTGGCCGATGATGCCCACCTGCCCGCTGAACATGCAGTTCTTCCCGATCTTGGTGCTGCCCGCCACCACACCGCCCGCCGCGTAATAGGTGTTCTCCCCCACCTCCACGTTGTGCGCGATGTGGATGAGGTTGTCGAATTTGACGCCCTTGCGGAGGATCGTCGAGCCCAACGTGGCGCGGTCGATGGCGCAGTTGGCGCCGATCTCCACATCATCCTCGATCACCACGTTGCCGATCTGCGGGATCTTGGCTCCACCATCCGGCCCGGTGGCGAAGCGGAAGCCATCGCTGCCGATCACCGTGCCGCTGTGGATGATGCATCGCGCGCCTAATGTGCAATCGGAGTAGATCGTCACGTTCGCGAACACGGTGGTGTTGTCGCCGATGGTGACGTTGTCACCGATGTAGGCGTGCGGGTAGATTCTCACATTGTTGCCGATCCGCGCGTTCTCACCGATGAAGGCCAGTGGTCCGATGTAGCAGTCCGCGCCGTGCGTGGCGCCGTTGCTGATCACCGCCTGCGGCGATACACCTTTCTTGTCGAGCTTGATGGTGTTGTACATCTCCAGCACCTTGGCGAAGGCGCCTTGGGCATCGGCCACGCGCACCAGGGTGGTCTTCACCGGGCCCGTGAGTTCGAATGACTTCCCGATGATCACCACCGAGGCCGTGGTCTCATACACATATTGTGTGTATGCCGGATTCGCCAGAAAGGACAATGATCCCGCGCCGCCCTCCTCGATCTTGGAGAGCTTGCTGACGGTGGCGTTGGGGTCGCCCTCCACGGCACCCTGGAGGAGCTGAGCGATCTGCGCGGCGGTGAATTGCATGCACGGTTCTTTGGGTCGGGCAAGGTAGCCGTGCGGGACATGCGCATCGTGCGAACTTTGGCCGTTCATGGAACCGCTCGACATCCGCGAGAAAGTGAAGCTCCTGCCGCACCAGCCGGGGGTGTACCAGTTCCTCGACTTCAGCGGCCGCATCATCTACATCGGCAAGGCCAAGGACCTGCGCAACCGCGTCAGCAGCTACTTCAACAAGCAGATGTTCGAGACCGGCAAGACCGCCAAGCTGGTGGCCAACATCGTGGATGTGAACATCATCGTGGTGGCCACGGAGTTCGATGCGCTCTTGCTGGAGAACTCCTTGATAAAGCAGCATCAGCCGCGCTACAACGTGATGCTGAAGGACGACAAGAGCTACCCGTGGATCCGCATCCGCAACGAGCGCTTCCCGCGCGTAGAAGGAATGCGCAACCCTGAAGACGACGGCAGCGAGTACTACGGACCTTATGCGAGCAGCCGTGTGATGAAGACCGTGGTGGAGCTGGTGAACACCATGTACAAGCTGCGGACCTGCAACTACGACCTCAGTGAGCGCAACATCGAGCGCAAGAAGTACAAGCGCTGCCTCGAGTTCCACCTCGGCAATTGCAAAGCGCCGTGCGAAGGATTACAGCCGCAGGAAGAGTACGATGCGCACATCAAGCAGATCCGCCAGATCGTGCGCGGCCGCACCCGCGGTGTTGCCAATCTGCTGAAGGAACAAATGCTGGTGCAAGCCGAAGCGCTCGAATTCGAGAAGGCGGAGCTGACCCGGCAGCGGATCGACCAACTGGAGCGCTACCAGGCGCGCAACACCATCGTGCATGCCGACATCGGCGATGTGGACGTGTTCTCCCTAGCGAGCGATTCCGGTGGCGCCTGCGTCAACTACCTGCGCGTGATCGACGGCGCCGTGGTGCATGGCATCACTGTGGAACTGAAGCCAAAGTTGGAGGAGACCGAAGCCGAGCTCTTGCAACTCGCCATCGCCGAATTGCGCGAGCGCTTCAAAAGCACCGCACCAGAGGCCATCGTGCCGCTGGATCCCGGAATCGAAGTGCCCGGCCTCTCCTTCACCATTCCGCAGCGCGGCGATAAGAAGGCCCTGTTGGAGCTGAGCGAACGCAACGCGAAGTACTTCCTCCTCGACAAGCGCAAGCAGGAGAAGCTCGTGGACCCTGAAGCTGCCACCAATCGCATCCTCGAGCAACTGAAGCAGGACCTGCGCCTCACCGAGCTGCCGCGCCACATCGAATGCTTCGATAACAGCAACACACAGGGCACCGACCCCGTGAGCGCCTGCGTGGTGTTCAAGGATGCGAAGCCGAGCAAGAAGGACTACCGTCACTTCAACATCCGCACTGTGGTTGGGCCCGACGATTTCGCGAGCATGGAGGAAGCCGTGGAGCGCCGCTACAAACGACTGCTCAGCGAAGGTGAAGCGCTTCCACAGCTCGTGGTGGTTGATGGCGGCAAGGGCCAGCTGCACGCCGCCATGAACGTGTTCGATCGGTTGGGTCTGCGCGGCAAGGTGGCGTTGGTAGGCATCGCGAAGCGGTTGGAGGAACTCTACTTCCCGGAAGACCCCGTGCCGCTCCATATCGACAAGCGCAGTTCCTCGCTCAAGGTGATCCAGCACATGCGCAACGAGGCGCACCGCTTCGGCATCACGCACCACCGCGGCAAGCGCAGCAAGCGCATCATCCGCACCGGGCTCGAAGGCATTGAGGGCATCGGGCCGAGCACGGCGCAGAAACTGCTCACGCGATTCGGTAGCATCCAAGGCATCCGCGAGGCGCTGCCGGAGGATGTGGCGGCGGTGGTGGGCGCAAAGAAGGCGGAGGTGGTGCTGCGATCACTGACAGAGGCGGGGTAGGGTGTTGGGGCGTGCTCCCTCGCGAAAGCCTCGGGGTCGCGCTCTCCGCTCATACTCCTCGCTCTTACGTCGGTGCGGGGTATCCGCTGCTATCGCTCCCGCGGGGGAGCGGTCATAAGATGAGGCGGAGCAGCCATTCGGCGCTTCAGCGCCCGTGCCGCAAACCACTGGCAGGGCACATGATTCGGAGCGGCCATGGGTGGTGAGCATTTCTCGGGTCTGATCGAGCGTTCCTTGGAAGGACGGGTTCTGCGGACGCACAAGGATGCAGCCGCTCCAAGTCAAATCCCCTAAGCTGCCCCGGTGAGCGATCTTCGTCGGATCGAAGCATGAAGCAGCTGCCCGTTCACCTGCGTCTTCAACGCGCCAACGGCCGCGCGCCGCACAAGCCCGTCTTCCTGCTGGCGCTGCTGCGGGCGTTCGACGAAGGCCTCGTGGATTCGAATCGCTTCGAGATCAGCGCTGAGCTCATCAACCTGTTCAAGGGCTATTGGCAGGCACTGGTCACGGAGCCGGTCTTCCGCGAGCGCTTCTTCCTGCCCTACTACCACCTCAGCACCGAACGCTCGGGCATCTGGCACCTCCACAAGCTGCCGGGCTGGGAGAATGCGCTCACCAAGTCCAACTCTCCAAAGAGCCTTGGCGCCTTGGTCGCGTATATGCCATGGGGTCAGTTGCATCCGCCGGTGTTCCAGCGATGGCTTGACACAGATGCCCGAGCCGTGGACCGCGCGCTGCTGATGTCGCATTACTTCCCCGGCCTCCACGTTCCCGAGCAACTGACCGATGCATTGCGCGCTATCGAGGAGCAGATCACATCGCTCGACCCTGAAGCTTATCGCGCGAAGCAGTTTGAGCAGCCGATGGATGCAGAAGAAGAGGAGCAGATCCTGCGCAGCGCCGCTTTCAAGCGGAAGATACCGGAACTGTACGGTCACCGTTGCGCCATCACTGGTCTGCAAGTGGTGAGCAAGAGCCGTACTCAGCTCATCGATGCCTGCCACATCGTGCCGTGGGCAGAGAGCTACGACGATACGGTCACCAACGGCATCGCGCTTTCCCCTACGCTTCACCGTGCCTTCGACCGTGGCCTGATCGCCATCTCGCCCGAGTTCCGAGTATTGGTGACCCATGACCTGCATGAAGGCGATAGCGCACATGCCATCAAACCCCTTGCGGGTCGAGTGCTGTTCCTCCCCGCCGCCCCCCGCCACCACCCTTCGCACGAGAACCTCGCCCAGCATCGGGTTCGGCACGGCTTCGCAGCCTGAATGGGCGGACACCCTCACCCCATGCGCCCGGTATCGGTCCTTCTCCCCGTCCATAACTCTGCCGGGACCCTCGATGCCGCCATCGCCAGCATGGCCGCCCAGACCTTCACGGACTGGGAGCTGCTGCTCATCGACAATGCCAGCACCGATGAAGGCCCCGTCATCGCCAGGCACTGGGCCGATGGCGATCCGCGGATCCGCCTGCTGCGCGAACCCACCATCGGCATCGCTCACGCACTGAACACCGGTCTTGCTCAAGCCCAAGGCAAGTACATCGCCCGCATGGATGCCGATGATGTGAGCCATCCTGCGCGACTCGCAGAGCAGGTGGCCTACCTCGAAGTGCATCCGGAGATCGGTGTCCTCGGTACACGTACGTCTTTCACCAGCAGCGTACACGAACATCGGGGCATGCAGGCTTTCGTGGAATGGCAGAACGGGATCATCACCCCGCACGAGCACTATGTGAAGCGCTTAGTGGACGCGCCGCTCGCGCATCCCACAGCGATGTTCCGTCAGGAGTTGGTGGAACGGCATGGCGGCTACAGCACCGGCCCACTGCCCGAGGATCATGAACTATGGCTGCGCTGGATGGACGCCGGCGTGCGCTTCGCGAAGCTGCCCGAGGAACTGCTCACCTGGAGCGATCATGCGCGGCGCCTCAGCCGCACGCATGCCAACTACAGTGCGGAGGCCTTCTTCGCCACCAAAGTGAGGTGGCTTGCGAAGTGGCTGCTCCGTACGCTGAACGGGAGGCCGGTGATTGTAGCGGGAACAAGTAAACTATGCCGCGAGCGCGCCATGCTGCTGGAAGCAGAAGGAATCGCCGTACACGCCTACACCGATGTGAAGGTGAGCGGAGTTCCGGGCTATGCCTTCATCCCGCACGACCAGCTACCGCATGCCGGCGAGGCCTTCATCGTGAGCTTCATCAGCCAGCGTGGCACCGGCGATCGGATCGCGGAATACCTGGCATCGCGCGGTTTGATGGAGGGCGCTGACTTCATCCTTGCCGCGTAGCGCCGCTACCTTGGCGGCATGAGCGATGCCTTGGTTGCTGCGCAGCGGCTCCACGCCCACTTCCACACCGGCGCCACACGCCCTTATTCCGTGCGCCGCGATGCCCTGCGACGCCTTCACAATAGTTTGCGCAAGCACGAAGTGGAGCTGCTCGCCGCCATGCATGCCGACATGCGCAAACCGCGCTTCGAGGCTTACATGAGCGACGTGGGCCTCGTGTATGCCGCCATCGAACATGCCCTGCTGCACTTGACGGAATGGATGCGCCCTCAACGCGTGCCTTCACCCTTGGCGATACAAGTGGCGCAGAGCCATGTGCATGCCGAGCCGCTCGGCGTGGTGCTCATCATTGCACCTTGGAACTACCCCGCGCTGCTGTTGCTCACACCACTGGTGGGCGCCATTGCCGCGGGCAACTGCGCTGTACTGAAGCCCAGTGAGGACGCGCCGCATACCGCTGCGGTGGTGGATCGAATCATCGCGGCGGCATTCGATCCCGCGCATGTAACTGTTGTGCATGGGCATGGCGGCGAGGTGGTTCCAGCGTTGATGAAGGGGTTCCGCTTCGACCACGTGTTCTTCACCGGCAGTCCGCGCGTGGGCAGGGCCATCATGGGCATGGCGGCAGAGCAATTGGTACCGGTGACGCTGGAGCTCGGCGGCAAGAGCCCCGCCATCGTTGACCGCACCGCCGACATCAAGGTGGCAGCCAAGCGCATCGCCTGGAGCAAATACTTCAATGCCGGACAGACCTGCATCGCGACGGATCATGCGCTCGTGCATGCCTCGGTGATGAATGAGTTCCTCGACCACTTCGCGCGCTTCGTGAAGAAGGCCTACGGCGAGAATCCGCAGCAAAGCCCCGATTACGCACGCCTGGTGAACGACCGTCGCTTCGAGGCGGTGAGCACTTACCTGGACCAGGGCGAACGCTTCATCGGAGGTGCAACGGACAAGGCCGATCGGTACATCGCGCCCACCGTCCTCACGAAGGTGAATCTCGATAGTCCCGTGATGCGCGAGGAGATTTTCGGGCCGGTGCTGCCGGTGATCCCATGGAATGAGCCCGAAGAGGTGCTCGCTATCGCCCGGCGCAATCCCTTCCCCCTCGCGGCCTACATCTTTAGCGGCGATCGCAAGGCGCAACAGTTCTTCCGTGAACGCATCGCCTTCGGCGGCGGCTGCATCAATCATTGCTTCCTGCAGTTCGGACCGGAGGAGCTGCCCTTCGGCGGCGTGGGTTTCAGTGGCATGGGGCGCTATCATGGACGCTACACCTTCGATCTGTTCAGCAACCGCAAGGGCGTGGTGAAGGCGAGCACCTGGATCGATCACGGCCTGCAAGAGCCGCCGTACTCCAAGCTCAAGGAGCGGATCCTGAGGTTGCTGCTGCGCTGAGCTTGGTGACCTTCCTCACGGAGCAGTCGCGTGGTGTTCACCTGTTTTGCAGGAAGAACTGAACCCATGCGCCTTCAACTACTCGCCCTTGCCTTATTGCCCATGCTGGCCAACGCACAGGATCTGGGCAATCGCAGCATCGTGCTACAGGAGATCAACATCCCTAACATGCCCGGCATCCAATCCTTCGCCTGGGGCCAGCACAACGGCGAATGGCTGGTTCTTGGCGGCCGCACCGATGGATTGCATCGCAGGCAGCCCTTCGCGGCCTTTCTGGCCGCTGACAACAACACCAGTGCCTATGTGGTGAATCCACAGACGCAGCAGGTATGGAGCGCCTCTTTGAGCACACTGCCCACCGCTGTGTACATGCAGCTGCAGAGCACCAACCTGGAGCATCAGCAATCAGGCAATACGCTGTACATCATCGGTGGCTACGGTTACTCCACCATCGCAGCCGACCACATCACGCACCCGCGCCTCACAGCCATCGATGTGCCCGGCATGATAGCGGCGATCAAGAACGCCCAGCCGGTGGCCCCTCATGTGCGCTCCATTGTTGACAACCGCATGGAGGTTACAGGCGGCTACCTGGGCTCGCTGAATGGCACCTTCCTGCTGGTGGGCGGCCAGCGCTTCGTGGGCCGCTACAACCCGCAGGGGCCAGACTTTGGCCCGGGCTTCATCCAGCAATACACCAACGCCATCCGCCGCTTCACCATCGACGATGATGGAACAAACCTCGGCATCAGCAATTACGAGGCTACGGTGGACACCGTGAACCTGCATCGCCGCGACTACAACCTCGTGGCGCAGGTCTTCCCCGACGGCAGCCCGGGCTACACCATTTTCAGCGGCGTGTTCCAATACGGCGCCAATCTGCCTTGGCTCAACACCGTTGATGTGAGCGCCACGGGCTACACGGTGGTGCCCGATTTCGAGCAGTTGCTGAATCAGTACCACAGCGCGCACCTGCCGGCCTATTCCGTTGCCGACAACCGCATGAGCAACGTCTTCTTCGGCGGCATCGGGCGCTACTACTTCGATGCGAATGACCAGCTCATCGACGACGCCAACGTGCCCTTCGTGAACACCATCAGCCGCGTGGAGCGCTTCTCCGATGGCAGCATGGAGGAGATGGCCATCGGCGAGATGCCCGCCCTGCTCGGCTCCGGGGCTGAGTTCATCCTGGAACCTTCGGTGCCCGCGATCGGCGACAACATCATCGACCTCGACGCTTTGACCGGCGATACCGTGCTCGCGGGCCATATCGTGGGCGGCATCCAGAGCTCTGCACAGAATATCTTCTTCGTCAACGACGGCACGCAGAGCGATGCCAGCGCGCGGGTGTTCCGCGTACTGCTCGTGAGCGAGGGCACCACCGGTGTGACGGCGCCATCACCAACACGCGCAGCGCTTCAGGCTTCGTGTACTAGCGGCGAGCTCTTCATCACCATCGACCTGCCCGCCAGCGCCATGGCCGAAGTGGAACTGCTGGACTCCAGCGGCCGCTTCATCCGCCGTATCCTGAATGCACGTGTGCCGTCTGGGTCGCAGCGCATGCGCGCCGATGTTCGCGACCTGGCGCCCGGCGCCTACCTCGTGAAGATGCGCGCTGGCGATACACAGGAGTCCGTGCGCTTCGTGCGCTGATCATTCCAGCAACCGCTCCGCCCGTTTCGGTCTGAGCGCATCGCGGATCATCTTCAAATGGTCTTCGCCGCATTCAAGCGTGGCTGTCGTGCGAACGCCGTGCGTGGTGGTCCAATGCCGATGACCGCTGATCGCCTGGCGCGCGCAAAAGTCATCCACGTGATGGAGGAAGTGCTCTGCCGTCTGCTGAGCATCGGGTCCGAAGAAGTCCCAGTGGAAGCGAAGGAGGCCCATAGAGCGGAAGCGGCTACTTTGCGCAAAGGTGGACACGCTGCTCTTCTTCGTCGCGGCTGCAATGGCCAGTTTCATCGGCTCGTTGCAGGCCGGGGTGGTAAACACCACCGTGCTGGCGCATACCGTGAAGTGGGGGCGACACGCTGGAAGGCGCATGGCCGTAGGGGGCTCCATCCCCGAGTTCATTTACGCGGGCGTGGCTTTCTTGGGCGCGGGCTGGCTGGTTGAGGCACTGGAGATCGGCACCACGGGCATCACGCTCATTGTTTCCTCGATCCTTCTGCTGCTGGGCATCTACTTCGTATTCATCTACCGGCCCAAGGCGGCGGCGCCGGGCGAGGATAAGCTCACCGGTGACATGCGGCGCGGCGTTCTGCTCGGCATGGCCAACCCCCAGCTCCTGCTCTTCTGGTGCGGGATCAAGCTGATGCTGGTCTCCTTTGGCATGACGAGCGATGCGTGGCCTCACCTGCTCGCCTTCGCGTTGGGGGCCTTCGTTGGAGCCATCATCCTGCTCATGATCCTGGTGCGCTTGGGCGTGAAGGCGCAGGAGAAGCTCTCTCCGAAAGGGTTGCGCACGCTCTTCCGGAGCATCGGCGGATTGCTCCTGGCCAGCGGCTGTTATGGGCTGCTGCGCGCGAAAGGCTGGGTGCCGTGATCGCTACGCCAACCGTTCGCTCAGCAATCGCATCTCCATCATGGGCGCCAACTTCTCGTAAAGCATGCGGTAGGTGGCCTCGGTGATGGGCATGTCAACCTTCAGCTTCTCGTTGATGGCATGCACGCATTTCACCGCGTAGTAGCCCTCGGCCACCATGTTCATCTCCAGTTGGGCAGCGCGCACGCTGTAGCCCTTGCCCACCATGTTGCCGAACTCGCGGTTGCGGCTGAAGGTGCTATAGGCCGTTACCAGCAGGTCGCCGAGGTAGGCCGGCTCGTTGATGTCGCGCGCGATGGGATGGGCCGCCGCTACGAAACGCTCAATCTCTTGAATAGCGCGGCTCACCAGCACCGCTCGGAAGTTGTCGCCGTAGCCCAGGCCCACACTGATGCCTGCGCATACCGCGATCACATTCTTCAGGATGGCCGCGTATTCCGTGCCGTAGATGTCGTCGCTGAGCGTGGTTTTCAGGAAGCGCCCGTTAAGCGCATCGCCCATAGCCTTCGCCATTGAGGCATCCTGGCAGGCGATGGTGAGGTAGCTGAGGCGCTCCATGGCCACCTCTTCGGCGTGGCAAGGCCCGCAAATCACGCCGAAGTCCGCCTCGGCCACGCCCCAGTGCTGGAAGAGGTATTCGCCCACGATCTGGTTGGTCTCCGGCACGATGCCCTTCACTGCGCTGAAGATGGTCTTACCCTTCAGCTCGCTCGGATCCAGTTGATCCATGGTGGCCTTGAGGAAAGCGCTGGGCACGGCGATCACGAGCACCTCGGCATCGCGCACCACGGCGTGTATGTCGTCGCTCATGGCCAAGCGGGCCGCATCGAACTGCGCGGCGCTGATGTAGTCGGGGTTGTGTCCGTACTTGGTGATGTGCGAGATGGTCTCTGCCCGCCGCACCCACCAGCCCACGCGATCCGCATTGGAGGAAAGCAGCTTCACCAGAGCAGTGCCCCAGCTGCCCGCGCCGATCACGGCGATGCGTTGCGCGCTCATCAGAAGGTGACGTTTGCTTCAACTTCCTTGCCGCCGCGGAGCACGATCACTTTGGCTGTATCGCCCTTGTTGAACTGCGCGAGCGCCTTCATGTAGCCCATCATGTCGGTCACATCCATGGCGCCCAGCTTCACTACCACGTCGCCCACTTTCAGTCCGGCATTTGCAGCGGGCTTGCCTTCAGTGAGTCCATCGATGCGCATGCCCTTGCCGTCGTACAGGTAATCGGGCACCACGCCCAGGGTGACCTTGAAGCGCGGCGCGTTCTCGGTGTTCACTTCCTCGGTCTTGGTGAAGGCCAGCTTCCCATCATCGTCCAGTGTTGCGATGAGCGATTCGATGAAACGCGTGACGCGCAGCATGCCGGGGTAGTTGATCTTGTCTTCGTCGTCGCTGGGCTTATGGTAGTCGGCGTGCGTGCCGGTGAAGAAGTGGATGGCGGGCACGCCTTGCAGGTAGAAGCTTGTATGATCGCTGGGGCCGATGCCGCTATTGGTGGTCTTCACTTTCAAGTTGCCCACGAGGTTGCGGTTCACTTCATCCCAGGCAGGCGATGTGCCCACGCCGTTTATGCCGACGGCTCCTGCGCTATCGAGCCTGCCCACCATGTCGAGGTTGATCATGTAGTTGAGCTGCTCGATCGGCACCGTGGGGTTCTTCGTCCAGTAGTTCGATCCATAGAGGCCCTTCTCTTCTCCACTGAAGGCGATGAAGAGATAGTCGTTGGCGCGCGTGTGGTCGTATTCGGCGAGGTCGCGCGCGAGCTGCAGCATCACGGCCACGCCGCTCGCATTGTCATCGGCGCCGTTGTGGATGGCCGGCTCACCGCGATGCAGCGACCCTTCATCGCCGTAGCCCAGGTGATCAAGATGGGCGCCGATCACCACCACGTGCTCCCGGCCGTTGTCGATCATGCCCACCACGTTGTAGGCCGTCTTCTCCACGCGGACGATGTCCACATTGATCGCGCAGGGATTGTTGTCGATCACAAGTGCTTCGTGGAGGTCGCCTTTCAGGAGGATCACCGGTACTCCGATGGGCTTCAGTTTGGCGCTCAGCTTCCCATCGGGTGCTGGAGCCGTGGGATCATCATTGTAGAAAAGCACGGCTGCCGCGCCCCTTTCGGCTGCCCGTTGGGCGCGCGCCATCAGGTCGTGGTGCGCGAGATATTTGCTGTGAGGATGTATGCCGTCTGGCGAGCTCACGCTAAACGCCACCACGCGGTCCTTCAGGTTCAGGCTATCGGGATAGTCCGCATAGCTCAGCTCGGGGGCAACGATGCCATAGCCCAGCTTGAGCACCTTGCCGCGCGCACTGCTGCTCGCCGAGAAGCCCAAGGGCAGCCACTGCTCATCGAGCTTCAGCTTCTTGCGGCCCAGCTGCAACGAGCAATTGGCGCCACGCTGCGGTTCTGCATTAAAGGTGAAGGGCTGCAGGTAACTGGCATTTGTGCCATAGGGCATCAGGCCCACGTTCCCGAATTTGGCAGCGATGTAGTCCACGGCAAGCTTCTCGCCTGGCGTTCCGGCTTCGCGGCCTTCGAGCCTGTCGCTGGCGAGGTACTGCACATCGTAGCGCATCTGGTCGAGCGCGTCGGCATCGGAGAGCAGTTGCGCGGCGCCGATCACGGGGAGCAGCAGCAGCGCAGGTAGCAGGGCTTTTCTCATCGGAGGCCGAATGTACCCGCGATACCTTTGCCTGCGCTCCTTGCGTTCATCATGAAAGCGTCATTTACCATGAAAAGCCTGCTCGTCGCCTTGCTGGGCGCACTGTCGTTCATCTACCTGCTCAACCCGACCTTGGGCCTGGCCGAGTTCGTGCCCGACAACCTGCCGCTCATCGGGAATATCGACGATGCAACGGCCACGATGGTGCTGCTGGGAGCGCTGCGCTACTTCGGCATGGACCTCACGCGCTTGTTCCTGCGCCATCGCCCGATTGACTTCGGCGCGCAGCCACGCTAGCCGGCTAGCCCTGCTTGCTTCAGGAAGAAGGCGTACACGAGGGCGACTTCCTTGAGGCGCTCGAAGCGACCCGATGCGCCGCCATGGCCCGCCTCCATGTTCGTTTGCAGGAGAATGGGGGCATTCGCCTGCTGGTGCTCCCGCAGGCGCTGAACCCATTTCGCCGGCTCCCAATACTGCACCTGGCTGTCGTGGAATCCGGTGGTGACGAGCATGGCGGGGTAGTGCGCGTCGGCGATGTTATCGTACGGCGAGTAGGATAGCATGCGGTCGTAGGCCTCCTTCTCCTTCGGGTCGCCCCACTCATCGAATTCGCCGGTGGTGAGCGGGATGCTCTCGTCGAGCATGGTGGTGACCACGTCGACGAACGGCACTTCGGCGCATACGGCCTTCCAACGGTCGGGACGCATATTCACCACCGCGCCGACGAGCAGCCCGCCCGCGCTTCCGCCGTGGCAGAACACCCGCTTGGGATCGGCGTACTTCTTCGCCACCAGGTGATCAGCGCAATCGATGAAATCGGTGAACGTGTTCAGCTTATGCTCCATCTTCCCGTTCTCGTACCACTCGCGCCCCATCTCCTCACCGCCGCGGATGTGCGCAATCGCGAAGATGAAGCCGCGGTCGAGTAGGCTGAGGCGCGAGCTGCTGAAGGTGGGGTCGATGCTGTAGCCATAGCTGCCATAGCCATAGAGGAGCAGCGGCGAGGTGCCATTCATCGGTGTTCCCTTACGGTACACGATGCTCACGGGGACTTGTGCGCCATCGCGCGCAGCCACCCAGATCCGCTCGCTCGCGTAGTCGTCCGACTTGAACGTGCCGATCACCTCCTGCTGCTTCAGCAAGGTGCTCTGCTGCGTGAGGAGGTCATGCTGAAAGACGCTGCTGGGCGTGGTGAGTGAGGTGTAGCCATAGCGGAACAAGTGCGTGTCCCATTCCTGATTCGTGCCGCCATAAGCCACGTATGCCGGGTCGTTGAATGTGATCTCGTGCTCGCTGTTGTTGCTGAGCCGCCTTACACGCAGATGCGTGAGCCCCTCGCGCCGCTCGGTGATAACGAGGTGGTCGCGGAACGATTCCACATCTTCCAAGAGCACATCGGCTCGGTGCGCGATCACCTCTTTCCATTTCGACTTGTCGCCGGTCTCGCGCTCGCTGCATTCCATCAGGCGGAAGTTGAGCGCCTTCCAATTTGTGACGATGAGCCATTTGCCGGGCTGGCCATTCGTCCCTGGCACATGCTGCACGCTGTGCTCGTGCTCTTCTTCACGCTTCAAGAATGTGCGGAACTCGCCAAGCGGCTCATCCACGGGCAGCATGAGATGCTCATCACTGAGCGTGCTCCCTGACGAGATCATCACAAAGCGATTACTGCGGCTGCGGTACACATCGCAACTGAAGGCGGGATCCTTCTCCTCGAACACGAGCACGTCTTTCGCTGCATCGGTGCCGAGCACATGCCGATAGATGCGGTAGCTGCGAAGTGTATTGTCCTTGCGGCTGTAGAACACCGTACGGTCATCGGCGAAGGCGCAGCCGCCGGCCGTGGCCTCGATCACATCAGGCAGGTCCTTCCCTGTGGCCAGGTCCCGGAAGCGGATGTCATAGATCCGGCGTCCCACGCGATCCGTGCTATAGGCTGCCAATCCATTGGTGGGGCTGATCTCGAAGTCGCCGAGATCGAAGTAGGCTGCACCCTCGGCGAGCCGGTTCTCATCGCGCACCACGCTCCAAGCCGCATCGTCCTCCGCTGGCCATGCATCGCTGTTCGCCATTGCGCGCACATGGATGGGGTACTCCTTGCCCGTCTCGTAGCGCTGTTGGTACCAGAAGCCGTTCTCTCGGTATGGCACGCTGATATCCTGCTCCTTGATGCGCGCCTTCATCTCTTTGAAGATGTCCTCGCGCAGCTGCTTCACCGGGGCGAGCACGCCTTCGGTGTATGCGTTCTCTGCGTTGAGGTGGTCGATCACCGCGCGCGTGAGCGAATCGGGTTCGGCGGCATTGCGCTGCTCTTCGCTGAGGCGCATCCAGTGGTACTCGTCGTTGCGCGTATGGCCATGCGCGGTGATGGCGTGCGGCTTCTTCACGGCAACAGGGGCCGTGAGCTGGTCGGCTTCGATCATGGAAGTCGGTTGGTTGGTGCAGCCCTGCGCCGCTATGGCCAGTGCGCATGCGATAGGAAGGCGGCTTGGCATCTTGTTTCGAGAGGCCGAAAGTACCCGCTGGCGTCACTAGCCAAGCAACGCATGTAGCACAGCGGGCGAGCGCATCTCGCCGAGCCCTTCGATATGCAGGCGATAGTATAGAAGCAGATGGTCCAACAGGCCTCGTCGCTGTGTGGCCGATATGGTCGAGGGGCCGCTCCATTCCTGCGCTTCCATCAATTCAGCAAGCACGGTGCTCAGAGGCGGTGCCAGCAGGTGGCCATGGCGTGGCCCTGCTGGCAGGAAACGCCCCTCGCGCAGATCGAAATGGTCATTGCCCTGCTCCGGCGGCTCGGGCATGAAGCCGAGCGGGCCGCACAAGCGGAGCATCAACAGGTGTGGCAGCCAGCGCAGATCGGGCGCCGCATCGATGGCCTCGATCGCTTCTTCTACCACCGCATGCAGTTCTTCGTCGGCGCTCTCGCCGCGCAGCACACGCACGAGCAGCTCTTGTGCGAAAAGCGCCACGGTGCCGCGCACCGGATCGAAGGGGATGCGCGTGAAGGGTTGACGCACGCGCACCGTTCGAGCGATGTGCAGTTCACGATCGGGTCTTTCATCGGCGATGATCTCGATGCGTGCCAGTGGCTGCAGCGCCGCATGCGGTCCCCTGGCCCCGGTGCGCACCACATACGAACGCGCGCCGCCATGCCGCGTCCAGGCTTTCAGGATGGTGCTGCGGTCGCCGTGGGCGATGGCGCGAAGGGTGAATCCTTCCGCAGTGACGAGCATGGGCTTGTCCGGTGATTAGCGCGCCACCAGCACCTTGGTGTTGCACTTGAACACGCCGTCCGGATCGCTGGCGAAGATCAGATAGACGCCCGTGGCAACACGATTGCCGTTCATGTCGCTGGCGTTCCAAATGGCTTGGCCACCTAGCGATGTGGTCTTGTACACCAGATTGCCGCTCGCATCAGTGATACGCACCTCGCTATCCCGTGCCAAACCCGTCACCGCTACCGGGCCCGTGTATCCCTCGCGCACCGGGTTGGGGAACACCTTCGCGCAGCTGGCGCTTTCCGAAGGGTCGATGGCATCGCTGCGGAAGCTCACGATGCCGCGATCGGTGGCGATGAACACCTCGCCCGAGCTGCCCTCGATCGCGATCGCATTGATGGTATTGCTGAGCAGGGGGCTATTGGCCGCCGTGAAGCGCGCAATCTGCGCACGGCCGTCGGCGCTGATCAGGAATACGCCACCGGTCTGGGTGCCGATCCACTTGCGGTTGGCGCCATCCACGGCAATGGCGCTGATGAACTCGGTTTCCAAGAGTATCTGCACGTTGCCATCCTGCTCGATCAGGATCTGCTGCGCATCGGACGGGGCGCTGCTGAAGAGGTCGCTGGGGTTGTAGAAGACCGCAACGCCCTTGTTGGTGCCCACCCAGATCTGGCCCTCAAGGTCCTCGGCGATGGAGAGCACATCGATGGAGGGCAGGCCGCCGGACCCTTCAGCGGTGGTGATGAGCTTGTATTGATCGTCGCCCGAATCGGCCAGGGTTCCGTTGTCGTTGAAGACGAGCAGGCCCGTTGCGCGCGGGCGGATGAGCCATTTGTACCCATTGCTGGCCGCGATGATCTCACCCAGCAGCGCGTTCCCGCCGAGGATCGCGCCGGGGCTGTAGCTGTACCATTGGCCATTGCGCGCGCGCACGCTGATGGGCGCTGCCGCATGCGCGTTGGATGCCCAGAGATTCCCTTGCTCATCGAAGTCGAGACCGGCCACGTTCACCTTGCCGCCGCCATCGTTGGTAGCGAGGCCCAGGCTGCTATTGTTGTTGTTGTACAGCACTACTGGCTCGCGGTCGCGGAACTCCACGATTCCGTCCTCCCAGCTCCCCACGTATGCCCGCGAAGGGTCCAACGGATCAATCGCCACGGCCACCGGGTCGTTCAGCGATTGGCCGAATTCGTTCCCCCCGGTTTCGAAGATGGTGCTGTTGCTCCGATTGGTAGTTCGCCAGGTCTCATCGCCGAAATGGTGCACGCCATCCTTCAGGAAAGCGTTGCCCCAATTGCCCGTGACCGAACCCGTGGCCACATACACGCGGCCCCCGCCCGCAGCCATCCGGTAGGCATTGGCGGTGGTGGGACCGTTGGGCCGAATGGGAACGCCTTGGTTGAAGCCCGTGAGCCGCACCAAGCCTTGGTCGCGGTCTGCTATCCATACGGTTCCGTCGAGCGCTTGGATCATACGGGCCGGTGTGCAGAACTGCCCCCCCGCACCATAGGAGAAGGTCGAGTTCTCCACCTCCAACGCTGCATTGTATTGCACCAGGTCATAGTCGCGCGCAAAGAGCAGGAATTGGCCGTTCTCTGAGACACGGGTCTCCACATTGAAGGTTCCTCTTCCCGGGCCGAACTGCTCCCAGGTATTGTCTGCGCGCAGGATCAGCAGGGTGTCGTTGTTGCTGTTGGGCTTGTCGTAGTTCACGAAGAGGCGGCCCTGGTAGGAAACCGCTTGGTTGAACGGACCATTGGCCATGAGGCCGCCCATGTCTGAGCGACGGCGCCAATTGGTGAATGCAGCCAGATTCGAGGCGTTGCGCCATGCGACGAAAAGGCCCGATGTGGTGGCCGCATAAATGGAATCGTTGTGCAGCGCGATCTGCCGCACGCGTACCTGCCCTCCATCGGGACCGATGAGCCAAGTCTCCTTCACCTCGCGCCGCTGCAGGTCAACCACCACAATGCCGAAGCCGCAGGAGAGGTAAGCCGTGGTCCCGTCAACAAGGATCCGATAGATGGCCTTGTCTCCCAAGAGCGCGCTGCGCCGGATATCACCCATGTTGAAGCTGCGGTTGCCCTGCACCAGGTCGAGATTGCCATTGCCGTAATGCACCAAGAGCATGCCCAGCTCCTCGCACCAGGCAAGGCCGCGGATTTCCACATCGTTGAGCAGGTTCACCTTGCTCAGGCGCCGCGTCTCGTTGGTGCCCTTATTGTAATGGAAGACCGCGTTGGCCGTGGCGCAGTACACGCCGCCATCGCCCTCCACCACGTCGACCATGCGCTGCCAGGGCAGGTGCTCGCGCCATGAGCCGATGGGAACCTGGGCCTGGACCGCTGTAGCGAAGACAAGGGCAAGGAGGGAGCAGAATCTCAGCATGGCTATTCGGGTGCATGCCCACAACGCAGGTCGCGGGCGATCGGTATGGGCCAATGTAGAACCTGTAAGCAGGAAGCCCCGCCTTGCGGCAGGGCTTTCTGGAGGTCACGAGCGGAGTCGAACCGCTGTAGCAGCTTTTGCAGAGCTGAGCCTAGCCACTCGGCCACGTGACCCTGAATGGCGGGCGAAGATAGTGGGGCAACGCCGTTGAGGGCCGCTGGAGGTGAATGTTGAGGTTTAGGGCGCGCTGAAATCACCCCTCGAGGGTTATGGCTGCGGCCTCTACATCGCCCTCGATTGGCGGTCTCTCTTTCACCAATCGCACACGCCATGGCCCGTGTTGCGGCCATTCGGCTCTTAAGCCGCTCAGGATGCGTGCCGCTACATGCTCGATGAGCTTGCTGCGAACAGACAGCTGCTCTTGCACGATCGCTGTCACGCGTCCGTAATCCACCGTATCGGCGAGCTCGTCGCTTGTTTCGGCCTTGCTGAAATCGCCTCGGACGGAGACATCCACGCGGTAGTTGCCGCCAATGCCCGCTTCTTCCGGCAAACAGCCGTGATAAGCGTACAGCCTAATGCCGTTGACCTCAATCAGGCCCATGCGCGGCAGATGTCGAGGCCCGCTTTCAATCGTGCGACCACTTCTTCGCGACCCAGCAGCGCGCTCACGTCGAACATGCCCGGCCCCTGCATGCGGCCTGCCACGAAAAGCCGGTAAAGCGGCATCACCTGCCCCACCTTCATGCCTGTGGACAGGAGAACGCTATTGAAGGTCTGCTCGAAGTCGCCATTGCTTGCCGGGCTTGAAGCCGCGAGCGCAGCGATGTATCCTTCGATTGCGGGCGCGGCCTCCGGCTTCCAACGCTTCTTCAACTCGGCTTCGCCTTCGGCATTGCCCTGGAGCGGCGAGCCGGTCGTGAAGAGGTACAGGCCCTCGAGCATGTCGTCGATGAAGGTGGCGCGCTCCTTCAACAGCGCCGCAGCAGACGTTGCGCGCTCAATCGTGGTTTGGATCCCGTGCAGCTTCAGCGTGGCCTGCAGTTGTGCGCCCAGCTCAGCGTCCGGTCGCATGCGCAGGTATTGCTGGTTGAACCAGCGGGTCTTGTCCGGATCGAAGCGCGCTCCACCCTTGTGCACACGTCCGAGGTCGAAGTGCTTCACCATCTCCTCGAGGCTCATCAGCTCCACATCGCCGCCGGGGTTCCAGCCCAGCAGCGCCAGCATGTTCACGAAGGCCTCGGGGTAGTAGCCACGCTCGCGGTAGCCACTGCTCTTCTCGCCGCTGCTGGGGTCAAGCCAATCGAGCGGGAACACGGGGAAGCCGAGCTTGTCGCCATCGCGCTTGCTCAGCTTGCCCTTGCCATCGGGCCGAAGGATCAGGGGCAGGTGCGCGAATGCAGGACGCTCCCATCCGAAGGCCTCGTAAATGAGGACGTGCAAGGGCGCGCTCGGCAGCCATTCTTCACCACGGATCACATGCGTGATGCGCATCAGATGGTCATCGACGATGTTGGCCAGGTGGTAGGTGGGCATGCCATCGCTCTTGAAGAGCACCTTGTCGTCGATGTTGCTGCTATGCACCACCACCCAGCCACGGATCAAATCCTCGAACCTAACCTCCACCTGGCGGGGCACTT
>DAORNP010000051.1:21780-22124 GCA_035441065.1 Flavobacteriales bacterium | reverse complement strand
TACAGTGTGGACGGCAGCAATGCTTGTGGAACAGGCAGCGCGCAGATCACGATCACGCAGGCAAGCGGTCCGTCGATCACCATCATGCCCGATGGTCCAACGGCCATCTGCCCCGGACAAAGCGTGACCCTCACGGCGAGCGGCGGCGATAGCTACGTATGGAGCCCCGGTGGCGAAACGAGCGCGAGCATCACCGTGAGCGATCCCGGCGGTTACAGTGTGGATGGCAGCAATGCATGCGGAACGGGCAGCGCGCAGATAACGATCACGCAGGCGAGCGGTCCGTCGATCACCATCACGCCCGACGGCCCAACCGCCATCTGCCCTGGACAAAGCGTGTCCCT
>DAORNP010000051.1:19705-21742 GCA_035441065.1 Flavobacteriales bacterium | reverse complement strand
CTACGTGTGGAGCCCCGGCGGCGAAACGAGCGCGAGCATCATCGTGAGCGCTGCGGGCAATTACAGTGTAGATGGCAGCAATGCTTGCGGAGCGGGCAGCGCCCAGATCACGATCACTGAAGCGAGCGGCCCAGCCGTGCAGATCACACCGAACGGCCCCACGGCATTGTGCTCGGGTCAGAGCGTGGTGCTCACCGCCAGCGGTGCGGAGAATTACATCTGGAGCAACCAGCAGACCGGTGCGAGCATCACGGTGAACCAGGCGGGCACCTACAGCGTGATCGGGTCGAACAGCTGCGGCACTGGCAGCGCGCAGATTGAGATCACGGTGGTGAATGTGAGCGCTTCATTCACGGCATCGCCCGCCATTGGTGAAGCGCCGCTCGAAGTGGCCTTCAGCAACACGAGCACGCCGCAAGGCGCCAACATGCTCTGGCAGTTCGGCGATGGCCTCACCGGCACGGATTTCGAGCCAACGCATACCTACGATGAGGACGGCACTTACGCCGTCACGCTCACGGTAACCGTGCAAGGCTGCGTGGCCACCGCCACCGGCGTCATCGTGGTGGGCGAGTTGGAACAAGTGCCCAGCTCCGTGGTGGTGCCCAATGTGTTCACGCCGAACGCCGATGGACAGAACGACCAGTTCCGTGTTGATGCGGTGGGCATCGAGCGTATGGAGGTGATCATCTTCAACCGCTATGGTGCGGAGGTGGCCCGTTTGGAGCGTGCCCGCCAAGCCTGGGATGGCCGCACCTTCGGGGGAGAGCCGGTGAGCGATGGCACCTACTTCTTCGTGCTGGAGGCCACGGGTTTCGATGGCAAGAGCCACAGCCTGAAGGGCACGGTGATGGTGCTGCGCTGATTGATGGGGAATAGGCGCCAAGCGGCCCGCGATCTCCGTCCTTTGCACGCCATGAGCGCTGGGCCCCCCATTCGATTGCTGTTCGCTGGCCTGCTTGTCATGCAGGCCATCAGCGTCGTGGCGCAATGCCCCGTCACCATCGGCAATTTCCCTTACCAGGAGGGCTTCGAGGCCGGACCAGCTTGGATTTCCGGCGGCAGCGGCAACGATTGGGCCTGGGGTACGCCATCGAAACCCACCATCAACGGAGCCGGCGGTGGGGCGAATGCGTGGATTCAAGGCGGCCTTGCCACTTCATTCTACAGCAACGGCCAGCAGAGTTGGCTCGAAGGCCCCTGCTTCGATTTCACCAACCTGCCGTTCCCGTATGTATCGTTCAAGATCTTCTGGGAGTGCGAGCGCACCTACGATGGCCTTGGCTTCCAGTACTCCCTCAATCAAGGCGCCACGTGGGAGAACGTAGGCTCGGTGGACGATCCGACCACTTGCTTCGATCAGAATTGGTTCAACACCACCAACATCAGCAACCTCAATCTGGCGTCGCCGCGCCATGGGTGGAGCGGACGCATCGGCCCAACCCAAGGCAGTTGCGCGGGCGGTCAAGGCAGCGCGGGCTGGGTAACGGCATCGCATTGCCTCGCCTTCCTGGCCGGTGAGCCCAGCGTGAAGTTCCGCTTCATCTTCGGCGCGGGCACCACATGCAACAACTACGACGGGGTGGCCATCGATGATGTGTACATCGGAGAGGCGCCACAGGAGCCGACGTTGATACAGTACGAGTGCTTCAATAGTGATCTGGAGGTGAATGATGTGCAGACCTGCGCTGACTCATGGTCGTGGGATTTCGGCGACCCGGCTTCCGGGGCCGCCAACACAAGCACGTTGCTTACGCCCGATCACCAGTTCAGCGGCCCAGGTGAATACACGGTCACGTTCACAAGGTACTTCTCCTGCCGCTCTCCGATAGTCACCACGCTAAGCATCATCGTACTCGATCTGCAGCTTACCGGTACGGATCCGACCTGCATAGGAGGCGACGGCAGCGTGGTTGCTGAGGTAGGTGGTGCAACACTGTCGTTGGCGAATTGGAGCACCGGCGACACGGGGTTATCGGTTTCCGGGCTTGATGCGGGCACGTACATCTTCAATGGCAACGCAACTGGCGCATGTCC
>DAORNP010000051.1:14193-19579 GCA_035441065.1 Flavobacteriales bacterium | reverse complement strand
GGTCGCCGAACGGCGGAACGGCTGCAACGGCTTCGGGCCTTGCTGCTGGCACCTACACCTGCGCGATCACGGATGGAAACGCATGCACCACTTCCGTGATTGCAACGGTGAACCAACCTTCGCCCGTGGTGGTGACGGTTGATGATGAACTCAGCATCTGCCTCGGCGAATCCCTCACCTTGCAGGCGCAGGCCAGCGGTGGCGCGGGTGGATACGCATACACATGGGCACCTGATGGTCCGGATGTGGTGCCCTCGGCTTCCGCTCAGTATACGGTCATCGCCACCGATGCGAGTGGCTGCGTGAGCGCACCCGCCACCATCGATGTGGTGGTAGGCGATGCCGGAACACCCACCTTCACGGTGCTGGACACCATGGGATGCTCCCCGCATTGCACGCGTTTGGTCGCCGATGCCGATGACGGCGACTTCACATGGGATCTGGGCGATGGCACGGTGATCAACGCTGGCACGAGCATCACGCACTGCTACCCGCGCGGCGGCGTTTATGATGTGCGCCTTACGCGGACCTCAGATGGCTGTAGCGGCGAATGGTCATTGATCGATGCCGTTCATGTGCTGCAATCGCCTTCTGCCGCATTCAATGCTGTGCCGCCGGTGACCACCATCCGTGATCCGCTCATCTCGTTCGTGAACCGCTCGAGCGGCGCGGACAGCGTGCTCTGGCGATTCGGGAACGCTGCTGACAGCATGAGCACCGAATACGCTCCCGCATTCGCATACAATGAAGTGGGCTGTTATCACGTGGAGCTGCTCGTGACGAATGCCAACGGCTGCGCTTCCGCGGCGGGAGCGATCGTCTGCGTGGAGGATGATTTCGCGGCTTACATCCCGAATGCCTTCACGCCGAACAACGACGGCTTCAATGATGCCTGGGGCGTGATCACCACGGTGGGCGATCCGCGTGAATTCGAACTGCTCGTGTTCGACCGCTGGGGCGGGGTGTTGTTCCGCGCAACGGAGAAGGACCAGCAATGGGATGGACAGTCAGTGGGTGAGGTGCCAATCGGCATCTACCCCTGGACCTTGAGGCTGCGCGATACGGAGGGCCGCATCCAGGAGCGCACGGGGCACGTGACGCTGCTGCGCTAAGACTACTGGATGGCGTCGTGCTTGCGCTTCAGGGCATCGAGCGTGCGCTGCACCTCCTCCTTCGTGGCGCCACGATCCTCGGCCTTGCCCGCGCTGCTCTCCAAGCGGCCCTGCTCCTTCGCGATGTCGCCCTGCACCTTGGCCTCCTGCTGCATCAGCTTGGCCAATGAACTCTCGCCCTTGGCCAGTTTCTGCCGCGCCTTGGTTAGCTTCTGAAGGTCCTTGGGGTCGTTGCTCAGCGCGAATTTCTTCTCGCGACCAGCGATATCGCCAGTGAGGTGCGCGTTGTTGCGTTCGATTTTCGCTCGCTTCGACTTGAGCTTCTCCAACTGGCTGTTCGACTTGGTGATGCGTGACTGGCTCTTGGCCACATCACCCTTGGTGTCGGCCAGCTTGTCGCCCGCCTTGGCGAACTGCTTCTCATACGCGGCGATCTGTGCTTGCACCACGGCCCGGTTGTACTTCACGGCCAGTGCGCGCATGTAGGCTTCCTGGCCATCTCGCGTAGCCGTGGTCGTCGAATCGTTCACCGCGAAGGCCACGGTGAGCTTGGCCAGATCCGCCTTCTTCTCCTGGTTCGCCGCGGCAGCAGCCATGGCGGCTTCGCTCAGTTGCGGTGCGCGCAGGCCGATGGCTTTTGCGGGCTTTCCCTTGGTCACTGCGGTGCTCACGGCTTGCATGTCGGTCATCCACCAGCCGATCACATCACTGGCCTCGGCCTCGTGCACGGCAATGGTCCACGCGGGCAGCTTGAAGGCTCCGTTCTGAAGGCTGTCCGGCACCACAGCGATGGACTTGTCCCATTGGAGGGAGTAGCCTTCTCGTGTCTTCCCGGTTTGCGCGGAAACGACGCAGACGATGAATGCCGAAGCACAGAGGGTGATGACCTTTTTCATGACGATCGGATTGGAGGGCAGCAAGGTAACCCCAGGTTCGGATGATGGACCTGAGCAAGGTCACACCGGTTCCGGCGGCTCGTGCAAAGCCTGGTATACACGGTGCATGGGCAGGCCCATCACCGTGTAGAAGCTGCCCTCGATGCGTTCGACTGCGGTGTAGCCGATCCAATCCTGCACGCCGTACGCACCGGCCTTGTCCATTGGCTGGTGCCGCGCCACGTAGTAGGCGATCTCGTCCGCGGTGAGCGCGCGGAAATGCACCACAGCGGTATCGGCGAAGCTGCTCATGCCACGCGCCGTGCGCAGGCAGACACCGGTGATCACGCGGTGCGAGCGACCGGAGAGCAGAGCGAGCATGCGGCGTGCATCAGCATCGTCAACGGGCTTGTTCAAGAGATGTGGACCGGAAGAATCGTCAAGCAGCACGGTAGTGTCTGCCGTGATGAGCACTTGGTCTGTTTGCAACGATCCGGACCAGGCCTCGGCCTTCTTGCGCGCGAGATGCTCGGCCACTTGATCATCAGGCATGCCAACGGGCGGCGTCTCATCCACATCCACGCTGGTGATCTCCACGGGCAGATCGAGGCCTTGCAGCAGCTGGCGCCTGCGCGGCGATGCAGAGGCGAGGATGAGGCGCCAAGGGAAGATGGGAGGGGTGCTCATAGGAATCGGACCAGCGCTGCGAAACCAACGCCCATCACCATGGCCACTTTCAGCAGCGATCCTGCGCGGACATGCTCTTCACGTCGGACGGCGTTGTAGGTGAATCCAGCCGAAAGCAACAGTGGTGCAATGATGCCGAGCTGGATGTACCAATACGCGAGGTTCCCGCGCAAGGCAGGCACCAGCATGTGCAACGCGAGCAGGCCAATGATGAGCGCGGCGATGTACACGAGCACGAGCGCCTTCGCCCAGCGCATGCCCCATGCGATCGGCACCGTGCGGCAGCCATGCGCCTCATCGCCCTTCACATCGGCCATGTCCTTCTGCAACTCGCGCACGAGCGACGACAGGAAGGCGAAGGCTGCGAAGCCCAGCACCCACCACCACAATCCAGTGAAGTCTGCTTCCATGCCGAACGACTGACCATCGGGAAGTCGAACAGTGGCGTGCCCAGCGAAGCCGCGCTGCATCGCGGGTATCTCATACAGCCCGGTTGTGAGCGGAACCAGCGCAGTGAGCGTGGCCACAGTGCCGTTGCCGATGATGAGCTGACGCTTGAATGTGGTGCTGTAGGTCCACAAGGCGCCGATGGCGAAGGCTGGGATGATGAGCAGCGGCAGTTGACCGGTGCGCCAGGCCACGATAGCGCCGCATAATAATCCGAGGCCGCTGAGCACCATGTGCGCCACCATGGCCACGCGGCGTTTCACGGTACGGCCCACGATCACGGTGCTGGGGCGATTGATGCGGTCGATGCGCGTATCGAAATAGTCGTTGATGATGTTCCCCGCTGCGCCGATGAGCACCACGCTGAGCACGAGCAATGCGAACAGATGCACGGGTAGCTGCGGACCGAAGCCCGGCGAGAGCACGAGCTCTGCGCGAGTAATGGAGCCGCCTTGCTCTGTGATGAGCTGTTGCAGGCCGCGCTCTAGGTAGCCGTCCACGAGCCCGTAGCGGATCAGCGCCATGGTGAGGGCCATGATCAGCAGGTTAAGCGGACGAGAGAGCTTGATGAGGTCGAGCATGCGATTCAGTCGTCCGCGATCACCAGGTGTATGCGCCATCGGTGAGCCAAGTGCCTTGTACCTTCATGGTTTGCTCGATCAGGTCGCGCACGCAGCCATCCCCGCCATTCTTGCCGCTTATGAACCGGCTGATGGCTTTGATCTCCGGCACCGCATCGGCCGGGCAACAAGGCAAAGCCACACGTTGCATCACGCGCGTATCGGGCAGGTCGTCGCCCATGTAGGCCGATGCGCTCAGGTCGAGGCCCTCCTTCACCTTCTGCTCCAGCAGAGCGAGCTTATCGCGCGTGCCCAGATGCACTTCCGTGACGCCCAGGCGCGCAAGGCTGTCGGCCACGCCTTGGCTGCGACCGCCGCTGATGATGATGATGCGATAGCCCTCCTTGATGGCGTGCTGCACAGCGAAGGCATCGCGCGTGTAGAAGGTGCGGACGGGATCCAGGCCGGGGTAGAGCAGCGTGCGGTTGTCAGTGAACACGCCGTCCACGTCGAAGAGGAAGTTGCGAATGCTAGGGAGGAGGGCCTTATAGGTCAATGCCATCGGGATCGTGGCCATGCGCCTTCAGCACCATGCTGCTCAGTTGCGCGTAGGCACGGCGAAGGTCGGGTTCGCCCTGCAACAGTTCGAGGTGGCGCTTCACGGAGCTGATGTCGCCGCGCCGTGCTGGGCCGGTGAGCGCTTCCGCCGGGCCTATGGTGGTGACCTTCTGCGCGGTGAGCTTCCACAGCGGCATGAGCAGGTTGGGCGGCAGCTTCTCTTGCTTCAGCAGGCGTTGAGCCTCGTGCATGAGGAAGACTGGGAAGTTGCTCGCCAATACAGCGGTGAGGTGGAGCAGTTCGCGCTGGCGGTGAGGCATCTGCAGCACGCTCTGGCTCATGGCGCGCGCAAGCCGCAGGATCGCGGCTTCGGCTTCGGGCGTGCTGCCTTCAACGGCCAAGGGCACATCACTCAGATCGATGGGCGCACCGTGGCTCAGCGTCTGCACGGGCCAGATCACGGCCCGGTGCGCATGGGGGGCCAGCACATCGATTCCGACGGCACCAGCCGTGTGCGCCACGGTCGCCCAGCCCTCCGGGATGCGCGCTGCCACCTCGGCGATGCTATCATCGCTGGTGGCCACGATCACCAGGTCGGCATGTGGCAGGGGGCGGTCCAAGCGATGCGCCGGGCGGTCGAGGAAGCGCGCGAGGTCGTTGAGCTTCTCCGGGTTGCGGCCGGCCACGCCGATGAGCGGGAGCTTGGCCTTCACCATGGCGTGGCCCAAATGGTAGGCCATACGGCCGGTGCCAATCAGGAGAATGGATGTCATCACTGCAAGTGGGGTATCGCTGTTGTGGCCGATGAGGCTCGGACCTTCCATGATGGCCTGCTGGAATCGGTGCCGGGGACCTGAGCCATCATTTCCCACGCACGCGTTGCCAAACCGCCATGCCGCTGCCCAGTGCCAGCAGCACGCAACCGATCCAGAGGATGTTGATCCAGGGGAACATGAGCGCCTGCATCACCACGAATTCCGATTCGGCCACCTCGATGCCGAGCTTCTCGCCATCGACCGTGGCCAATCCGTAGAGCACGCGCAACGGCGCCACCTCAGCGGCCTTGCCCATCACGGGCTGCCCATCGGCGTAGATCACCAGCGGACGCGCCTCGAACCAGCGGTCGGGTGTGTACAGGTCGCGGATG
>DAORNP010000051.1:1911-14173 GCA_035441065.1 Flavobacteriales bacterium | reverse complement strand
CGGCATGCACCGTGAAGCGGTCGCCGAGCATGGCTTTGGTGGCGCTATCGCGCACGATGTAAACACTGTCGATCACCACGAAGCTTGTAGGCGTCACGATGGTATCGCCTACCTGCTTCTCGTACTTCCGCTTCGGCATCCATGCGTCGTCGGGCGTAATGGTCCCATTGGGCAGTGTGTCCGGATCCATCGCCATTTCGGCGTAACGGATGTGCGTGTAAAGGTCGCGCGTTAGCCAATGGCGCGTGCTTGGCTCGGGGACGTTGCCGAACTTCTCGTTGAGCTGGATGATCGGCGAGAGCGCGAAGAGCTGCTTGCCAGCGCGGGTTGGGCTCCACTCGCGTGCATGCCAGAGGTCGCGCTTGCTGTAGCTCTCCAGTGCTTCCCAGAATTCGGGCTGCTGCGCCAGGAATTGCGGCCCTGCCGAATGCGATGCCCGCGCGCGGAAGAGCGTTCCGCCGATGCGCACCGTATCGCCCTTCGCATAGGTGCGCGGCTCCACGGCGAAGTAGTCCATGTCGTAGTGCAGGTTCACGCCGTCGGGGCGCTTGGCCTTGTAGTGGACATAGAACTCATCCATGCGCACGGTGTCGCCCCGATAGAGCAGGATGTCCTTGTTGTTGCTGAAGCCCTCGTTCAGGAAACGCAGGTCCATGCTGCGCGTGTTCTGGCTCACTTCCACCTTGCGGCTGTTGCTCACCAGCGCGCCCAACAGCACCAATGCGAAGCCGGTGTGCGCGATGCTCGGTCCGGCATTCTTCAAGCGGCCCTTGAGCGCCGAGCGGATGTAGCCGATGTTGGCGATGGCCGCGAAGGCCGTGGTGAAGAGCATGAAGCCCAGTTGCAGCTCGCGCAGACCGTAGCCCAAGAGCGTGATGCCCAATGCAGCAAGGATCACGCTGGCCATGAAGGCGATGCTGATCTGCTTCACGAAGCGCGGGAACTCATCCTTCTTCCAGCGCATGTATTGCGTGACCGCCACCAGCAGCGAAACGATGATGGCGAACGGGACCTGCCAGCGGTTGTAGTGCGCGATGGCTTCGCTCGGCGTCGAGAGCCCTTCGTTGCCAAGTTTCGTAAGGCCCTCCCATCCGAGGCTCTCGCCCATGCTGGTGAAGAAGCCCTTGAAGGGCGTGAGCAGGATGTTGGTTACGGGGATGCTGGTGCTGAAGGTGATCTGCGCTGCGCTGAGCAGCAGCACGAGCGATCCGATGAAGAGCCAGAACTCACGGCTCCATAAGGCTTCTTCGGGATCGTTGGTGTTGTATCCCTTGCGGTAAGACTGGATGAGATGAATGAGGGTGAGCAGGCCGAAGAGCAGGATGGCTTCCACTTCGATGGCGAAAGCCAGGCCGATGATGAGCAGCACGATGGAGAGGATCACGTACGTCCAACGCTGCCTCTTGTCCGGGTGAAGCAATGCCGCGCTGATTCCGATGAAGATGAGCAGGAAGCGCACGAGCGCGGGCAGCATGCCATCGCCGGTGAAGCTGTGAACACTGGTGTCGCCGAGTACACCACTGCGCGTTAGGAAGGTGCTGTACAGGATGAGGATGAAGGTGACGAGTGTGAGGCTGAGCGCGCTGAAGAGCGAGGACTCCTTGCGCTTGTTCACGAGCATGAGGTGACCCGCGCCCACCAGCGTGATCCATGGAACGAGCGATGCGTTCTCCACCGGATCCCAAGCCCAGAAGCCACCGAAGCTGAGCGCTTCATAAGCCCAGGCGCCGCCCATGAGGATGCCCGTGCCCAGCACCATGACGCCGAAGAAGGTCCACGGCAACGCTGGCGCCATCCATGCGCTGCGCTCATTGCGCCAGAGACCGGCAATGGCATAAGCGAAAGGCACCAAGGTGGAGGCGAAGCCCAGGAAGAGCGTGGGCGGGTGGATCACCATCCAGTAATTCTGAAGCAAAGGGTTGAGGCCGCGGCCATCCTTGAACTCGCTGATGACGGAGAGGTAGCTCGGCATCTGTGTCCACGGCAAGCCGAGGTTCTCGGGAAGGTCGCGGATCAACAGGAAGGGGCTGCTGCCCAGTTTCCATTCGCCCACATACAGGCCGATGAGCATGAAGGCCAGGAAGACCTGCACCAAGGCGAACACCGCCATGACATGCGGCTCCCAGTCCTTCGCACGCGAGATGAGGATGTTGCCCAGCACCACATGCCAGAAGGTCCAGAGCAGGAAGCTGCCTTCTTGCCCTTCCCAGAAGCAGCTGGCGATGTACTTCATCGGCATCTGCAGGTTGCTATGCTTCCACACGTAGTCGAACTCGAACCAGTGATTGAACAGCATGATGAAGAGCAGCGACACGATGCCGAGCACGGCAACACTGTGCGCACGGAAGCCCAAGCGGCCGAGGCGCGTCCACGCCGCATCCTTCCGATCGGCTCCGAGGAAATAGGCGATGGTGCTGAGCGCAGCGGCAACCAGTGAGGTGAGCGTGAGCGCGTGGCCGAGCTGCCCTGCCCAGGCGTGCTCTCCGATGTATTCGATGCTAGTTCCCAATCTGCTGTCCTGGTTCAGTCCTTGGCACGACCCGGAAGGCCGACCTTACCGTATTCAACATGCAACCACTCAACCCTCAACCTGCCCCATCTGCTGCATCTCGTTGTACTTGCTCGGGCACTTCATCAGCATGTCGTGCGCAACGAACTCGCCCGTTGCATTCACGTGCCCCGTGAGCACGATGCTCTCGGAACGCTCGAAGTCGTAAGGTTTCGCTTTCGCCAGCCGCACAAGGCATGTCTCGCCGTTGTCGTCAACCAGCGTGAATGTGGTGAGGTTGGCGTCGATGATGGGTTCGTACTCCACCGGCGCGCTCTTGTCCAAGTAGCCTTTCACCTTGAATTCCTTGCCGGGCTTCGCCTTTGCTTCCGCGAGGTCAACGAAGGTGCTGCTGTCGGCCAATGTGGCGATGAAGGCCGCCATGGCCACGGCAATGAGCACGAGTGCGATGATGTGTGAGCGTTTCATGGCTTGATGCGCTTCTCCATGCGCGCGATGCGGCGGTCCTGCTGGAAGAGCCAGCCCGCCAGTCCGAGTAGGATCACGGAGACCACCGCGATGACCGTGTTGATCTTGCCGCTGCCGTAGAGCGTGTCCACGAGCCAGTCAGGGTTGCCCTGTGCCGAAGCGAGCACCGGTGCAATCGCTGCCGCAATGAGCGCATTCAACCTAACGAAGCGATGATTGCTCATGATGGAGATGGATGCGCGCCATGCGGTAGCGCAGGTTCAGCAGCCATGCACCGATGCCCATCCAGCCGAGCACGGCTGCATAGAACACGGGGCGCAGGCTGCTATCGAGGTCGTATTGGCTGAATGCGGGATTGCCGCCGCTGCCGGGATGCAGGGTGTCGTTCATGCGTGGCAGCGCCATGATGAAGAGCTGCATGAGCACGTAGGCGAAGATGTTGTAGATGGCAGCGAGGCGCGCGCGCTTCGCGGGATCGCTCACGCTGCCGCGCAGCACCAGGTAGGCGAGGTAGATCAGCACCGTCACCGCCGCGCCGTTCAGCTTGGCATCGTTCGTCCACCAGCCGCCCCAGGTGGCGCGTGCCCAGATGCTGCCGGTGATCAGGCCCATGAAGGCGAAGAGCAGGCTCACGTTCACCGCCTGCGCAGCGCCGCGATCGTGCAGCTCGCGCCCTTTGCGCAGCACCAGGATGCTGAAGACCAGTGAAACGGTCTGCAGCAGTATCATGGTGAACCACATGGGCACGTGGAAATTGAGGTTGCGGATGCTCTCGTAGAGCAGCGAGCGGTTGGGGAACGCATAGCCGGTGCGTTCGGTTGGCGCTGGTGCAGCAACAGTGCCTTCCACCGCGCCCGTGCCTTTTACCGGATTGTAGAAGGCATCGAACAGGCGCATCTGTCCGTTGTCCGTGGCTACGATCAGGTCGGTCATGTCCTCGCGAAGGCCTTCAGGCACATGGATGTGCGCGGTCAGATGCAGGTCATCCTTCACCTCTATACGGCCCGCCTCAATGAACTCTCCGCCATTCTCGAGGTAAACACGCGGCGTGCCCTGCGTGAATCGCGTGGCATAACCGATTGCTTCAACGGCGTTCCTGCCAGCAGTGAGCGTGGTAGGGCTGGCGCTCGCAAGGGTTGGCGCCAGTGGCGTCCGCAGGGCAACGATGGAAGCCGTGAGCACCAGGGCCACCGCTAGGAATTTCCACCACCACTGCTTCATCGTCAATCGCGCCAAAGGTACGGGAACAGCAACCAGGCCAAGGCGACGGTGACCACATCAAGCGCACCGATGGCTCCGAAGAGCAAGCCCGTTTCCGCCCATGGCGCGCCCTGCAGCGCGAGCTGGCCGCTGCGGATAACGGCCAGCAGCATGGGCAGGATCACCGGGAAGCCGAGGATGGCCATGAGGCCGATGCCATTGCCCGCGCGCGCAGCGATGGCCGATATCAAGGTGAGCACGCTCGCGAAGCCGACGCCGCCCAGCACCACCGACATCACGAATTGCGCGAGGTTGGCGTGCGACAAAGGGTCGCTCCCGAGGAACAGCGCGTAGAAGAGCAGGCTCAGGGCGCTAAGCACCGCCATGGTGATCGCATTGTAGGCGGCGCGCGCCAGCACCACGTTGCGCGGATGAGCCAAGGTGTACAGGTAGAGCTGGCGTCCTTGGTCTTCACGTTGGAAGGAGCGCGACAGGGCATTGAAGGCCGCGAAGAGCAGGATGATCCAGAACAGCGCATTCCAAGCCGTGCTGGTCAGCGCATCCTTCAGGACCAAGTGGCTCACGTACACCGCACTTGCCACGTACAGCAGCATGCCGCCCCAAGCCGCACGTTGCCGCAGGTCAAGCGCAGCTTCGAGTTTCAGCAGATGCAGGAACTCCTTTCGCATGGCGGCGCAAGGTAGCGGAGGCAATGCGTGAGGCTCCGGGGCGAATGCACCCGCTGGGGCGGCTCACCTCTTCTCCTTCACCGCCTCGTGATAGAACACCATGTACACGTCGATGCGCGGGCGAATGCTCTCGGGCGCTCTCTTGTTCGCCTCAGCGGGGATCACTACGAGCACCTTATCCGCCCAGCGCGCCAGCCTGAACGCCTTGTACTTGCGGAAGAGCTTGAGCTTCGGATAGCGTTTCTCGAAGCTCTCGATGCCCTCGGGCCAGTTGCGCTCGTGGCTGCGGAAGACCACCGCATCGATCTCTGCCTTGCTCAGACCTTGCTTGTCGAGCGCGGCGAGCGCATCGGCATCGTCGCCAAGGTCGTAGGTAGCGAACACGGCGTCGGGCCGCAGGATGCGGGCGGGTCGCAGGCGCTGCCACGATGGCCCTTTGCTGGGCGGCTCACGAAGGGCAGTGGCATCAACGGCTTCCACGCCGCCCGCGCGCAGCACCAGGTAGAAGTCCTCTTTGGCGCGCAGGTCATCGGGCATGTGGAAATTGATCGCTGACGGCAACGAGATGATGGTCATGGCGCCTTCGTCATCGGCATACTCGCACACGAGATAGGCGTTGAAGTTGACCAGCGCCGCGGCATTCGCGCTACGGGCGCTGTCGGTCCTGAGCCCCACCGGCCAGGCGCGCGGGTCGCTCAAGCGCAGCACATCAGCGATTCCTTCTGAAGAGATGCCAGCGGCTTTCAGGCCGGCTTGGGCGGCTGCATCCATCGCCAGGTCGGGACGCGCCACCAGCGCCGCAGGTGAGACGATGCGAACCGCGGTTTGCGCACAGGCACCAAGGACCAGGAATAGCGAGAAGGGGGCGATGAGGTAGCGAAGCATGGAAGTGGCCTTCTTACGGGAAAGCGGTGAAAAGGTAACGCCGCACCTGCGGGCATTCACGCGCTGTGATGAACCTTTGCCGCCTGGCCCTGTTCATTACCTGATGCGAACCATGAACACCATGCTCCTGATCTCCTTCCTTGGCCTGATCGGCTGTTTCCGCGGCGTGAAGACCGCGCCCCAAACCGAAAACGCACCAACCTCTGGAGCAGGCTTCCACGAGCTTGTGGCCACGGACATCAAGGGCAAGCCCTTCGCATTCAGCCAACTGAAAGGGAAGAAGGTGCTGGTGGTGAACACCGCCAGTGAATGCGGCTACACCCCGCAATACAAGCAACTGCAGGAATTGCATGAGCAGTTCGGTGAGAAGGGTTTGGTGATCATCGGATTCCCCTGCAACCAGTTCGGTGGCCAGGAGCCCGGTGCGGATGAACAAGTAGAGGCTTTCTGCCAGAAGAATTACGGCGTCACCTTCCCTTTGATGAGCAAGGTGGACGTGAAGGGCGGGAACCAGCACGCTGTCTATCAGTGGCTCACGAGGAAGGAACTGAACGGTTCCATGGATGCTGCGGTGAAATGGAACTTCCACAAGTTCCTGATCGATGGCGATGGGCACATGGCCATGTCGTTGGAGAGCGGGGTGTCGCCGATGGATGAGCGTGTGCTGAATTGGATTGAAGGCCGATGAGCGATCAGGTTGCCATCCTATGCATCACGGCGCATCCAGACGATGCGGAGATCTCGATGGCCGGGACCATCCTGCACCATGGGGCACTGGGCCATCGCGTGGGTCTGATCGAGCTCACAGCCGGCGAACTGGGGACGCGTGGCACGCCTGAGCTCAGAGCGAAGGAAGCAGAGGCCGCGCGCCAGGTGCTCGGTGCCTCATTCCGCTATCAGTTGGGCATGGCCGATGGCTTCTTCCGCGCGGATCGCGAGAACCTGTTCCAGGTGGTCGCAGCGATCCGCAGGCATAAGCCGCGCGTGGTGCTCACCAACGCCTTGCGCGATCGGCATCCCGACCATGGCCGCGCTGCGGCGCTCGTTGCTGAAGCGTGTTTCCTCAGCGGCTTGCGGCGCATCGAGACCCGGCACGATGGAGCTGCGCAAGAAGCGTGGCGGCCAACCACCGTTCTCCATGCCGTGCAGGACCGATGGGTCGATCCTGACCTTGTCTTCGACATCACGCCTTATTGGGAGAAGAAGGTGTCAGCGCTCCGCTGCTTCGCCTCGCAATTCCACGACCCAGCGAGCAGTGAACCCATGAGCCCGATCGCCCGGCCCGATTTCCTGCCTTTCCTCGAAGGAAGGGCGCGTGAGATGGGCCGCCTGCTCATGGTCACCTACGGCGAAGGATTCTGCACCGCTCGTCCGCCCGGCATCGCGGATGCGACCGCGCTTGACTGAGGTTCAACCGCGCTTCAACATGCGCAGCAGAGCGAGCAGCCGATTGAGGTCGTGCGCATCGGGGAGATAATGCAACGGTCGTGATCCCGTGAGCCGATTGAATACGATGGCCTGATAGAACAATGCGGTGGAGTAGGCCGCAGAGGCCGCGATGGCCGCACCGTTGGCGCCGTGGTCAGGGATGAGCGTGAAGCCCGCAGCGAGGGTGACAATGAGCGCCAGGCCCGAAGCGATGGTATTGTGCTGCACCTTACCCGTGCCGCTGAGGTAATGGCTGAGCGCTTGCGATGCCGCCATGGCCAACAGGCCGGGAGCGAGTAGGAGCACCAATCGCCTGATGCCGATGGCCTCGGGGCCGAAGACCCAGATGAACACCGTTTCGGGCAGGAGCAACAAGAGCAGCGTTGCTGTGGCTGCGATAAGCACGGATGCCTTCAGCACGGTGAGCGTGAGTTCGCGTTGCCGCACCGCTTCATCGGAATTGCTCATCCGCGCGTAGAGCACGGTGCCCAGGCTCTTCGGTGCCAGCCAGGCGCTTTCGGCCAATTGCGTGGTGACGGCCCAGAGGCCCAGGGCCGATGCCCCTTGGAAGCGCTGCACGAGGTAGTAGGAGAGGCGGTAGTTGAGCAGCTGTAGCCCATTGGCCAGTTGGGCCGGGAAGCCATGGCGCAACATCGCCAGGAATGCGGCTGTCCCGTCAGAATGAACGCCTGGCAGGCGTGCGAGCAGCAGCGCGCTGCCGATAGCCGTGAAGCCATGCGCGGCGTAAAGCGCGTAGAGGTAGTCCTCGAATGCAGGGCCATCGATGCGAAGCAAAGCGATGAATGAAGCCAGCAGCACAAGGCCACGGCCGAGCATCATAGCGTTGTGATGGCCGAAGCGTTCGCGCCCGAGGAGCAGCGTAAGGTGTATACTCCCGACAGCCTCGAGCAGGGCCAGCGTTGCAGCATGCACGCCCAGGTTCTCAGGGGCAAGGCCGATGGGCTCAAGCACGAAGGCAGCGATTGCGCTGACGAGCAAGGCCCAGCCATAAGCGATGCGCCGCAATGTGCGCGTGCCATGTCGAGGCTCCAGGTACACGAGCGCGCCGCCGCTTACGATATTGATGGCCAGCATGACGAAGGTGATGGCCAGCACCAGCAGGCTCATACGCCCTACTTCAGCAAGACCGAGCAGCCGCGCGGCCAACGCGGCCACCAGCAGCTGGGCCGCAGCGATCGCAACGCGCGTGGCAATGGTGCCGAGGGCTGCGCGTTTCATTCGTCGTCGTCCTCGATGGGGCCACGATGCTTGCGACGGCCGCTCTTGGCGTTCGCATGGTTGCCAGAGAGCACGGGGCTGCGCAGTCCGTCTACCAAGGTGTGATCACCGATGGCTGAAAGGGTGCGCACCGCCATCCCATAGGCTGTGGCCGGAAAGCCTTCGATTCGCCTCACAGGCTCCTCGCTGAAGCAATCCGGATCGAGTTGGGTAACGCGGTTCAGCCACACGGCTAAACGGGAAGGATCCGATGCGTCCAGTGCAGGGCGATAGAGCTGGCCATTGTGCATGAAGGGCGTGCCGGCTGGTCGTGAATGCCGGGCATCGCATTTCAATGGGGAGAACGCATGCTCCGTGAAAGGCCCTGTTGGCGCTGGAGCGTGGTAAGCGTGCAGGAGCGCATCGGGCATCGGATCGCGGGTGCCCATGAGCCACCAATGCCCGCCGTGCTCGAAGAGCGTGGGCGCATGCAGGTGAATGCCGAGCAGCACCACGCCTTCGCCATAACCATCGTTCGCCGCGTTCACGGGCAGGAGCTGCACCTCACTGCGCTTCGGGTCGCAAAGCAGTGTGTGCGGCTTGCCATCGATCATCAGCGTGAATGGATATCCGAGGTCGTGGAAGGCATCGTGCATGGTGCGCGAACGCTTCAGGATGTTGTCCGGCTTGGGCCGCAATCGCGAGATCACGCTGTCGTGACCGTCTTCCCTGCATTTGCGATACACCGTATTCAGCTCACCCTCGGCATCGGCGTAGCCAAATGGCTCCAATCGCGACTTGCCTTTGGAGGGATTGGGCAGCCAGCGCACGTTTCGGTTGCCATCCGCATCGAGCAGCACGTGGATGGGCTGATGCAGCACACCGATGTTCCATGCGCCTGCCGGAGTGCTCACATTCGGTGGCGGACTGCCAGTGAGCCTGCGCCAATGGTAGCGCAGCATGTCGAGCACACCGGGCAAGGGAATGGCACGTGGAGCCTTTGCCGCTGCGGCTGCCGGTTGCGCGCCACTGCAGATCCATGCGCGTGCGGCGTCGGCCGGCCAACGAGCCGCCAGGTCTGCTAATCGTTTGGCGGTGGTCACCGGGTCCGTGTCGGTTGGCACGAAGCAGCCGCGCAGCACCGCGTCGTTGGAGGCATCAACCAGATTGATGGAGGCGTGGCCTTTCTGGAGCACGGTTTCGCGGATACCTGGGATTGCTGCGTGCGTCGGTGTCCCGTCGCCAGAGCGGAATGCCCAGCACCGCCCCGGAGCCGCCCAAGGCCCTTCGCGCGGCGGCGCAGCGCCACCGAGCAGTATGAGGATATCCGCTTCAGCAGGGATCGATCCCGTTTCGCGAAGTCCCGAATCACGAAGTCCGTGGCGAAGCGGTGCAAGTGGTTCCATGGATTCCGCGTCGCGCTCGAAACGGCGGTAGCGCCCATGCGTCCAGCTCTCGTGGAAACCGGTTGGCATGGTCTCCCGCGTAGCCGACCAGCCCAGCAGCTTCACATCGCGCACGGCCCGCAAGCGCCGGATGCAATCGGCCTCCCACGCACGGAGCGCCGGGCCAGCAAGGCAGAAGATCTGGATCTCAATGGGCATGGTTGGAAGCGGCTTGTTGATACACGAGGTGGAATGCGTGCCCGACAGCAGGGGGGCTGAACCGTTCGCTTACGGAACTCCGGATCATTCGCGGATCGAAAGATCGGCCGGAGGCCATCAACGTGAGCATGGCGCTGGCCAGTGCGGCATCATCCCGCGGGTCGATCAGGATGCCGTTCGTTTCGGTGATGAAGGCTTGGGGCCCGCCACAGCGCGTTGCGATCACGGGCTTGCCCTGCGCCAACGCTTCGCCAGTGACCACGCTGAAGGTCTCCACATTGCTGTTCACCAGCACGGCGAAGGCCTTGGCCATGTGGTCCAGCACCTCGGCGTTGGGCAGTCTGCCGAGGAATCGCACGCTTTCCTTCAGTTCAAGGTCTTGCGCCAGGCATTGCAGCGATTCGCGGTCCGGTCCATCGCCAATGACCGAGAGGTGAAGGCGATCGTCTTGTTTCCTTGCCTGCGCCAACGCGCGCAGCACGCCGCTGATGTTCTTGGTTCGATCCACCAGGTCCGCAACCGCGAGGAAATGTCCCGGTGCTCCGGCAGGAGGCAGCGGACGGTCGAGGCCCGGAATGACATTGGGAACCACGGTGAAGTCGGCGCACAAGCCCTGCGCGCGGAGCGCTGCGCCCAAATGCGCGGAAACGGCAGTTATGGCCGAGGCACGGCGGAAGAGGAAGCGGCTGAGCCCATGGAAAAGCCAACCCTTGCTGTTATAGGTGCCATCGAGGTACTCGCTGCTCTGCTCGCTCACCACGTATGGGATCCCATGCTTGCGCGACAACCGCCAAGCAAGCAAAGCCGGACGCACAAGGATGTACGCATGGAGCAGGTCGGGCTTTCCTCGTTCTGCCAGCACACGTGCGAAGCCGCGCATGGCGGCCCGCCAGTAGCGGACGAAGTTCACGGCTTTGCGGAGGATGGCGTTCGTGATGGCACTGGAGCGGTAGCGCACCACGAGCTCAAATGTGCCGTTCGCGTCGGTGATCACGGACTCTTCCGCGCGCTCCAGTCCTCTCACACCTTCGATGTGCAGCACGCTCATGCGGACGAAGGCGCCGGCAGCCAGGGCTTGCTTGCGGATGAAGTCGCCCAGTTGGGGATCGTTGCGGCCGGGGTACCACTTGGGCAGCAGGAGCACGTGCATGGCTTGCGGCAAAGTACGTGGCGGCGGTAACGCGACCGGATGCCCCGGCTATATTTGCGGCCTGCTGGAAAAGGCGGTGGTGCCGAAAGGCACGAAACGTGGTGGTTGTAGCTCAGTTGGTTAGAGCGCCGGATTGTGGTTCCGGAGGTCGCCGGTTCAAGCCCGGTCTACCACCCCAATAAAGTGAGGCGCCGCAAGGCGCTTCACTGTTTTAGGGTGGAGGTAATCGCGCCCAGCGCAGCAGGAAGCGCCTCGGTACGCATCGGCCAATGCGTAGGACCGCACCACTAAGCCTTGTGCTTGGCGTTGCTCATCACGGAAGCGGGGCTCCATTCAACCCGGTGGCGGAATGCGGTCTTCCGATGGAGGCATCCGTTGAGCGAGCACACGGCGCAACTGGCGGGCACGCAGGGGTCCATGTGGATGAAGAGTTCCACCTCCTGGCCATTGCGCTCGTTCACGATGCGCTCAATGGCCGCGATTTCCGCGTGCGCCTCTTCGAGTGTGTAATACCAAGGCAAGGTCACATGGCAATCGATGTGGAGCACGCGGCCGTACTTGATCGTGCGGAAGTTGTGCAGATCGACCCATTGCGGGCGACGCGCTGCTTGCAGATGGGTGATAACCTGCGCGCTCAACTCCATGTCGGCCTCATCCATGATGCCCGCCACTGACCTGCGGAGGATGCGCAGGCCCATGAGCATGATGTAAAAGGCGAAGCCGATGGCGAAGGCTTGGTCGAGCCAGAGCAAGTCGGTGATGCGGATGAGCACCAGGCCTGTGACCATGGCGGCGGTGCTCCACGCATCGCTGAGAAGATGCGCTCCACTGGCTTCCATGGCGATTGAGCGCGCCGCCTTGCCGCGCTTCTTAAGCACCAGGCCCAGGAGCAGATTGGCCCCTCCAGCCAGTCCGGTCAGGATAATGCCGCTCTCCAATTGGTGCAGATGATGGCCTTCGATAAGGGCGTTGATGGCCCGCCAGATGATCAGTGCGCCGGCCACTATCACCAGGCCACCCTCGATGCCTGCGCTGATGAACTCCACCTTGCCATGGTCATACGGGTGCTCGCGGTCGCGCGGCTTGGCGGCCAGCATGAGGCTGTACAGCG
>DAORNP010000051.1:0-1866 GCA_035441065.1 Flavobacteriales bacterium | reverse complement strand
GCTGAGGATGGTGTTGCTATGCGTGAAGCGCCATGCCAGGAACTTCACGGCCATGAGGCCCGCGCCCACGGTGAGCACCACGGCCTGCAATCGGATATCGGCCCGCGTCGCCATTGCGCAAGTTTAACCGAGCTTGGTTCGCAAGGCAGTGCCCGAATGCCATGGTCGCATTGCTCAACGCCTTAACCTTGCCGCCGCTTTAACGCTGCGCATCATGTTCATCCTCATGGCCGTCGTGTTCGCTGTGGGCTATTTGGCCATCGCCCTCGAGCACCCCATCCGCATCAACAAGGCCGCGAGTGCCATCCTCACGGGCGCCGTGGTGTGGGCCATCCTCATGCTGGGGCGTGAGGCCATCTTCCACGGCGATGCGGCGCATGCCGGCCATGAAGGCCTGTTGCATCACTTGCTCGAGCATTTGGGCGATATCGGCAGCATCCTCTTCTTCCTCATGGGAGCCATGACCATCGTGGAGCTGGTGGACGTGCACGAGGGCTTCCGGGTGATCACGGACCGGATCACCTCAACGAAGAAGACCCAGCTGCTCTGGATCATCAGCATCATCACCTTCTTCCTGAGCGCAGCGCTTGATAACCTCACAACCACCATCGTGATGTGCGCGCTCCTGCGCAAGCTCATCAAGGACAAGGAGACGCTCTGGATCTTCGCTGGCATGGTGATCATTGCGGCCAACGCGGGCGGCGCCTGGAGCCCGATCGGCGATGTGACCACCATCATGCTCTGGGTGAAGGGTCAAGTGACCACGGTGAACATCATCGTGAAGCTCATCGTGCCCAGCTTGGTTTGCCTGATCCTGCCGCTGCTGTGGATCGGCAGGACGCTGAAAGGCAATGTGGAGCGCCCCGACAGCGTGATTGACCACGGCCATCATGGTCAGCACGGCGGCGGCGTTACGCAGAGCGAGCGCATCATGGTGCTTGCGCTTGGTGTGGGCGCCCTGCTCTTCGTGCCCGTGTTCAAGGCTGTCACGCACCTGCCACCGTTCATGGGCGTCATGCTCGGCCTCGGCGTGCTCTGGATCTATACCGAGATCATCCACATGCGCCATGGCGTGGATCAGCGCGGGCACCTGATGGTCACCGCCGTGCTTCGCCGCATTGACCTGCCCAGCGTACTCTTCTTCCTGGGCATCCTAGTCGCTGTGGCCGGACTTCAGGTGGCAGGTCACCTCACCCTGCTGGCCCAGACGCTGGACAAGAACCTGGGCGACATCTTCCTCATCAATGGCGCCATCGGGACCCTTTCGGCCATTGTGGACAATGTTCCGCTGGTAGCGGCGGCCCAAGGCATGTACCCCATGACTCAGTACCCGCCGGACCACCTGTTCTGGGTGCTGCTGGCCTTGTGCGCTGGTACCGGCGGCAGCATGTTGGTTATCGGCTCAGCGGCAGGTGTTGCGGCCATGGGCATCCTGCACATCGATTTCATCTGGTACCTGAAGCGGATGACCATCCCCGCGGCCCTGGGCTACATCGGTAGCATGATCACATTCTGGTTGATGTGGCATTGACCCCGGATTCCCATGCCCGCTGGTGAGGACTTTCATGGTTCTTTAATCTCGCGCAACCGCCGCCTGGACACATTCGCGGCCTACCCTTAACCACATGTACGCGCTCATCGGGATCGTCTTCATCGTCGGGTATCTGTGCATTGCACTGGAGCATCCGCTGCGGATCAATAAGGCCGCAACCGCATTGCTCACGGGTGTGCTCATCTGGGTGATCATGATGCTCGGCCAGCAGGACCTATTCGGAGCGCATGAAGGGCATGCTGGATCTGAAGGCCTTGTGGAAGAGCTGATGCACCACTTGGGCGACATCGCCAGCATCCTGTTCTTCTTGATGG
>DAORNP010000050.1:1065-22993 GCA_035441065.1 Flavobacteriales bacterium | reverse complement strand
CGTCTGGCGAACCACCGAGCTGCGCGAAGAGCGATACTGGCGCATCCGAGGAACAGAGCGTGATTGCACCGGGCGTTCCGGGGTCCGGCGGTGCGTTGATGGTGACCGTCACCGTCGCGCTCTCACTCGGGCAAGGCGCAACGCCGCTCACCGTGTAGGTGTAAACGCCCGCATTCATCGTGGCGGGATCGATCATTCCACCGACGACCGGCGAAGGCCCGCTCCAAGTTCCACCGGCGTCTGGCGAACCACCGAGCTGCGCGAAGAGCGATGCTGGCGCATCCGAAGAACAGAGCGTGATCGCACCGGGCGTTCCGGAATCGGGTGGTGCGTTGATCGTGACCGTGACCGTCGCGCTCTCACTCGGGCAAGGCGAAACACCGTTCACCGTGTAGGTGTAAACGCCCGCGTTCATCGTAGCGGGATCGATCATGCCACCGACGACCGGCGAAGGCCCGCTCCATGCTCCGCCAACATCGGGTGTTCCTCCGAGCTGCGCGAAGAGCGATGCTGGCGCATCCGAAGAACAGAGCGTGATCGCACCGGGCGTTCCGGGGTCCGGCGGCATGTTGATCGTGACCGTCACCGTGGCTTGCTCGCTCGGGCACGGTGCGATGCCGTTCACCGTGTAGGTGTACACGCCCGCGCTCATCGTAGCGGGGTCGATCATGCCGCCTGCGACAGTTGAAGGACCATTCCATGTTCCGCCAGCATCGGGCGTTCCTCCGAGCTGCGCGAAGAGCGAAGCGGGCGCATCAGAAGAGCAGAGCGTGATCGCGCCATTGGTGCCAGCATTCGGAGCTTGGTTGATGGTAACCGTGAGTGTGGCCACATCATTCGGGCACGGTGACGAACCAATGACGGTGTAGGTGTAGACACCAGCCGGGTCGACTGCCGGGTCGAGCCCTCCGCTGGATGCGCCACCGCCCGGTGCCGTCCACGAACCTGTTCCGTCTGGATTGCCGCCAAGCTGAGTCACCATCACGACCGGAGCACTTGTGCTGCAGAGGGTAATGCTCGCGTCGTTGCCCGCAATCGGAGGTGTGCTTTCCGTAACGGTCACCGTTGCTGTGGCATTCGGGCATGGGGCGGTGCCGTTCACCGTGTAGGTGTAAATGCCGGGATTCATCGAGGCAGGGTTGTAGTTCCCGCCCACGACTGGCGATGGCCCGTTCCAATTTCCACCCGCTTGCGCACCAGCGCCCAGCAATGCGAATAACGATTGGGCGGCATCCGTGCTGCACACAGCGAGGCTCGTGCTAGTACCCGCATTGGGCAGCGGATACACGGTCACGTTCACCGTGCTGCTCTGCGGTGCGCCGCAGGCACCTGCGCCGCCCACCGTATAGGTATAGATGCCCGGTGAATCGGCACCCGGTAAGAAGGTGCCGTTGTGCGTACCTCCACCCGGTGCGGTCCATGTTCCGCCAGCCGTAGGCGTTCCGCCCAGTTGCGAAAAGAGGTTGATTGCGGCGCCATTGCTGCACGCGGCCACGTTGGCATTGGTTCCGGGGTCCACCAGGTTGTCAACCGTGATGGTCATGCAATCGGTGCTGGTGCAGAGCGGATGCCCCACCTGGTACACTGTGACGCAGTACTGCGTGGTGCCGCCAACTGTGGCAACCGGGTTTGCGATATTCGGGTTGCTGAGCCCGCCTGCCGGAGTCCAGCTGTACACGTATCCGCCACCAGGGCAGCTTGCAGCACCGCTCCACAGTTGTCCGGTGCCAGGCCCTTGCGGAGATGCATACACGACACCGCCGCTTCCGTTGAAGAGCGTGAACGATTGTTCGCCGTTGTACAGGTTGCCGGCCACATAGCTCACCACTACGGTGGCGCCGCTGGTCACCGGGATGTTCACGCTGGCCTGTGCCCCGTTGTTTAGCCAATAGCTGTATGGCGTGCCGTTCACGGTCACCGTCACACTCGATCCATTCGACCCGAGCCCGAGGAGCCCTGTCCATCCATCGCCGAAGCTGTCGTAGAGGGTGAGCGTGTAGGTGCAGTTGGTGGGGAAGCCGCCGCCCGTGACCGTGGCATTCAATTGAACCGGTGTATTGCATGTGCTGGCGTCCGGTCCCGCGCTCACTTGTGGACCTGGAATGATGCTCACCGTGAGCGTGGTGTCGTAGCTGCAGCCGAAGTTGTCGGTGACGTGATAGACGTATTGGTAATTGCCAGGTGCTGGCGGCGTGACACAGGCCTGGTTGCAGTTCGCATTCTGGCTGGTGATGCTCGGGCCGGTCCAATAGCTGCTGTCGCATTGCGCGCCGTAAACCGGCGTAAATTCAATCAGGTCATCGAAGAGCGACGGATTGAAATTGAGGCTCCAGTCGCACAGGAAGCCATTGTCGCTGGCCCACATGTCGCAGACCTGGAAGGTCCATGTGCCGTTCAGTGGTGAACCCACCAAACCGGCCAGGGAGTTCAGGCTTTGATAGGTGCCCGCTGGCAATGTGGCTTGTGCATTGGCCGCCATGGTGCCGTTGGTGGCCGTGGGGCTGAAGCAGTAGTTCCAGCAAGTGCCGGGGATGTTCGGCGTGAGGTCATTGTCAACCGGTACGCCCAAGTAGGTGGCGCCGCCTCCTTGCTGGTGAAGCGTGACGGTCTGCCCTGTGGGGCCGATGATGTTGATGATGAGGTCGCCGAGGAAGGAGTGCTCGATGCTCATGCAGATGGTGAGCAGGCCATTCACGTTGGTTAGCGTGGCACCTGGAGGGAATTGGTTGTAAGTGATGGTGCTCGAGAAGCATTGCCCCACATTGTCGGGCAGGAACACACCGGTTCCCAGCGCTGGATCAGGAGTCTCTGTCCAAGACGTTCCTTGCGCGGCGCCATTCAGGCATAAGGTTTCGCCCGCGCAACCCGTGAGCGTTCCACCGGTTCCATTGAATGCAGGTGGCGTGCCCACGAGCACGACGAGGTCAACGAGGTTGGTGCTCGCGCAGCCGTTGTTGTCCAATAGGTAAAGCTGCGCTGTGTACCCGCCAGGCTGCGTGTAGGTGTGGTTGACTATCGCAGGCGCATTGTTCAGAATGGTGCCATCGCCGAAATCCCAGCGGCGGCTCGCAATGGTGTTGCCCGGCGCTGCGAACGATGCCGAACTGTTGAAGGTGACGCTCTGTCCCGGGCAAATGCGTCGCGGATTCGTGGCGCCATGCGTAGCCGCAGCGATGGGTCGCACACATGGTTGATAGCACGTGATACTGGCCGCAAAGACACCCGTGCCTGTGTTGTTGCTGCGGAACACGATGGTAAGGCAGCCGGTGGGATTGCTGGCCGAAGCGCTCACAATCTGCCCTTGCCCGGCATTGCCCGTCCAGTTGGCCAGCTGTGGTGCTGCGGTGCTGTTCCCGTCGTAGATCGTCATGAAGTCGATCGGCGCGGCGCCCGCAGTGCTCAGGTTGAAGGTGAGGAAGTTCAGTGAGATCGCCCCGCCCGGAGCATCGGGGCATAGCGTGTAGGTGTAGTTCTCGTTGTTGCCATAGCCGCTGGCGCCCTGGCCGCCGCTATCGAGGAAGGCGCCCACGCAGGTGCTCGCCGTACCATTGAAGATGGGGAAGGGCTGCGCGATGGCAGCGCCACTGAGCGCGCACGCGCAGGCAATCGCCCAAGCGCGGATCGATTTGTTCAGGAAGGATGACGCGGGGTAGCGTTCAGCCATGCATCCCGCTTGAAGGCCCCATGCGCGCCATCAAGCGCTTGAAAAATAGCGGCATGCTCAATACCGCGACCTGCAGTCATCCGGAATTGGACGAACACGGTTATGCAACCGTTGAATTTCGACTCCGATGGTTTAGCGGAGCAGGTTCACATGCCCATGGATGATGCGCTTCTTCGGCGTGCTCAGGGCATGCACCTTCAAGCGGTAGGGATAAACGCCTTGAGGCAAGGGCGACCCATCCTTGGTGCCATCCCATTTGAAGTCCAGTTGATCCGTTGAATAAACCACTTGGCCCCAACGGTCGAAGATCAGGAGCTCGAAATCCTTCGGCGACAGATCATTGCCGCTGATCCAGAAGGTCTCATTCGGCTCCACGCCATTCGGGGTGAAGGTGTTCGGCACCCATACCATGAATTCGTCATGCACATCCACCCAACTGCGAATGGTATCGGAGCAGCCCAGCTCATTGGCCACCACCAGCACAACCGGATAAGTATTGCCCGCTTCATTGGAGTATTCCACCACTGGGTCCTGCTCGTCGCTCGTTCCCAGTTCGCCGAAATCCCATTGCCAGCTAACCACATTGGGCACGCTCTGATCAATGAACTGCACCACAGGATTGAGGATGGTGGGCGGGTGCGGGTTCCAATCGAAAAGCGCCGTGGGCACGGTGAGCGTGCGGATCATATTGTACGCCGTGGTATCCGTCGCGCATCCATTCGGCCAAGTGATGAAGAGAGACACATTGAAGTTGCCGGCCGCCGTGTATTGGTGATTCGCCACGGAATCGCCGATCACTTGCGCGCCATCGCCGAAGTGCCAATTCACCGAGGCGCCTTCAGTGGTATCGCGAAGCGCGAACCGCACGCTGAAGGGCACGCACCCGGTGGTGGTATCGGCGCTGAGCACGATGGGCGGCACGTGCAGCACCTCAAGCCATGCGCAATGCGTCACGGGTGGGGTCTCGCAGCCATCACTGATGGTCACGCAGATGTTCGTGCTCTGCGGCGGGAGCGCCACGATGCTGTCAACGAGTTGTGGACCCGTGCCCCAGTCGAACCGGTAGTCTCCATCGCCGCCGGAATAACCGGTGGCGCGGAACACTGCCGGTATGTTGAAGCATGTGGTGTCGTCGATCAGCGGGTCGAGGGTGAAAGCCGGCCGCACGTTGATCGTAGCGCCAACCGGCCCAAGAATGCAGCCGTTGGCATCGGTGACCAGCACGGTGTAGTTCGTTGAGGATGCAGGGCTAACACCAAGCGGACCAGGTCCTGTAGCGCCGTGGCTCCATGCGTAAGTGAGCGGAGTGGTGCCTCCGGACGCCGAAGCGCTCAATCCTCCGATGCCGGTGAGACAGATCAACGTGTCTTGTGGCACGGTCTCCCACGCCAATGGCGGAGGCTCGGTGATGGTCGCCGTGAGCGTGTCCAAACAGCCGTTCCCTTGAGGGCCCTCACTGATGAATGCCGTGTATGTGCCTACTGGCGCACTGAGCAGGTCGCCATTGGATCCGTTGGTCACTTGAATGGTGGCGCCGTTCGCGTTCACCCAGGAATAATTCCACGGGCCGCTCGAACCGGTGGTGATCAGCTCGATGCTTCCATCGCCACCATTGCAGGCCACGTGCACCACCACGCTGTCATTCTCGAGGAACGAAGGCGGCATCACTTCAACGGTGTCCGATCCGAAGCACCACGGCTGACCGAATGGATGGGCGATAACGACGAAGGTGGTGGGCTGGGTAATCTGGGTGACCACATTCGGCTGATTGGGTGCATTCACGCCAGCGGCCGGGGTCCATTGCCAGACTACCGGTCCTGCACCCGGCCCGCAATTGCCCGAACCGCTCCAGACAACGCCCGTGTTCGGCCCCGTGGGTGAGTCGTAAAGGATGGCGCCGTTGTATCCGAACAGCTCAAAGGAGTTCTCGTTGTTCCAGATGGTGCCGGCCTGGTAGAAGATGGAAATCGTTGCACCAACCGGTATGGTGAGCGCTACGGTGAGCAGGTTGCCTCCCGGGCCGATGGTATAGGAGGTGGTGGCGCCATTGATGGTCACCTGCACGTTTGCGCCCCCGTTCCACCCATCTCCGAAGCTGTCGTGCAGGACCAAAGTGTAGTTGCACACAGGTGGTGGTGGCGCATTAGCCGTAATGGCTGCGTTCATCTGCGCAGGATCGCTGCAGGTTGCGCCCAAGGTCAAGGTGGCTTCAACCGTGGGGCCGGGCGTCACCGTCACGGTGATTGTGGTGTCGTAAGAGCAGCCGAAATCGTCCGTTGCCGTGAAGGTGTATCCGTAGGCGCCGGGAACCGTGGGCGTGATGCTCGCTTGGAAGGGGTCGTTCGGGTTCGACACAACGCCTGGGCCGCTCCAGGCGCCATTCACGATTGCCGGCGTGAACTCAACCAGGTCCGGGTACAGCGCAGGATTGAAGTTGATATTCCACGAGCAGAGGAACCCGTTGTCTGCGGCCCACAGATCGGAAACGCTGAATGTCCAGGTGCCATTGAGTGGGCAGCCTACGAGATTGCCAAGGGATTGCACGCTGCTGTATGTGCCTGGGACGAGCGCATTATTCTGTGGAGTGCCGCCCGGCATCACATTCGGTGTTGCACCGAAGGCTGCGCATTGCGCGAAGGTGCCCAGCGTAGCGGTCGGGCTCCAGCAATAGTTCCAGCAGGTGCCGGGTGAAGGGTTGGCGGCATTGTCCAGGTCGTTGGCAGCGCCGATATAGGTGCCACCGCCACCTTGCTGATGAAGGATGGTGCTTTGCCCGCTGGGGCAGGTGATGCTGATCACCAGGTCGCCCATGAAGCTATGCTCCATATCCACGCATACGCCCCATAGGTCGCTTATGCTGGTCAGGGTAGAGCCCGGTGGGAAGGCGGTGTAGGTGAGCTGGCTGGTGAAGGTCTGCCCGACATTGTCTGGCAGGTACACACCGGATCCGAAATCCACGCTGGGCATGGCAGTCCAGGTGACCGGCGCGGCGAATCCAGAAAGATCCACGGTACCTCCTTGGCAAACGGTCAGGCTCTCCGTGGTGCCTGCGAACACCGGCGTGGTGCCAACGAATACTTGCAGATCAACCGTTTGGGTATTGGTGCAGCCGTTGTTGTCCGTTACGGTGAGTTGGGCGGTATAGGCCCCGGGCGTGCTGAACGAATGCGTGACTACGGGTGTATTGGCGGTGGTGCCGTCACCGAGCTCCCAAGCATAGTCCACCAGGTTGAAACCTGACTGCGCGAACGATGCAGAGCCATCGAAGGTGAGCACCTCATCGGGGCAAACCAATGCCGGCAACGGCTCTCCAACCGTGGCAACGGCCATGGGAGGGAAGCAAGGGGTCACGCACGTGATGGTGGCTGCAAAGACACCGGTGCCCGCATCGTTGGATTGGAATTCCACCGTAAGGCACCCTGAGGTGTTGCCGAGCGAAGCGGAGATCACAGTGCCCTGAAGGTCCGTCCCGGTCCAGATGCCCATCAGCGGTGAGGCATTGGTGGGCCCGTCGTAGATCGCGATGAAATCAATCTGGCCGGAACCTGCCGTGCTCAAGTTGAACGTGATGAATGAGAGGTTGATTCCTTGACCTGGGCTATCAGGGCAGATGGTGGCCGTGTAGTTCTCGTTGTCGCCATAACCACCTGCCCCTTGGCCTCCGCTGTCGAGGAACGCACCTGTGCATGTGTTGATCAGGCCTTGGGTGATATCGAAGATCTGGGCAGTGGAAAATGCAGGTACGCTCAGCGCCAAAGCGATGAACAGAGAGCGTACGGCTTGGTGGAAAGGGAAGGGGTAGGTCATCCGAAAGGAGCCGCAAGATCGGGTTAACGAAGCATTGACGCAGGCATCCCTTTGCACGGCGCCTTGGAAGCCTTCAGATCGGGACGAAAAGAGCGGCGCCCCTGAAAGGAGGGGCGCCGCGAATAGAAGCCATCAGTGGCCTACTTGATCAGGGTCACATGGCCCATGAGTTCCTTGAGTGTCTCAGAATCCTTGATCTCGTAAGTGATGCGGTAGGCGTATACATCCGTCTTCAGGGCCGGACCGTTGTTGTTCGCCGCTCCATTCCAGAAGTTGTGGTAATCGTCGGTCTGGAACACGACTTGCCCCCATCTGTCGAACACGCGCATCTCGAACTTCGTGATCGCATCGATGTTGGTGCTCATGCCCCAGGTCTCGTTCAGGTCATCGCCATCGGGGGTGAAGCTGTTCGGGACGTACACGAAGAGGACATCGTCAATGATCACGGTGTGGCAAATGGTATCAGCACATAAGTTCTGGTTCCACGCCACCATGCACACCTCGTATTGCCCCGGCTCACGGTTGCTGAACTCAAAGAAAGGCGAGGGGTCGTTGGTCTGGCTCAATCCGGCGATGTCCCACCAGTAGGTTTGCGCTCCGGTACTGGTGTTGCCGAACCAGATGCGCGGGTCACTGATGTTGGCCGGTATCGGATTCCAGACGAAATCGGCCACCACGGGCGGTGGGCCTTGGATGAAGGCGAATCCAGCAGCTAAGCAACCGGCGGCATCCTGGATGCGGATCGGGTAGTACTGCTCGCAGGCGCCTGTGAGCAGCGGCTCCGGCTGCCAGGTCTGGCCGTCATCGAAGCTGTAAAGCACGGCCTCCGGGTCGTACACCTCCACTTCGCCATCGCAGTCGCCGCTGCACGTTACCGGACGCCCGACGATGCTATCGATAACCAGTTGGGGCGGCTGGTCGATGAAGAACTCATTCGTTCCTGTGCATCCGTTGTCATCCGTCACCGTGAGGCTGTAAGTGCCCGTGCATAGGCTTGTGATATCGGCGACCCCTTGGCCGTTCTGGCCTGTGCTCCATGCATAGGAGAAATCGCCCGCGATATTGCCGCCTGTGACGGTAGCCGCTGAGGTTCCGTCGCAGTAGGTGTAGCAAATGGCATCGGTTGTCGTGAAGTCGATCACGATGGTGTCCGTGAAGGTGAGCTGTACGCTATCGATCAGGTAGCAGAAGGCGCCATCATCCTCGATCCAATAGAACCAATGCGTTCCGCCCATGCCGGGTTGCACGGTCACGGTGGTCTGCGTGGCATTGGCATCTGCGAACACGGCACCCGCTGGACCGCTCCAAACACCTACGCCCGTATTGCCCGGCGAAACGCTAAGGCCATTGGTGAGGTCGCAGGAATAGCCGCCCGGCCCCATCACCACGACGCCGCAGCAGCTCGGGTCGTCCGCAGGGATCACCGTGATATCAAGCTGCGCGGTGGCTTGGCAGCCGGCAGCGCTGGTGACTGTGTAGGTGAAGATGTCGCTGGTTTCCCAAGCCGGATCGAACTGGTCATCCACAACGGCGCCGAGCGAGGTTGTCCATTCGCCACCCGGGTCCGGTGTGCCCAATAACGAATCATTCATGAAGAAGGCGAGCTCACTCGCACATACGGTGATGGCATTGTTCTGACCTGCGTCGATGCTGGGGTCGGGTGCAACGAATACGCTATCGGTCACAGCGCAATCCGGAGAACCCACGGGATACGAGGTCAAATAGTACCAAGTGCCCTGGGTGGTGAATACGTTCGTGGTGGGGTCTGTGGGGTCATCCAGCCCGGTCGTTGGCGACCACTCCCACGCGATGGGGCTGGTGCCCCCTCCGCAAACGATCACGGTGGTGAAGGCCAGACCTGTCGCAGGCCCTTGAGGTGATTGGTAGACTATCACGCCTACATCATTGGTGATGCGGAACGAGTTCTCGTTGTTCCAGATTGTGCCCGCAGTGTAGGTCAGGGTAATGGTCTGCCCGGTGCTCACGTTGAGTGGGATGATCTGCTGCAGGGTTCCAGCGGTAGTGATTGCGTAGTTGGTTACGGCCCCATCAATGTTCACGGCCAAGGTGGCTCCGCCGTTCCACGTATCGCCGAAAGTCTCGTTAAGTTGAAGCTGCCACACGCAATTGGTGGGCGGACCATTCGCGATCACCTGCCCTGCCATGGGCAAAGGATCGTTGCAAAGGATGATGTCCGGTCCCGCATCAATCTCCATCTGCGGGGCCACGGTGACGGTCACGGTGGTATCGTACGTGCAACCGAAGTTGTCAATCACCGTGAAGGTGTAATCAAACGTGCCCGCTCCGGTGGGAGTGGCTTGCGCGGTGAGCGGATCGTTCGGATTCAACGTGATGAAGGGGCCGCTCCAGAAGACCGAATCGGGATTCGCGGTGTTGATCACAGGGGTGAACTGGGTCACGTCGGGGATAATCGCAGGATTGAAGTTGAGCGACCAGCTGCACAAGAAGCCATTATCAGCTCCCCACAGGTCTAGCGAGGTGAAGGTCCAGGTTCCATTGAGCGGGCAGTTCTGCAGATTGCTCCATGGCTGCACGGTGCTGTACGTGCCTGGTATCAGTGCATTATTGGGCGGGGTGCCGCCCGTCATCACATTCGGTGTGGCACCAAAAGCGGCGCTTTGCGCGAAGGTGCCCAGTGTGGCTGTTGGGCTCCAACAATAATCCCAGCAGGTTCCGGCTACAGGGTTGGCATTGCTATCACCATCGTTGGCGCCACCGATGTACGTACCCCCGCCACCCTGCTGGTGCAAGATGATCACTTGGCCATTGGGGCAAGTCACAGAAAGCACAAGATCGCCAGTGAAGCTGTGCTCCATGCTCACGCAGATGCTCTGCAGATCGTTCGCATTGGTAAGCACTTGCCCGGGGTCGAACTGCGTGTAATTGATCTCGCTGGTGAACGGCGTGCCCACATCATCGGGGAGATAGACGCCATCGCCGAAGTTGGCCTCCGGGATGCCGGTCCATGTCACCGGGGTCACAACAGCGGTCAAATCAACCGACGCGCCCAAGCACGACTCAACGCTCTCCATGGTTCCCATGAAGCTCGGTGTGGTGCTCACCAGGATCTGCAAGTCCACCACGTTGCTGTTCACGCAATTATTGTCGTCGACCAGATTCAATTGCACGACGTACTCGCCGGGCACGGTGTAGCTATGGCTGGCCGTTGGCCCTGTGGCCGTGGTGCCATCGTCGAAAACCCAGGTATAGCTCACGATGTTGAACCCGGGCGCGGCGGTTGAACCGGAGCCATCGAATGAGATCACCTCGCCTTGGCATACTAGTGCCGGACTCGGCTCGCTCATGAACGCAATCGCCTCAGGTCGATCGCATGGCGTGAAGCACGTGATGCTCGCAGCGAAATCGCCAACACCCGTACCATTCGAGATGAATTGCACGGTCAGGCACCCTGTCGGGTTGAAGGTGGTCGCGGAGACAACCAAACCGAGCAATGCACCGCCCGTGTATTCGCCCAAGTAGGTGGCACCGGTATTATCGCCGTCCCAAATGCGGATGCGGTCCCACGAATTCTGTGCGCCCGACTGATCGAGACCGAAGACGGCCCAGGTGAGCGAGATGCCATCGCCGGGCTGGTCCGGGCAGATTACAACGGTGAAATTCTCGTTAGTGCCATACTGGCCGGCAGGGCCGCCGCTGTCCTCTAGCACACCAGTGCATGTGGTGACGCTCCCAGCGGTGATGCTGAACTGCTGGCCACGCACCACGGGAGCAAGGAGCAGGGATGCGAGGAGGATAACTAGGCTGTGGAAACGTTGCTGCATGCGGTTCATAACGTGCATTGAGCCAAAGGGCGCCGGGAGCCGTTGAAATGATGCGGACTTTCGCGTCAAGGTTGCCCGGCCCCAAAAATAGGCCCCGGCCTTCGGGGCCGGGGCCTTGATTCTTCGACAATTATGAACCCTATCGCAGGAGGCTCACGGTCCCCGTGTAGGTGCCACCCAAGGCGGCTCCATCCTTCATTTCCACCATCCATACGTAGTCACCGGTGGGGCAGGGGTTGCCCACGCCATTCAAGCGCCCGTTCCAGGGCCTCTTCACATCGTTGGTCTCGTACACGAGCGCACCGGTCGCTGGGTCAACGATCGTCATGCGGAAACGGCGGTCCAGAGACTTCAGAGCATCGGGGATGAAACTCTCCTCAACACCGTCACCATTGGGCGAGAAAGCCGGAGCAGCCAGCAAGTTGTAGTCCTCCTTGATGCGCACCATGCGCTCGGTGCGGTCTGTGCAACCGATGGCGTTTGTCACCGTCAGGCTCACGGTGTAATCGCCTTTCTTCTTGTACACATGGGTCGGCACCTGGAGTTTGCTCGAGTTGCCATCACCGAAATCCCAGTGATAGGTGCTGCCCTTCAGGCTTTTGTTCTCGAAATGCACCGAAGGCACGCGGTCGAGGTATTCCTGCAGCATGGGGTTGAATGCTGCCTCAGGGCGCTCGTGGATAACGATGACATCTGAAACAGGCTTGTTGAAAATGGTGCCGCCTGTAGCAGAGCTCATCGAGAGGGTCACCTCGTAGCGACCGGCCTTGTTATAGGCATGCTTCGGGGTGGTTTCCGTGCTGAAACTGCCGTCGCCGAAGTTCCAGAGCATCCGAGTGCCAGGCGAAGCCAGATTGGCCACCTCGAATTCGACCGATGTGCCCGGGCATCCCTGCGTAACGCTAGGCCGGATGCTCACCTCGGTTGATGACGCCGCTGTGGGCTTGACCGGAGCGAGCTCATCTGCGGGCGTGGGGTTGCTCGGTGTCTTTGGATTGCCAGATGAGCTGGCCTTCGTGCTTGCTGCCTTGGTTTCGGCGAGGCCCTCGAATTCCTTCACTGCCTGCTTCAGCTCACTTGCCGAAGGCGATGCGGCTATAGCCGACACTTCCGTCAATGACTCTTCTGCCAGGCTAGCGCTGTTGGCGGATTCAGTCGCATGGGTCGTCGATTCAGCGTGCTCAATGGGGGCGAAATTCGCGCTGCCATCAACCGAGAGCACCTGGTACAGCGTAGCCGAGAGTGCCACTGTGCCGCCGAAAAGCAGAGCAAGCAGCCCGAGCGACCAGCGACCATGCTTCGCATCAGACTTGGCCAGCTCCCGGTCCAAATGGGCCCAGTCCGCCGAATTGTAGGGCACTTCGAAGTGCTCCAGCGATTGCCGAAGGCTTTGCTCGAAGGCGTCCGGTTTGTTCTTCATCTCCATCGCTCAATTGATCTTGTTCTCCTGCCGCAGCAGTTTCTTCAGGTTGTGCTTGGCCTTGGCCAGGTTGCTTTTGCTGGTGCCCACATTGATCCCGAGCGCATCAGCGATCTCCTTGTGGGTCATCTCCTCGAACACATAAAGATTGAATACCGTGCGGTAAGCCGGGGTGAGCTTCTGCATGGCGTTGATCACATCTGCCGGCTTCAAATCCGGCAGGTCGTCACCGGCCTCGTCGGCCAAGGTGTCCTCTTCGTCCTGGTCCTTGAAATCCTCGATGCTACGTTCCTCCCCGAGGAGCAGGTAGCTGTGCTTGCTGCGCCGGAAATGGTCAATTGCCGTGTTCACGATGATGCGCCGTATCCAGCCTTCGAATGAGCCTGCCCGGTTGAAGGACTCCATGCTTCGGAACACCTTGATGAAGCCGTCTTGCAGGATGTCCTTCGCTTGGTCGGTGTTCTTGGTGTAGCGCATGCACACCGCCATCATTTTGCCATAGAACTGCTCATGGACGCGTTGCTGGGCGCGGCGATCCCCTGCCAGGCATCCGTCCACCAACTCCGAGAAGGCCACTTGCTGGCTCTCGGTGTTCACCCACGTGAGGGTGAGTCGCGGGGCGATGCGTTCCGGCGTCATGATCGGAGCCTTGGGTGCTGGTCTTGGAGCGGACAAGATAGCCATCAGGTTGAAGACGCGTCCACTTTCACTTGGATGCCTGCCCCTCCCCAATCCTTCTGACTGCACCATCAACAATCGGTGGAAAGAAGCTCGGGTGCTGGCTATTGGCATGGCCTACATTCGCGCCCGCCGCACCCGTAAGTGGTGCGGTTATATTCACTCTAACCCCCGCACGTTCAGGATGAAAGTCACTGTTGTAGGAGCCGGCAATGTGGGCGCCACCTGCGCCGATGCCGTAGCACGCTGGGAGCTCGCCAACGAAGTGGTGCTGCTCGATATCAAGGAAGGAGTCGCTGAGGGCAAGGCCTTGGACATCTGGCAGACCGCGCCGATCAATCTGTTCGATTCAAGGGTGACCGGCAGCACGAACGATTACACCAAAACCGCAGGGAGCGACGTGGTGGTGATTACCAGCGGCCTGCCCCGCAAGCCGGGCATGAGCCGCGACGACCTCATCGCCACCAATGCCGCCATCGTGAAGAGCGTGACGGAGAATGTCGTGAAGCATTCGCCCAACGCCATCATCATCGTGGTGAGCAACCCGCTCGATGTGATGACCTATTGCGCCTATGTGAACAGCAAACTGCCCAGCACCAAGGTATTCGGCATGGCCGGCATCCTTGACACAGCGCGCTACCGGGCCTTCCTGGCCACCGAGCTCAATGTGAGCCCAAAGGATATCCAAGCTGTTCTCATGGGTGGCCATGGCGATACCATGGTGCCCCTTCCGCGCTACACCACCGTTGGCGGCATTCCTGTGACCGAGCTGATCGCGAAGGACAAGCTCGATGCGATTGTTGAGCGCACCAAGAAGGGCGGCGGCGAGATCGTGAACCTGTTGGGCACTTCTGCTTGGTATGCACCAGGCACGGCCGCGGCACAGATGGTTGAGGCCATCGTGCGCGATCAGAAGCGCGTTTTCCCCTGCTGTGTATGGCTGCAAGGGGAGTATGGCCTGAAGGACATTTACATGGGCGCTCCAGTGATCCTTGGGCGCAACGGGGTGGAGCGGATCATCGAGCTGAAGCTGAACAACGAGGAGATGGAGCTCTGCCAAGCCAGCGCAAAGGCCGTGAAAGAGGTGATGGACGTTTTAGACAAGATGAACAACGTGCCGGCCTGATTGGGTCCACAGGCAGAAATCAAGAAGGGCGCTTCCGGGCGCCCTTCTTCATGATTGACCTAGCGGATCACCGAAGCACCACCAGTCGCTGAGAGGCGCTTGTGCGCGCGCCCTCCAGCCGCACGAGGTAAAGGCCATCAGCCAAGCCAGCCATCGAGATCGTGGTACGCGATGCGGTCATGGGTGCTCGCATCACCTCGTGCCCCAAGGCATCGCGGATCACCCACATTGTACCCGGCACGAATTCCTCGCTCGTGACCTCCACTTGGTTATTCGTTGGGTTAGGGTAAAGTTTGAAGGGGAGGGGTTGATTCGCTGAGCCGGCTACTGTGCTCAGCTGGTCGCTTCGCCAGAAGCTGAGCCCGCCACGGTAGTTGCCCACTACGAGGTCGAGTTGGCCATCGCCGGTGAAATCGTGCAGGCAGAGCACCGTGCGCGCGCCATCGTCGATTCCGCGCCAAGCCGTGTCAAGCCGTGTCCAATCGCCATCGATGTTGCCGTCGATGCTGCCGTAGCGGTAGATGGCTCCACTCTCCGATCCGAGCAGCAGCTCTCGTTGGCCCTGATCATTGGTATAAAAGTGCGGCGCGGCATGACCGGTGACATTGAGCCACTCGATGGTGCTCACGGAGCCGAGATTCTCGGATGCGAGCGTCCAGGAAGGGTTTGCCGTGGAGCCGGTGTTGCGGTAGTAGTTCAAATTGCCATTGCGCTCGCCGATGACCAGGTCCAAGAGGCCGTCTTGGTCGAGGTCGTGGAGAACCGGTGCCGCGAATTGGCCCACATCGATCACTGTCCCGCCTGCATCGGTCACGTTCACCTGCTGCAGCACGAACTGCGATTGCGCGCCGGTAGCTGTGTTTCGGTAGAAGTGGAGCCGTCCTTGCAGATCGCCTATGTACATGTCCAGGTCACCATCGCCGTCCACATCACCGAAGGCCGGATGCATGCTCAGCCCGATGCCGCTGCCGGAGAGGCCGAGCCAATCGTCCGTTACCAGATCAAAGGCAGGGCTGGTGGCGCTGCCCACATTGCGCAGCAGGGCCACCTTGCCCACATAGCTGCCACCAGTCTGGTAGTAGCCGTGATTGCTCACGATCAGGTCCATCTTGCCATCGCCATTCTCATCGAATGCCACCGGGATAGCGCCGAGGCCGAGCTCGATCATGCGGTCCTGGAAGAGGTTCTGCTGCTGGAATTGGAACACTGGAGCAGCATCGGTGCCCGTGTTGCGGTAATACCACATGCTGCGGAAATCATGTGAGAGGGAATTCGCATTGGGGGTCACGATCAGGTCCCGGCGTCCATCACGATCCACATCCACATAGAACGCTGCCGGGAAGATGGGCAGGTCAACAGGCACATCGTAGCCGGGGAAGACCGAGTCCTGGCCCACCATCAATGCGTTGCCCACGCTGCCACCATTGGTGAGCGCCACCAGGTTGGTGAATGAGATATCGCCCAGCAGCAGGTCCTTCACGCCGTCGCCGTTGAGGTCGATCGGCGTGATGGTGCTGCCCGCATGAGCACGGCTTTCACCTTCGCCTTCAGCCGGGGTGGTGCCTTCGGGCTTCAGTTCAGGGTTCGGCACATTGAACTGGCAGTTCACATTCAGGGTGACGGAGTTGTTGTTGAAGTTCTCGGCGAAGAAGCCCCAGCATTTGTTGCGCTGCTCGAAGCGCAGGCTGTCGCAGGTGCCGAATGTCTCCATGCTCAGGTTCTTGTGGTATTCCACATACGTGCCCAGAAGGCTGAAGGTGATTACATCCAGGTCGCCGTCGCCATCTATATCCTCGATGCCTGGCAGGTCAACCTGTGAGACGAAGAGGTTGGCATTGGTCTGGGCGCCGCTTGGCGAGACATAGGCGGAGTAAACGAGGTTCTTCACTTGCTCGAAGGCAGGGCCGTTGTTGTCGCCGGTGTTCTTCCACACGCCGAATCCGCCTTGGGTGTAGTACATGAGGTCGGCCTTGCCATCGCAGTTGTAATCGCGGGCAAGCGCCCAGTGCTGCATGCGGTCCAAGGGCGGCACATTGTCGTAGTCGCGCACGGGCCGGTAGTGAGCCGTGCCTTCGAGGGCGCTGGTGCGCAGCAGCATCAGCGCTTTGTGCCCGCTAGGGAAAGAGTAAGAGTGGTCGAAGATGAGGAGGTCCTTCAGGCCATCGCCGTTGAGGTCGATCTCGCTCACTTGCGCATAGTTGAAGCCGCCGGCCCATGCGAGGTCGAGCGTTGCGCCTTGCCTGGTCACCGGCACGGTGTGGTCGAAATGCAGGTCCCATTGGCCAAAGGCTGTTGCCTGTAGGGCGATAGCGGCGAGGAGTATGGGGTATCGCATGGTGCAGCGCATGTGCGCAAGGGCAAAGATGCGGTGGGGGCGCAGTGACGTTGCTCGGAGCGTCATTGGATCTCCACGTTCCGGGGTTGGTGGCTTAGCGCTTGACGCCTAGGCGAAAACGCTGCCTTCCCCGCATCAGATGTCCGTCTATATTTGCCGCCTCTTTTTACGAACCCCCCCTTTCAGTCATGCAGAATAGAGGCGCGCTCTGGGTCTTCACGGTCCTCTTGGCGCTCGCGTGCGCTTACCAGCTCTCCTTCTCCTATTTCACATCTGGCCTTGAGCGCGAAGCCCGCGCCTTCGCTGGCGCCAAAGCCGATTCGGTGCTTACGGTGCCCGGCAATGAGGGCATGGACAGAAGCGTGGTGGCACTGGAATTCGAGAATGCCTTCCTCCGGGACCACGCCGAGGACAAGGTTTACCCATTGCTGGGATACACCTATCGCGAATGCAAGGAGAAGGAGATCAACCTGGGCCTCGACCTGCGCGGCGGCATGGCCGTAACGCTGGAGGTGAGCGTGCCCGAGCTGATCGAGAATCTCAGCGAAGAGAGCAACGACCCGGCCTTCAAGCAGGCCATGGCCAGCGCTCGCCAGCGGCAACTCAGCGACAACAAGGATTTCGTGACGCTCTTCGACGAGGAGTACCGCAAGATCGAGAACCGCCCGCCGCTCTCGGCCATCTTCTATTCGCCCGACCGCAAGGGCATGTTCGATCGCGAGGGCGATGATGCCTCCTATATCGATGCGCTCCGCCGTGAGGCCGAGACCGCACTGAGCAATACCGAGAAGATCCTGCGCACGCGTATCGACAAGTTCGGCGTGAGCCAGCCCAGCATCCAGAAGCAGGCCTTCAGCGGCCGCATCGCCATTGAACTGCCCGGCGTGAAGGACAAGGAGCGCGTGCGCCGAGTGTTGCAGAGCACCGCCAACCTGGAGTTCTGGGAGATGCACGGCAATACCGACATCGGCCCGCTGCTGTTCAGCGTTGACGAAGCCCTCTCCAAGCAGCTCTATCCCGAGTTGGCCACGAAGGACAGCCTCTCGGCCGATGCGGATAGCACAGAGGCGCCTATCGATACCTCCGCAACCACGCCTGATACCGCCACCGTCGATAGTCTCTCCGGATCCGATTCTGCCGAGGTTGATACAACCGATGAAGCGGACGCGGAGGAAACCATGAGCGATGAGGAGGCTCGCAAGCGCATGCCGCTGCGCGCGGTGCTCGAACCCGCTGGCAACCAACGCGGCCAATTCGCACTCGGACCCGTGGTGGGCCGTGCCCTTGTGAAGGACACCTCCGAGGTGAAGCGCCTTCTGGCCATGTCCGTTGTCACGGATGCGCTACCGCGCGATGCGCGATTGGTCTGGGGCGCGAAGCAGCAAGAAGGCACCAATGGCCCTTTCCTTGAGCTCTACGCCATTAAAGTTCCGCTGGATGGGAGGCCGAAGCTCGATGGCAGCGTGATCACCAACGCATTCCAGGACTTCGATTTCAAGGGCGAGGTGGAGGTGATCATGAACATGAACGCCGAAGGCGCGCAAACCTGGAAAGTGATGACCGGTGACAACGTCGGCAAGTACATCGGCATCGTGCTCGATGGACTCGTTTACAGCGCCCCCGAAGTGCGCTCTGAGATCGCCGGTGGCACCAGCACCATCTCGATGGGCGCGGGTGAATTGAATGCGCAGATCCAGGAAGCCAGTGATCTGGCCAACATCCTCAAGGCTGGCGCTCTGCCTGCTCCTGCGCGCATCATCGACGAGACCGTTGTTGGTCCTTCGCTGGGCCAGGAGAACGTGAGCACCGGCCTGATGAGCTTCGCCATCGCCCTGTTGCTGGTGCTTGTGTACATGGTCCTCTACTACGCTCGTGCAGGCTGGGTGGCCGACCTGGCGCTGGTGGTGAACTTGTTCGTGCTCATCGGCGCTCTGGCCTCGCTGCAAGCGGCACTCACCCTGCCCGGCATCGCGGGTATCGTGCTCACCATGGGCATGGCGGTCGATGCCAATGTGCTCATCTACGAGCGCATCCGCGAGGAACTGCGCCACGGCAAGATGCTCAAGAGCGCCGTGGATCTCGGTTTCAAGAACGCGCTCTCGGCCATCATCGACTCCAATGTCACCACGCTCATCATCGCGGCCATCCTGCTGATCTTCGGAAGCGGCCCCGTGCAAGGCTTCGCTGTCACGCTGGGCTTGGGTATCCTCACCTCGCTGTTCACGGCGCTGCTGCTCTCGCGCATGATCATCAGCTACCGCTTGGAGAAGGGCAAGTCCTTCGCCGTGTGGAACAACTGGAGCAAGGACATCCTGGTGAACGCCAACTATGATTTCATGAGCAAGCGCAAGGTGTTCTATGCCGTGAGCGGCCTGCTCATCGCGGCGAGCATCGGCTCCATGGTGACCAATGGCTTCAATTGGGGCGTCGATTTCAGCGGCGGCCGCACCTACGTGGTGAAGTTCACGGACCAAGTGAATGTGGAAGCGCTGCGTGCATCGCTCGACGGGACCTTGACCATGGAAGGCGAAGCGAAGAGCAGCACCAATGTGAAGACCTTTGGCAGTGACCGTCAGTTGAAGATCACCACCAAGTTCCTGATCGAGCAAGCCGATACCGTGGCCGATCGCATGGTGGAGGAGCGCTTGCGCGCTGGTCTCGACTCGGCCGGTTCAGCTTACAGCATCACCGAGAGCCGCAAGGTGGACCCCACCATCAGCGACGATATCCAGAAAGGTGCGATTACCTCTGTGCTCATCGCGCTCGGATTGATTTTCATCTACATCGCCATCCGATTCCGCAATTGGCAGTTCGGCATGGGCGGTCTCATCTCATTGGCGCACGATGCCATCATCGTGCTGGGCATCTATTCCCTTTTCTACAAGGTGATGCCCTTCAGCATGGAGATCGATGAGGCTTTCATCGCCGCCATCCTCACCGTGATTGGTTACTCGATCAACGATACCGTGGTGATCTTCGACCGGGTGCGCGAATACCTCCGCGATCACAGGCGCGAGCCCTACGCGGTGGTGATCAACAAGGCCATCAACTCAACGCTGGGACGCACCATGAACACCTCGCTCACCACCTTGCTGGTGCTGGCCGTGATCTTCGCATTGGGCGGCACGGCAATCAAAGGCTTCGTGTTCGCTCTGCTTGTCGGCATCGGCGTGGGTACCTATAGTTCGGTCTTCGTGGCCACGGCGGTTGTAACCGACCTGCTCAAGGGCAAGGATCCCGCGCGCGAGGCCTGATTCTGATCAATCATCGTGGAAGCCCCGCTATCGCAAGCGGGGCTTCCTACTTTTCGGCCCCATGCCCGTCCCACTCCTCTTCGATATCAGCGGCGGCGAATTCCTGGTCGTGATCCTCTTCGTGCTGCTGTTCTTCGGCGCGAAGGGAATCCCCGACATCGCCCGTGGCATGGGCCGCTTCATGCGCCAGGTGCGCGATGCCAGCAACGAGGTGCAGCGCGAGATCAACCGAGGCGCCAGCGATGTGCGCCGCGCGGCCTTGGAGCATCAGCGCCAATTCAGCGGCATCGTGGATGAGGCCTCGCCCGAACATCCGACAGAACCACCGGCACCAGCGCCGAAGCCCCAGGAACCAGCATGAGTGAACTGCTGCTCACTTTGCTCGGACTGGCCGTGCTCGTGGTGGGCGCCGAGGCCATGGTGAGAGGTGCCGTCGACCTGGCCTTGCGGGCACGGATCTCACCGCTGGTGATCGGACTCACCGTAGTGAGCATGGGCACCTCTGCGCCGGAGTTGCTGGTGAGCCTGATGGCCGCGCTGAAAGGCAATTCGGCGATCGCTATTGGCAATGTGGTCGGGAGCAACATCGCCAACATCAGCTTGATTCTGGGCCTCGCTATCCTGATCTTCCCCATCGAGGTGGATCGTGACGCACGGCGGATCCATTGGCCGGTGATGATGACCGTGAGCCTGTTGTTCTGGTGGCTTTTCAGCGATGACCTGATTGCGCGCTGGGAGGGCGTGGTCTTCTTGATGGCTCTTGCAGTCTACGTGGGCTGGATGGTCTGGTCGTCCCGGCGTTCATCCCTGTCTCGAGCGCACGAACCACCTCGCATGCGTTGGTGGCAGGCGGCGCTGCTCTTGGTATCCGGGATTGCTGCACTTACACTTGGCTCGGATTGGTTCGTTGATGGCGGAGTAGGCCTGGCGCGGCTTGGTGGCGTGAGTGAGCAACTCATCGGGGTCACCGTGATCGCCTTCGGGACCTCAGTGCCTGAACTGGTGACCAGCTTGGTTGCTGCCTTCCGGAAGCAACCTGATATCTCATTGGGCAATCTCGTCGGTAGCAACGTGTTCAACCTATTAGGGATCATCGGTGTCTCGGCCGCGATTCAGCCCGTTGTGGCCAGCCACAGTGCTTTCCGAATCGACTTGTTGGCCATGCTGATCATCGCCCTCATCCTTTATCCGCTCATGCGCTTCGGCAAAGGGATGGGGCGTTGGCAGGGGGCGGTTCTGGCCTCGGCCTATTTGGCCTACCTACTGCTGGTGCTGCAGCGGGGGTGATTCGACATTTTCTCGTGTTTTCGGGACAAGCCCCCTGTTGCGAACAGGTGTTTGGAAGAAAACATCCGGTTTTCTGGACTGCACCCCCAATTCCAGATAGTTTCGCGGCCGAAAATCATCCTTTCTGCCATGCCCACCCCCCAGATTCGCATCAAGGCCCTCGAGGACGTACTCAATCGCAAGCCCCGCTTCGTTGACCCCCCCTCCCAGAAGATCAGCGAGTATTTCGGCGCCCACGTCTTCGGCGAGGATGCCATGCGCATGTTCCTCACCGAGGATGCCTGGTACGCGGTGCGGCAGGCTATCCAGCATGGCGACCGCATCGACCGCAAGCTGGCTGACCAAGTGGCCAGCGGCATGAAGGAGTGGGCCGCTACCAAAGGCGCCACGCACTACACCCATTGGTTCCAGCCGCTCACCGGCCTCAGCGCCGAGAAGCACGATGCCTTCTTCGAACCCATCGGAGGAGGCCGAAGCATCGAGCGGTTCGATGGCAGCATGCTCGTGCAGCAGGAGCCGGAAGACGCGCCGGACTCACACATCCTTCTCGATAT
>DAORNP010000050.1:0-1055 GCA_035441065.1 Flavobacteriales bacterium | reverse complement strand
CCGGATGCCAGCAGCTTCCCCAGCGGAGGCATCCGCAACACCTTCGAGGCCCGCGGCTACACCGCATGGGATCCCGGAAGCCCGGCCTTCGTGATCGGCCGCACACTCTGCATCCCCACCATCTTCATCAGCTACACCGGCGAGGCGCTCGATTACAAGATGCCCTTGCTGCGGGCCATCCGTGCAATCGACGAAGCTGCCACCTCCGTGGCCCAGTACTTCGATAAGGACGTGACCAAAGTGACCTGCACCCTGGGCTGGGAGCAGGAGTACTTCCTCATCGACAAAGCGCTCTACTTCGCCCGCCCGGACATCATGATGACCGGCCGCGCGCTCTTCGGACACATCCCCGCCAAAGGCCAGCAGCTCGAGGACCATTACTTCGGCAGCATTCCCGACCGCGCCAGGGCCTTCATGCGCGAGTTCGAGACCGAGGCCCTCATGCTCGGCATCCCGGTGAAGACCCGCCACAACGAAGTAGCCCCAAACCAGTTCGAGTGCGCGCCGGTCTTCGAGGAGCTCAACCTCGCCGTTGACCACAATGTGCTGCTCATGGACGTGATGGAGAAGGTGGCTCAGCGCCATGACTTCCGCGTGCTGCTGCACGAGAAGCCTTACGCCGGCGTGAACGGCAGCGGCAAGCACAACAACTGGAGCTTGGCCACCAATACAGGGGTGAACCTGCTGAAGCCCGCCAAGACCCCGAAGGAGAACATCCGCTTCCTCACCTTCTTCGTGAACACCATCGCCGCCATTCACGCCAACGCCGATGTGCTGCGTGCCAGCATTGCCAGCGCCGGCAACGACCATCGCTTGGGCGCCAACGAGGCCCCGCCGGCCATCATCAGCGCCTTCATCGGCGATTATCTCGGTAGCCTGCTCGACGGCTTGGAGAAGAACATCAAGGGCGCGATGACCCCCGACCGGAAGACCGAGCTCAAGCTCGACATCGGTCGCATCCCGCCGGTGATGCTCGATAACACCGACCGCAACCGCACCAGCCCCTTCGCCTTCACCGGAAACAAGTTCGAGTTCCGGGCGGTGGGCAGCCACTC
>DAORNP010000049.1:11570-23123 GCA_035441065.1 Flavobacteriales bacterium | reverse complement strand
GCTTTCCGCTGCAAGTCCGCACTCGTCGTTCCTCCTCGCTTGCGGGCTTTCCGCTGCAATCGCTCACGCGAGTCTCGGCTCACTTCTCATCTAGCGCATCACTGATACCGCAGGTGCCATGCTCGATGATGGGCTTGGTACTTATTGCAACGATGCTGCTTTTTCAGGCATGTTCCCCGCCATTGGAACGGCTAGACGAGGAGACGTTACGTGGATCGGATATTGAGGTGCGTTCATGGTCCACTAGTTCCATCTCGACTATGCACGAACATGTGGAGGTGGTGAAGGGTAACAGAACGAAGAAGATCCTAGAGGTCAACGACGGCGGTGTTAGAAGCATTGAGATTCTGCGCGACACGATAGCGGTTCACGTTTACAATGGACCGATTTATCTCGAGGAGGATTCAGCATTTGGCTACTGGATAGCGCGTATTAGAACCCCGTGAACTAGTGTGTAACGTCATGGACTCATTTTCTGATTTCCTGTCTGTCCTGTCCATTCCAAATCTCTGTGCCCTCCGTGCCTCTGTGGTGAACCCGCACTGATATGTCCATCCCCACCTACTCCGGCCTCGAGCCCCTGCGAATCTTCGCCGGTTCCAACTTCGTCAACATCGGCGAGCGCACCAACGTCACGGGCAGCGCGGCCTTCCGTAAGCTGATCAAGAGCGGCAACTACGATGAGGCCGTGTCCGTGGCCCGCCAGCAGGTGGAGAACGGCGCGCAGGTGATCGACGTGAACCTCGATGAGGGCATGATCGATGGCGTGGAGGCCATGACCAAGTTCCTCAACCTCATCGCCGCCGAGCCCGACATCGCGCGCGTGCCGGTGATGGTGGACAGCAGCAAGTTCGCCGTGGTGGAGGCTGGCCTGAAATGCCTGCAAGGCAAGGGCATCGCCAACAGCATCAGCCTGAAGGAAGGCGAAGCGGAGTTCCTGCGGCAGGCCAAGATCATCCGTCGCCTCGGTGCCGCCACCGTGGTGATGTGCTTCGACGAGCAGGGCCAGGCCGACAACTTCGAGCGCCGCATCGCCATTGCGCAACGGAGCTATGATCTGCTGACCAAGAAGGCGGGCTTCGCGCCGCACGACATCATCATCGACGCGAACATCCTCACCGTGGCCACCGGCATGGCCGAGCACGATCGCTACGCCATCGACTTCATCGAGGCCGTGCGCTGGATCAAGCAGAACCTCCCCGGCGCTTTGACCAGCGGCGGCGTGAGCAACGTGAGCTTCAGCTTCCGCGGCAACGAACCCGTGCGCGAGGCCATCCACACGGCCTTCCTCTACCACGCCATCAAAGCGGGGCTGGACATGGGCATCGTGAACGCGGGCCAGATCGGTGTGTACGACGATATCCCGAAGGACCTGCTGGAACACGTGGAGGATGTGCTGCTGGCCCGTCGCCCAGATGCCACCGAACGCATGGTGGCCTTCGCCGAGCAGTTCAAGGGTGCGCCCTCAGCAGAAGCCGTGGCAGCACAAGCCGCATGGCGCGAAGGCACCGTGGAGGAGCGCTTGAAGCACGCGCTGGTGCACGGCATCACGGAGTTCATCGAGGTGGATACCGAAGAGGCCCGCGTGAAGTACGTGGACCCCGTGATCGTGATCGAAAGCCCGCTGATGGCGGGCATGAGCGTGGTGGGCGATCTGTTCGGATCAGGAAAGATGTTCCTTCCGCAAGTGGTGAAGAGCGCCCGCGTGATGAAGCGTGCCGTGGCCTACCTCGAACCTTTCCTCGAAGAGAAGAAGGCCGGACAGGTCATGGGCAGCATGAAGTCCGACGCGAAGAAGGTGCTGCTCGCCACCGTGAAGGGCGACGTGCACGACATCGGCAAGAACATCGTGGGCGTGATCCTCGCCTGCAACGGCTGGCAGGTGATCGACCTCGGCGTGATGGTGCAGAGCGCCACCATCCTGAAGACCGCCCGCGAGATGAAGGTGGACATCATCGGACTCAGCGGATTGATCACACCGTCGCTGGACGAGATGGTACACGTGGCGAAGGAGATGGAGCGTGAAGGCTTCGAGACCCCGTTGCTGATCGGTGGCGCTACGACCAGCCGCGTACACACCGCCGTGAAGATCGCGCCGCACTACAGCAAGCCCGTGGTACACGTGATCGACGCTTCGCGCAGTGTGCCCGTGGTGAGCAACCTGCTCAGCGACAACGAGCGTGCGCGTTTCGAAGTTGACACGCGTGCCGAGTACGACCGGGTGCGCACGCAGTACGAAGGCCACCAACGCGAAAAGGAGTACGTGCCGCTGGAAGAAGCCCGCGCGAAGAAGTTCACGATCGACTTTGCGGCTGAGCCGCCCGTAGCGCCCAAGAGCACAGGCATCTTCAGCTACCGCAACTACCCGCTGGCCGAACTGGTGCCCTACATCGATTGGACGCCCTTCTTCATGGCCTGGGAACTGGCGGGCAAATTCCCGCGGATCCTGGAAGATGAAGTAGTGGGAGCAGAAGCCAAGCGCCTCTACAACGATGCGCAGAAGATGCTCGACCGCATCGTGAAGGAGCAGTGGATCCAGGCGCATGGGGTGGCCGCCATTTGGCCCGCGAACACGGTCGATCACGACGACATCGAGATCCACGCTGATGCATCGCGCACCAAGGTGGTTGGCCGGGTGCACACCCTCCGTCAGCAATCGAAGAAAGCCCCCGGCGTGCCCTACCTCGCCCTGGCCGACTTCATTGCCCCGGCCGGCACGCCCGACTTCCTCGGCGGCTTCGCGGTGAGCGCTGGCCACGGCGTGGACGAACGCGTGAAGCGCTTCGAGGCCGCGCACGATGACTACAGCGCAATCTTGCTGAAGGCACTTGCGGATAGACTTGCCGAAGCCTTCGCGGAGAAACTGCACGAGATCGTGCGAGAGGAGCTGTGGGGCTACGAGGCATCGCCCTTCACCAATGAACAGCTGATCAAGGAGGAGTACCAGGGCATCCGTCCGGCGCCGGGCTACCCCGCCTGCCCCGACCACACCGAGAAACCCGAGCTCTTCCGCCTATTGGACGCCACCAGGCACACCGGCATCACCCTCACCGAGAGCCTGGCCATGAGCCCGGCGGCGGCGGTGAGCGGCTGGTACTTCGCGCACCCCAAGAGCAAGTACTTCGGCGTGGGCCGCGTGGCCAAGGACCAGGTGGAGGACCTTGCGCGGCGCAAGGGCGAAAGCACGGAGTGGATGGAGCGGTGGCTGGGGAGCAACCTGGGGTACTGAGTGTACAACGTCTCTCTTACCGATCCATCGCTCCCCGCAACCGATCCACGATGCGCCCCAGCACCGAGCGATCACGAGTTACCACATCCACTTGGCCGTTCATCTCGGGCTTGAAGGCCAGAGTGCGATGGAAGGAGGTCTTCAGTCCTTGAGGAAGAGCGATGCGCAGACGATAGCCCTCTTCACCCGGGATGAGTGCGACATGTTCCACCGTACCGATCAAGCGGCCGAATTCATCTGCGGGATACCCGTCCAGGCGCATATAAGCTGCTTGACCTTCCCTCACCTTGGCCGCACCACGCACAGGCGCTGTAGCTTCCACGAGATAGGTGGGGTTGGTAGGGAGCACCCGGAAGAGTAGTTCCGCGTTCTTTACCGGCTGGTCCGTGTTCAAACGTTGCGCGTAGTGCAGGCGCCCTGCACAAGGCGCGGTCACCTCGTTGCTCAGGTGCCAGCTATCGAGAAAGGCCTGTAGACCGTTCATTTCGCTGCGCAGTCGTTGTTCAAATTCACGTTGCTTGCTCTCATCGGTGAAGAGCTGATCGGCCAACTGGCTTTCGAGTTCCACCAAGGTGATGCGTTGCTGATGCAGGCTCGCTTCAAGGCTGCCCACGTTCAGTTGCTGGTCGATGAAGGCGTTCTGGCGCGTGCGGTACTCGCTGGCGGCCATGACCCCTTTGTTCAACAAGGTGGTATCCACGCGTGCCTCTGCAATGGCGTTGGTCTGCTTGCGCCGCGCCCAGACCAGTTGCTGTTCCGCCGTTTGGATCAAGCGTTTGAACAGGGCGATCTTCTGCCGGAGCGACGCATAGCGTTGCTCGCGGTAGGAGTCGGTTCGCCATCGCAGCAGTTCGCTGGCCAGTGCGCGTGCATCGGCCCAACTGCGCTGCCCTGCGCCCAGTTCAAGATCAGACAAGGTGGGTAGGCTGTCTCGCTCACTGGACAATAGGTCGTGCAGTATGGGCAGCATACGGTGCAAACTGTCGATCGCCGCAGGCTGGGCCGCGCTCTCGATCACCGCCAGCACCTCACCTTGCGCTACTTCCGCACCATCCGTCACCTTGAGTGCCATCAAACGGCCTTCTGCGCGTGCCGGCACCTCGCGCGGTGGATCAAGGCTCGTAAGCACACCCTTGGCCACGATCACATCCGGGTAGCGGATCAGCCAGGCCAGCAAGAGCAACAGCAGGATGAGACCGAAGATCACCGTGATGCCGTAGCGGATGGTCCAAGGTGGTATGCGGCCCAATACTTCTTGTACGCCCTCGCTGCGCAGCTCGACGTAGCCAATGCTCCCGTTCTCCGCAGGCGAAGGGATGTGGATATCCGAGCCGACTTCAGGCATCGGTGCTCGCCAACGTTTCCAACTGCAATTGATCCTTCACCAGCCGGAAGTAGATGCCTTGTTCGGCGATCAGTTGCTCGTGTGTGCCCTGCTCGGCGATGCGGCCCTGATCCAGCACCACGATGTTGTCCGCGTGCCTCACAGTGCTAAGGCGATGCGCGATCACCACGGCTGTTCGATCTACGAAGAAGCGTTCCAAATTGTCCATGATGGTGCGCTCGTTGCTGGCGTCCAAGGCGCTGGTGGCCTCATCGAACAACAACAGCCGAGGCTGCTTGTATACTGCGCGAGCGATCAGCATGCGTTGCTTCTGGCCCGTGCTCATGCCCAAGCCCTCGGCTCCGATCTTGGTGTTGTAGCCCAGCGGCAAGGCATCGATGAAGTCCCTGATGTTCGCCACCGATGCAGCATGGACCAAGCGGTCTTGATTGATGCGGTCCTGGCCGATGGCGATGTTGTTGGCCACGGTATCGTTGAAGATGAAACCCTCCTGCATCACGGTACCGCAATGGTCGCGCCAAGTACTGCGTGCCACCTGCTCCAATGGTGCGCTCCCATAACGGATCTCGCCGCCGCTCGGCGGGTAGAACTTCAAGAGCAATTTCATCAACGTGGTCTTGCCACTGCCGCTCGAACCAACGATCGCCGTGGTCTTCCGCGCAGGGATAACGAGTTCGAGGTCGTTCAGCACCGGCTCTGCACTGCCAGGATAGCGGAACGTAACCCTGTTCAAGAAGATGTCCTGGTCTGCCGGGATATCGTGGATGGCGTCATCCTCGCTTTCCTCATCCGCGCGGCCGTGTACCTCGCTCAAGCGCTCCAACGCGATCTTGGCATCCTGTGCCGTGTAGACGAAACCGATCAACTGCTGAATGGGGCTGTTCAGTTGTCCGATGATGTAGGAGATGCTCATCATCATACCCAGCGTAATGCTCCCATCGATCACCAACTTGGCGCTCAGGATGGTGATGAACAGGTTCTTCACCTCATTCACCAAGCCGCCGCCGATCTGCTGTGTCTGCTGCAAGGCCAGGCCCTTCATGCCCACCTTGAACAGCTTCACCTGCAACTCCTCCCAGCCCCAGCGCTTCTGCCGTTCGGCATTGTGCAGTTTGATCTCCTGCATGCCCTGCACCAGCTCGATCACCTTGCTTTGCTCGGCACCCATTTGTGCGAAGCGCTTGAAATCCAGATCGCGGCGGCGGGCCATGAACAGCCACACCCAACCCACGTAAAGCGCACTGCCCAGCATAAAGGTGCCGAAGATCAACGGGCTGTACCAGGCCAGTACCGCGCCGAAGAGCACGATGTTGAACAGCGAGAACAGTACGCTCAGCGTGCTGGTGGTAAGCAGTTGCTCGATGCGCTGGTGGTCGTTGATGCGCTGCAGGATATCGCCGGTCTGCTTGCTATCGAAGTAGCCGATGGGCAGCTTCATCAGCTTGATGAAGAAGTCGGAGATCAGCGAAATGTTGATACGCGTGCTCAGATGCAGCAGTATCCAGCCACGTATCAGCTCGATGGCGGTGCTGCCCAGGTATAGGAACAGCTGGGCGATGAGCACCAGGTAGATGAAACTCAGATCGCGCCGCTGGATGCCGACGTCCACCACACTTTGGGTCAAGAAGGGGAAGAGCAACTGGATCAAGCTGGCCGCCAGCAGCCCGATGGCCAGCTGGACGATGAACTTCTTGTGCGGGGTGAGGTAGCGAGAGAGGAACGCGAAGCCCTTGGGAGGGCCGTCATCATCAGCCTCGCGCTCGGCAAGGCGTGGTGTGGGTTCCAGCAGTAAAGCGATGCCTTCCTTGGTCTCGCGATCCGCGCCTTTACCGATCCAGAGCTCCAGGAACTCGGCTTCGGTGTAGGTAAGCAGCCCGTGGGCGGGATCTGCAATATGAAGTGTAAGAGGCTTTTTGCGCTTGCCGCCGGTAATACGGTGCAGCACCACGAAATGGCTGCTGTTCCAGTGCAAGATGCAGGGCAGAGGTTGCTCTGCGATCAACTTGGTGAGCGGCACCTTCACGCCCAGGGTGCGGAAGCCAATGGCCTCAGCGGCCGAGGCGATATTCTGCAGGTGGCTACCCGAGCGCGTGGTCTCGCACAGCACCCGCAGCTTCTCCAGCGCCAAGGCCCGCCCATGGTACTTGGCCACCATGCGCAGGCAGGTTGGCCCGCAGTCCATAAAGCCGGGCTGCTGGTAGAAGGGGAAGCTCATTCAACCCAGAGTTCGGCGTTGATGGCGGCGATGCGCTCGTGGTCGATGCTGAAGCCTTCGGCGTTGCTCACTACGCCGCACTCGGCCAGGGTGCGGTAACCCTCCTCGCCTTTCCACTTGCAGATGTAGGGATTGTATTTGCACTCGGTGGCGTGATACCATTCGCTCCCATCAGCCTGCAATGGCTCCCTTGGGTCGGTGCACATGTATCGGAACTCGCATTCCCTGCAGATGTGCGTGCGATCCTTCTTCGCACCGTCCAAGCCTCGCTTGGTTTCGGAATCCAGCAAGCTCTTCAAAGGATCGGTCGCATCAAGCTGCCCAATTGCCCGACTCACTCCGTTGCCCTCGGCCAGCGCACCTTTCGCCGAAATGTCGATGTGCATATGGAACGCCGCGTTGAAGCGCCGTGCGTGCAGGAAATGGGTCAGGTTGCATCTCATGGCCGGCATCATATCAGCCGGGCTGGAAGCAGTGCTAGTTGAGAGGGCTTGGGGCCTCAGGGCTCCCACGACGCTCAATCGGGCTTGTATCGCCCTCGAGGCTTGCAATTCGGCGCACATCTGTTCGCTATCCCCCCAGATCGTAATGGAGGATAAGGGCGCTTCCACCGGAATACGGGGGATCGCCTCAACAGCTGCCTGAAGACTCATGCCCCGGCAATCGACAATTAGATGCCGGACACCCAGGGCGCATAGGGCATCAACCAGCGCAGCGGATACCTGAACGGCGCTCACTGTCGCCGAGAGCAGGCGACCTGGGATATTCACATCATCGGCAATGGCCGGGAAGTTCCAAATAAGTTCCTCTGGCACGGCGAAAATCAATTCGTTGTCGATCAGCCACTGGGAGTACTCCGTGGCCGGCTCATAATGCTCTCCCAGGGCCTCGTCCAGCAATTCACGCTCGCATGGCAGCTTGTGCTGCAGGAAATCTGCTATCGCCAGGCGCATGAAATAGTACTTCTCCCGTTGCAGGTCATACACGGCCGCACGGGAGAAACCCTTAACCAGTGCAACCTGTGCGTGTACTTTCAGAAGATTTCGCATTGGCGGTTGCTATTGACCTGTGCGCGACACGACGACCGAAGCAAACGGTCCTGTGCGCCGGCGATTGCTGAAGGATGGAGGAGGACGGAATGGCAGGCAACGCGAACGTTGCCTGCCTCAGGTACATCGGGGCCAGGCGGCATTCGCGGATGGCAGCGTTCGCCGAATCAATCTCGTGCTCCTCCATGTGTTAGCCAAAGTGCTATCTGTTTCTCTAGGCCGTAGTTGCAGGGGTGGGAGACCTGCCAGAACAACCCCACCGGATTCACCTCTAGGAAATAGTACTCGAGCGACGGCGTAAGAATCATGTCGATAGAGCCGCAGTTCAGCCCCAGAAGCCGCATCAGCGCGCGAACCTTGTCCTGCACGCCCAGCGGCAGGAGAAAGGGCGGCGTTCGGTTCGGGGTCTCATAATTGTAGTTGCGGAAATCAACCTGCGTGCGTTCGTCCTGCTGGCTGAAGATCGCGCTGGCGAAGCACTCCCCATCCAGATAGAAGATCCGAAGCTCGACGTACTTCTCCAGGTATTGCTGGAATAGAAAGGGGCCGAAGGAGTCCGGCAGATCCTCCATGTCCCGTGCTTGCAGCCTGACCGTACAGCCCTCAGCCCTGAACGCCCCCCTTGCCGGAATCACTCCGGGCGAAATGTTCTTGTTAGCCACCGATCCATACTGCCGAGCGAACTTGAGGGCTTCGCTGCGGCAGGAGGTAACCAATGTGCACGGCACCTTCAGCCCGACAGCGGCAGCCTGGCTCAGCACCTCCAGCTTGTTCACGTTTGCCAGGGCTTCGGAGTTCAGCGAAAGCCCCCTTTGGTGGCTGAGTAGCGCCTGCCTAACGGAATGGGTGTCCTCGGCTAGTTGGTCGTTGATGAACGCGCTAAACGCCTCATGCTCCGGAGGCAGCGTCACCTGTTCGGCATGGAGCCAGAGTCCGCCACGACGAAACCAGATTGCCGTGATATCCGACGAATCCAACACCCTCTCATTGACCCTGATCCTGTATCGAACCCCCTTGTCATCGATCGAATACGCCAGCAAGTCCACACGGGTGTCCTCATTGGCCCGCTCAAAAGGCGCATTCCAGCTAAGGAGCCAATCAATGACGTCATTCGTTGAATGGTCGTCGTTATTCGAGAAGATCAGGATCACTCAATAGCCAGTGTAGTGCGCCTCGCTGTAGCAGTGACTTCCGGGATACCGGGCAGTCCTTCTATCGTGCCGAACCATTGAGCGCCGTGCAGGGTGAAGTAGGCCTGATCATAAACAGCCAGGAAGCGCTCGTCAACACGGCACTTCCTCATGGCATCTGCGACGTACGGCCATATCGCCCTCCATCGCTGGCTGGCATTGGGTCGTCTGCCGTTGTGGAGGAGTACGGTGGTTACGATGCCGGTGGCCCGCCAGCCATAGCGGTCGCTTAGCGGCAGCTCACCTTGCCGCCTGCACAGCTCCAGCAGTTCGGCGAAATTCATACTGTCCACCGCTGCGGCCAGCTCCTGGTGCGCAACGGGGCAATCGGGGTTGCTCCCCTTGCCAAGTGAGCGAGCATCGAGCAACCTCACCGCCTGATCCCTGTTGTACATGCTCTGAAGCCTGCCCATCGCCTCAAGCCGCTCGCCATGGGCTGCAAGGAACACCGGGTAAAGACGCTGCACAGAGAGCCTGCGGCCTATCGAGTCAGAGCCGTGGAACATCTCAGTCAACACGGCATTGCTCGCGGCCGCTTCATCGGGGAGCAGGCCGCCGTATGCAACCAAGCGCTCGAAGCACCGGTGCGCGAGGCCGGTCGCCCCTAGTTCGTGCGCATAATTAATCAAGTACAGCACTTGCTCGCAGCCCATCGCATCCACTTGGATATCGGCGCCCGCATCCGGGAGCTTCAATCCGGCCTGAGACAAGCTGTCGACCCGTGCGATCACGGCTTTGCCATAGGCCAGTTGACGGCAGGCATCCTGCGCGCCAGCCGTGCAACCAACCAACAGCATCACCACGTGCAGAAGAAGGCCGTTGAAATGGACGGCCAAGGCAGAGGAGATTGCCGCGCGCGCCACTCGGCGTGGAGCAACGCGCGCGGCCGCACTTCCCCACCCGGCCGAAGGGGTTGAAACCCGTGGGGCCTGATCGCTGTGCTGCACGTGGTCAGCGCTTATAGATGTAGTCGGTGCTGAAGCTCGTAGACGGGTCGCCACTATCCGTGCCACGGAGCCAAGTGGTGTTATCGGTATCGCCCGTACTCTGGGAGTTGGCGCCGCCGTGTATGCCCTTCATCGCATTGGCCGAGAGCGCCTCGCCTTTGGCGATGAAGCTGTCCTTGTTGAATGATACCTTCTTCATTGCTGCATTGTTATTTCTGGTGCCTACTCTCTCCGAGCTTTTCGGCTTCCGCTCACGCCCTGGTCCCGGCATTCACTTCCACCATCTTGTTCGGCTACCTCACGGCAGGCGGTTCGGCGGGTATGTGTTCGAGCCTTGGCGCAAGGCAAACCTCCAACGCCTGTTTTGTCCATCAAAGTACCTTTCCGACAAAGTTGGGTCTGATTCCGACATTTGTTGACATGGAGAAGAACCCCTACGGCGAGAAGATCCGCAAGGTGCGGGCTTTGCGCGGCTACACCCAAGAGTACATGGCTGAGCGGTTGAAGCTGGCCAACCCCAAGACCTATAGCCGTTATGAAGCCGGGGAGACCAAACTGGATTTGCCACAGCTGGAAGCCATTGCCCAGGTGCTGGGCATGTCGCTCATGGACCTGTTGAGCTTCGACGAGAAGGTGCTCTTCCACCAGTGCAACGACAATACGGTGGTGGGCATGCACAACACCTACCACGAGGCCAGCGCCAAAGAGCGGGAGCAACTGCTGGAGCGCATCAAGCACCTGGAGGAAGAGGTGCTGCATTTGCGCAGAAGCGAGTAGTTCCTGCGGGAGCAGTTGAATAAGGCGCAAATGAGTTGAGCGCCTCCTACTTCGCCCACCCCAAGAACAAGTACTTCGGCGTGGGCCGCGTGGCCAAGGACCAGATCGAAGAACTCGCGCGGCGCAAGGGCGAAAGCGTGGAGTGGATGGAGCGGTGGCTGGGGAGCAACTTGGGGTATTGAACCTCTCGGCGGACGAGCCCGTATGAACGGGCCGTGAATTTGGCCCGCAGTCTCTCCATGCTGGTCGCTGTTGCGTTCGCGCAAGCTGCGCTGGCACAACGCACCTCCGTGCCGCTCTCCCAGGAGAACGGTGATTGCACGGGCGCCATCTTCATCGCCGATTCGGTGTTCCACCAGCCGCAGGCCGTGCGTGGCTTCGGCAACAAGCTCGAGATCAAGGAGAACCCCAGCGACCACAAACAGTGGTTCGAGCGCGAGCACCACACCACCTGGTACAAGTTCCGCAGTCCGGCCACCACCACGCTCAGCTTCAGCATCATCCCGGATAACATCGAGGACGACATCGACTTCCTCGTCTTCGAGGGCGCCATCCCGGGCATTTGCGACAAGATCGCCACCAAGCAGGTGCAGCCCATCCGCAGCAACATCTCGCGCAACGACAAGAGCAACCGCAGCATCTGCGGCCTGAAGAAGGACTCCACCGACGATTACGTCCGCAGCGGCGTGGGCAGCAGCTTCAGCCGTGCCATAGAAGTGAAGCAGGGCGACCTCTTCTACATCGTGATCGACTACCAGAATCGACCGCTTGCGGGCTATACCATCCGCTTCCACTACGACC
>DAORNP010000049.1:11250-11556 GCA_035441065.1 Flavobacteriales bacterium | reverse complement strand
CCCTCCGCCACCGCCGCCCGAGCCGGATCCCGAGGAGACCACCAAGAAGAAACAGCAACTGCACATCACCGTGGTGGATGGCAAAACGGGCAAGCCCGTGGATGCCAACCTCACCATCGATGGCATGCGCTTCAATGAGGTGGTGGAGGCCAAGGGCAAGAGCAGCTACCAGTTCGAGATGGACATGTACCGCAACCTGAAGATCGGCTGCGTACGCCAAGGTTACATGTTCCAGACCTTGCGGTTGAAGGGAAGCACCTCGCCTGAGGTGAAGGTGGAGGTGAAGCTTAACCCCGTAGGCGCCGG
>DAORNP010000049.1:3257-11240 GCA_035441065.1 Flavobacteriales bacterium | reverse complement strand
CGAGCGCGTGGTGCTCGACGATATCCGCTTCGTGGGCAACGAGGACAAGGTGATGCGCCAGAGCGAGGCGAGTCTGTTGCTGCTGCTGCGTTTCCTTCAACTCAATCCCATGGTGCGCATCGAGATCGAAGGCCACGTGAACGGCCCCACCTTCAAGAACAAGAAGGAGTTCATCGAACTGAGCACCTCTCGGGCAAAGACCGTTTACGATTTCCTCGTGGTTAACGATGTGGAACCCAACCGGCTGTCCTACGTGGGTCTCGGCAACTCCCAGATGCTCTATCCCAACCCGAAGAACAAGGAGGAGAGCGAGGCCAACCGCCGGGTGGAGATCAAGGTCATCGCCAACTGATCGGCCCGCCATACCGCCGCTCATCACAGCCGCCTTTCCTGTCAGAGGCCTCCCGGTACTTTTGATCCGCTCCCGCATTCCTAGCGGGAGAACCGGAACATGAGAGCCTTCCTTTCCCTTGCGGCCTTGCTCTGCGGAGCCACCGCCTTCACCCAGCAGGCCTGGACCCTTGAGCTGTGCGTGAAGCGCGCCGAGGAGCGCAGCCTGGCGGTGCTCAATGCCCAGCTCGATGCGGATCTGGCCGACAAGACCAAGGACCAGGGCTATTGGGCCTTGGCTCCGGACCTGAACGGTGGCGCCACGCACGGCTACAACTACGGCCGCGTGATCGATCGCTTCACCAACACCTTCGCGAACGACCGCGTGCAGACGAACAACTTCTACCTGAGCAGCACGCTCAGCTTGTTCGAGGGCTTCCGTAAGCAATCGGTGATCAAGCAGAACGAGGTCGATGCGAAGGCCGCGCGTTTAGGAATCGAAGCGGCCCGCAATCAAGCGCGGTTGGAAACGGTGCAAGCCTTCCTTGATGTGGTGGCGCTGCGCGAGCGCAAAGCCGCCGCCGAAGCACAGGCGGCTAGCACGCGCGAACAGATCTCACGCACCGAGGCGTTGGTGGAAGCGGGCCGCGTTGCCCGTGCCGACCTGCTCGCGATCGAATCGCAATTGGCGCAGGAGGAGTTCACCATCGTGGACCTCGGTAACCAGGCCGATCAGCGCATGCTCGCCCTAGGCCGCGCGCTGCAACTGGAGCCGCAAGAGATGCTCAGCTTCAACATCCAAGCACCTGCCATCAGCGGGCTGCGCATCACCGAACCAACGGTGGATCCCAACGAAGTGCTCGCCCTAGTGCTGCGCACCAATCCCAGCTTCGCACAAGCAGAGACACAAGTTGAAAGCGCCGAGAAGGGCATTGGCATCGCGAGGGCGGGCGGCATGCCCACCCTTGGTGTGAACGGCTCTCTCGGTACAGGCTACAGCGGTCGCAACTTCCGGCAAGTGGGGGAGCCGACCCTCGGCAATCCGGTGGTCATCGGCAGTACGCTCGGTGGTGATCTGGTGTACGCACCAACCTTCAATGTGAACACCGAGCTAACGCCATTCAGCACCCAACTCGATCAGAACCTGAACCAGAGCCTGCTCTTCCAGCTCAATGTGCCGCTCTTCAATCAGAAGCAGAACCGGTTAGCCATCGACCGTGCGCGGGTGCAGCATGAGCGCGCGCGCAATAGCCTCACTGCCGTGCGCAATGACTTGCAGCGCAACGTGCTGGACGCCATTGTGGCGCAGCGCTCGGCTTACAAACAGTTCCTGGCCGCGCAAAAGGCCGTCGATGCCGCATCCCTGAATGAAGCCTACGCCACCGAGCGTTTCACGCAGGGTGTGATCACCAGCATGGAGCTGGCCACCGTGAAGGCCACCGTGAACCGCTCGCAGGCCGACCAGATCGCCGCCAAGTACCAGTACCTGATGGCGCAGAAGTACCTCGAGATCCTGCAAGGGATGCCCGTTTCTTTGTAAGCGTGCCGCTGATCCTCTGCATCGAGACCGCCACCAAGCTCTGCTCCGTTGCGCTTGGTCGAGACGGCGTGCTGCTCGCGGAGCGCGGTCTGGAAAGCGAGAGGCACATCCATGCGGAGAAGGTGAATGTCTTCATTGAGGAGGTGCTGCGCGAAGGAGGCATCGCGATGCGCGATTTGAATGCGGTCGCCGTGGGCATCGGTCCGGGAAGCTACACGGGGCTGCGCATCGGACTCAGTGCGGCGAAGGGCCTGTGTTACGCCCTGCGGATCCCTATTATCGGGATCGGCACCTTGGAAACGCTGGTGAATTCGAGTGGCATCGATAGAGGTACGCTCTTCCCCATGATCGATGCACGGCGCATGGAAGTATTCACGCAGCGCTTCGTGGATGGTGAGGTTGGCGAAGAGCACCCGCTCGTGCTCGATGAGGCATGGGCGGAAAAGGTCGGCGCATGCACCGTTTTCGGCGATGGTGCTGACAAGGCCGAGGACTTTTGGGCGAGGCACCCGGAAATCGCGCATCTGCGCGATATCCGTCCGCATGCGCGTGCCATGATTCCCTTGGCCGAGCGGCGATTGCTCGTAGGCCGCACCAATGACCTGGCCTACCTGGTGCCGCGCTACGGCAAGGAAGCCAACGTGACGCAACCGAGAAAGGTGCAGCGGCCTTGATCGTCCTCAGCGCCGCGTGGCCGTGAGCTTCAGCACGTGGATGTTGCCCGTTGCGAGATCCTTCCGCAAGCGCGCCTTGGGCAGCAAGGTGGCCTCTTCATACACGTATTCGTCACGGCTCACCTGTTTATCGCCGAGCCAATACTCACCAGCGATGACGTTGCCGGCCGCATCGTACTGCCACCGATGGCGGGTGATGCGCGATTGCGCGAGATCGGGCTGCTCTGTGCGTTCCGCGAGGCGCCCATTCTCATCATAGCTGAAGTCGATGCGGCCTCGACGACGGCTCACGATGTATTCATCCTCGATGCGCAGCAAATAGCCCTGCTTGTTGCTGATGAAGACCTGGTCGCGGTACGGGAGTTCGAGGTTGTTCAGGTATGACTTGCGCAGGGTGGTATCGTTCAGCTGCGCATAGCGGTAGTGCTCGTCGCTGATCTCGATGATCGCGCCGGGGATCAATTCATACCGGTTGGTGCCAAGGTTCTCGATGCGCTGGTAGGTTTCCCGCGTCACCCGCCCTTGATCGTCGAGTTCCAGGGCAAAAGCGAAATGGCCGCCGAGGTCGTTGCGCAATCTGCGGTTCACGCGCCCTTTCTCGTCCCGGTAGTAAAGCACTGATGCCGTGTCGCGCCCTGTTCCGGGCTGGCCATAGGAGTGATTGCTGTACAACTGTCGTCCGTGTTCATCGAATTTGAAGAGCAGGCGCTCCCGTTCGGGGCGCATGGGCTCGCCATCACGCTTGATCATGCGCTCCCCGACGATGCTGGCGATGCCGTTGCGCGCGATGAAGCGCTCATTGAACACCGGCATGTCCGGATCCTCGGTGCCGGGCATGATCAGCAGGGCCTGGCCCATCGCAGTGGATGTGAAGGCTAGCGGCAGGAGGAAGTGAGCGGGGCGGAAGGGACTCATCGCAATTGGGAGAGGGCTTCCTGCACGGTGGGCACCGGGAGCTGGCAGCTCTTCTCCACGCAGACAAAGATCATGCTCCCCGGCAGCGATTTCTCCCGCAGCAGCGGCAGTTGCGAACGATTCAATGTGCCCATGAACATCCGGTTGGGGATGTGGTGCGGCGCGAATTCCTGCCTGATCCGCAGGGCTTCCGGGCCAGTGATGGCGATCTCGTGCAGCGGCCATGCCATGGCCTGCGCCAGCTGGCCCCAATTGCTATGGGCCATGGGCGCTGCGTCCAGGCGGGGCAGCATGCCTTCCAGCATTCGGCGCGCCATGCCGATCAGCCGCTCATCGTCGTGGAGGGTACCCAAGGTGAAGAGTCCGCGTGCCATGGCGGAGTTCGACGATGGGATCACGTTGTCCTCCAGTTCCATGGGCCGGGCGATGAGCGGCGCATCCAGGTCGCTGGTGAAATGGAAGAAGCCGGTGCGCTCGTCGCGGAAATGTCGGATGGCGTGCTCGGCGAGTGCGAGCGCCTCGTTGAGCCAGCATTCGTTGAAGGTGACGCCATAGAGCGCGAGCAGCGCCTCGATCATGAAAGCGTGATCCTCCAGATAGCCATTGATGCTCGCTCGTCCATCCTTCCAGCTGTGCCACAAGCCGCCGTTGGCTTGCCGGCAATGGGTGAGCAGGTGCTGCATCGTGCGTGTCGCGGCGGCGAGCGAGCGCTCTTCGCCGAAGACCTCGTAGGCATCGCAGAGCCCGGTGATCATGAGTGCGTTCCAGCTCGTGAGGCATTTGTCGTCGAGGCCGGGGCGCTCGCGTTCGTTGCGCACTTCCAGCAGTCGTCTTCGAATGGATGCGATGCGCTCGCCAAGCTCCACTTCGCTGATGCCGAAGGCGCGCGCGAAGTCGGCATCGTGTATGCCGCGCCGCAGGATGTTGCGCCCGTGCTCCCATAGCGCCTGACCGCCGATGTCGTAGTAGGCTTTCGCGAGATCGTAGTCCGCGCCAAGGGCATCCTGCAATTGCGCTTCGGTCCACACGTAGAAGCGGCCCTCTTCCCCTTCGGTGTCGGCGTCGAGCGCGCTGCAGAAGGCGCCTTCGGGCGAGGTCATCTCGCGGGCGATGAAATCGAGCGTGAGTTCCGCCACTTCGCGGTAGAGGGGCTTCTTCAAGGCTTGGAATGCGGCGCTGTAGAGCGATACGAGCTGTGCGTTGTCGTAAAGCATCTTCTCGAAGTGCGGCACCTTCCAGAGCGCATCGGTGCTGTAGCGCGCGAAACCACCGCCCACCTGGTCGAAGATGCCGCCCAGCGCCATGCGGTCTAGCGTGAGCTCCACATGCTGCATCACGGTCTGGTCGCTCGTGAGCGCCGCGTGCCGGAGCAGCATCTGGTAATTGTTCGGCATCGGGAACTTGGGCACCTTGTCCGGACCGCCATGCTGCTGATCGAATCGCGGTATCCAATGCTCCGCCATGCGCATCACGGCACGCTTCGCTTCGGCAATGGGCGCCTGCTCTTCCGGGGCTATCATGGTGCTGGCCACGCCGCGCTGCAATTGCGTGGCCTGCCGCATCACGCGCTCGGGTTCCTCGCTCCATGTGCGGTGCAGGTCAACCAGCACGCGGCTCCATTGCGCTGGAGGGAAGTAAGTGCCACCGTACACCGGTCGTCCATCGGGCAGGGCGAAGCAGTTCAAGGGCCAGCCACCGCGGCCGGTCATCAGTTGCACGGCCGTCATGTACACGTGGTCCACATCGGGCCGCTCTTCGCGATCCACCTTCACGCACACGTAGCGCTCGTTCATCAGCGTTGCGATGGCGGGGTTGACGAAACTCTCGCGCTCCATCACATGGCACCAATGGCAACTGCTGTAGCCGATGCTGATGAGCAGGAGCTTCTGCTCGTCGCGCGCCTTGGTGAACACCTCTTCGCCCCACGGGTACCAATCGACCGGGTTGTACGCATGCTGGAGCAGGTAGGGGCTGCTTTCCTGCGCGAGGCGGTTGGCCTGATTACTTTGTCCGTGCGGCATGGATGCTTCAAAGAAAACCGCTCACGGGTTGGCCGTGCGTGCCAAAGCGCACCGAGATCAACCGCGGAACGTGGGATCGCACGTTCAATCGCGGGTGCGCGACCGCCGGTGGCCGGGCACCCTCATGGCCATCGGCCTGTTCGTTGCGCTGTTGAGCGCGCTCACGGTCGTGCCGTGGACGCTCATCAATCATGGCCTTCTGCTGCGCTTTTTCATCGGCCTTTGCTTCATCGGCAACCTGTTGCCTTACGCGCGCTCCGGGTTGCGCATGGGCATGGAACGGCTCGAATGGTTCCTCTTCAATCTGCTTGCGATCGGACCGCTGGTTACTTGCTTGCTGCTGTGGTTGAACTTCATATTCCATGAGCCTGCTGTCACTTCCACGCACGCGGTGATCGAGGTGGATGACCACCGCACCTATCTCACCTACACCTTTCGCGACGGCTTCCTCGATGAGCATTGGATGGCGCGCAGCATCTATCGCGACTGGCCCGATGCGCATGGTCATTTGCAGGCCGTGAGCATCGCCACGGGCCTGCTGGGCATCGAAGTGGTGGTGGAAAAGCGGCCGGTGGTCAGTCCCTGAGGCTGATCACCTGACTCACCTCGAACGGGAAGCGCTTCTTGATCCCGGCAGCACGGCCAGCAGCGGTTCCTTTCGCGCCCACCTTCACTTCACCGCTCAGTGCACTTGTGATGAGCATGGCCACCACAGGCCCGCCAGCGAGATCGGCATGCATGTAAACGGGATAGACGCTTGTGGCCTTCTTGTCCAGGACCAGGGCTGAATCGAGCAGCGCCTTGCCGATGAACCGGTCGTTGAGGAAGAGGTCCACATCCGGTTCTTCCACATGGATGCGGAAGCCGTTGGGGTTCTCGATCCGTGCATCGATCCGGAGCGCGATGCTCTTCATGTTCATGCTGATCAGTTCGGCATCGGTGATCTCGTGCAGCACCACGTCCTGGTAGCGGGAGCAGGAAGCGAAAAGGAGCGCAACAACGAGGTAATAGAGGAGGCGCATGGTTCTCATGATCGGCGGCGTGGCGAAGGTCGTGCCGTGATACGCCAGCTACTTCTGCGGATAGGCCTTCCGCGTGGCTGCGATTGATTTCTTCAACATGACCTTCAGCATCTTCAGGTCGATGTCGGCCAAGCGCTTCACATACAGGCACCCTTTGGTGGCCCTATGCTTTCCCAGCTTGGAAAGCGCCTCCTGTTCCAAGGCCTCCTGGCCAAGGTAGAGCACCAGCTCCGGCTTGCGCGGGCTGAAGGCCGCGAGCGGTGCATCGCCCTCGTGGCCGCTGGCGTACTTATAGTGGTAGGTGCCGTAGCCCACGATCGAAGGCCCGTACATGTACGGCTCCTCACCGGTGAGCTCGTGCATCAGCTTCATCAGTGCGCGGCAATCATCGCGCATTTCCTCCTTGCCCTGCTTGTCGATGAAGGCATCGACGCTGGCGGCGGTGGCGTGGGTCTTGTTGGGCTTGGGCATAGGGCCAAAGTATCACCTCTTCACGACGGGTACCGCGCCGGAGCGCCCAAATACAAGGTTCAAGTCTCAAGTTCCAAGGCTGACTTGACCTTCACCTTGTTCCTTGGGCCTTGTGTCTTGTGACTTGAGTCTTGTGTCCTCACCTCCCGCTACTTTCGCATCATGCGATACACCCCGCTCTCAGCCGCCACCTACCGCGAGCACCGCGCCCGTTTCCGCCAAGCCATGGAGAAAGGCGGCCTCGCCATTTTCCACAGCAACGACATCATGCCCACGAGCGCCGATGGGCACATGCCGTTCAAGCAGGCCAGCGACATCTTCTATCTCAGCGGCATCGACCAGGAGGAGACGATACTGCTGCTCTTCCCCGACGCCATGGACCCGAAGGACCGCGAGATCCTCTTCGTGCGCGAGACCAGCGAGCTGATCGCGATCTGGGAAGGCGCCAAGTTCAGCCAGAAGGAAGCGAGCGAGCTGAGCGGCATCGCCACCGTGCTGTGGACGAGCAGCTACGAGGCCACGATTAAACGCCTATTACCGCAGTGCGAACACCTGTACCTGAACAGCAACGAGCACCTGCGACAGGGCAACGAGGTGGAGACACGCGAGGAGCGCAAGAACAAAGAGCTGCGCGCACAATACCCCTTGCACAGCGTGAAGCGCAGCGCACCCATCATGCACCGCATCCGCAGTCGCAAGACAAAAGAGGAAGTTGCGCAGATCCAACGCGCGATCGCGATCACAGGCAAGGCCTTCCAACGTGTGTGCGGTTTCGTGAAGCCCGGCGTGAAGGAGTACGCCATCGAGGCGGAGATCACGCATGAGTTCATCCGTAACGGATCGCGCGGGCATGCCTACACGCCGATCAGCGCCAGCGGCTACAACGCCTGCGTGCTGCACTACATCACCAACGACCAGGTGTGCAACGACGGCGATGTTATCCTGATGGACTTCGGCTGCGAGTACGGCGGCTACGCGAGCGACCTCACGCGTTGCATTCCGGTGAACGG
>DAORNP010000049.1:2696-3112 GCA_035441065.1 Flavobacteriales bacterium | reverse complement strand
GATCGGCCTGGGCCTGCTGGACAAGACCGACGTGGCGAAGCAGGACCCCGAGCGGCCGCTCTACAAGAAGTACTTCATGCACGGCACCAGCCACTTCCTCGGCCTGGATGTACACGACGTGGGCCTATGGAACGAGATGATCCAGCCGGACATGGTCTTCACCGTGGAGCCGGGCATCTACATCCGCGAGGAGAAGCTGGGCATCCGCCTGGAGAACAACATCCTCACCACGCGCGACAACCCGATCGATCTGTTCGCCGAGATCCCCGTGGAAGCGGATGCGGTGGAGGAGATGATGAATCGGAAGGTGGTGGTGGCTTAGGACCTGCGATGCGTGCGGTTGGTCGGGCGTTCTTGGTGTTACAAGGCGCCTTGATGGCGTTGTTCATCTATGGCATCATCGATGCGTACGTGAC
>DAORNP010000049.1:0-2686 GCA_035441065.1 Flavobacteriales bacterium | reverse complement strand
TACACCAGCGAATGGCTCACGGCGGATGCATTCGTGCCATTCTACGTCGTGGCCACGCTCATTCTTGGTCTCTGCATGTTCATCACCTGGCACCTGATGCGCAGAGCGGCCCGGCGGGGGTGACCGTTACGGAAACGCGCACGCAGCATTAAGCTTCCAAACACCTTCCCATGTACATCCGCTCCATCGCCTTCGCCGGTCTCCTCATCGGCATCCTGTTCAAGACACTGCACTGGCCTGGCGCCGTTTACATCGTCCTGGCCAGTGGCCTGCTCGTGATTGCCGCGCTTTCACCACTGCTGTTCCGGAAGCCCGGGCCCATGTCGGTGCAGTTGCATCGGCCGGCCCTGCTGGTGGGCGCCGTGACCGCGGTGGTGGCCGGCGGTCTGTTCAAGGTGATGCACTGGCCCGGTGCCAATATGCTGCTGCTGGCAGGCCACTCCGTTTGCGCGATCTGGTTCCTCTTGCTGCCGGTGTGCTCGCGTGCGACAGCAGCGTAAATCAAACTCAGCGTGAATGCAGGAAGCCCTTCGATTAGCTCGAAGGGCTCCCTGTTGCGCACACGTCGCTCCTACTCCTTCACTACGCGGCACGTGAGCCGCGTAGTGCGGGCAACGGCCTCGACTAGGTACACGCCCTTCGCGAGCCCGATTACGTCTATTGTGTTGCGATCAGGCATGATGCGTTGCTGAAGGACCGTGCGGCCTGTGGCATCGCGCAGGGTGAATGATCCGCCAGCAAGGCCGGTCGGTGCATGGAAGTGCAGCGCATCCGATACGGGTACGGGGAAGATCGTGAGCTGTTGAGCGCCCGGCACCTCGGTCACACTCACCGAGGTGTAGTCAGTACAGCCATTGCCAAAGGCGAGCGCCTCGTTTGCATTCCAAACAGGCAGGGTCTGCGCAAAAGCCAGAACGCTATCCACCCGCGAGCGCAGCGCTTCCACGCTCGCCACCGGTCCGCCACTCGCAGCGCGCGAATACACATAGGCGAAGAGCAGGTGCATGTTTTCGCCGGGTTCCAGTGTGAAGGCGCCCATGCTCATCAAACCACGGCGATCGGGTGTCGCTGGTGTTTGCACGGTTTCGCTCCACGGGTTCTGCACCTGGCCTCCTGTACCCGCGCCTACGGGGTCACCATCACCAGGGAACATGAATGCGCAAAGCAGCGCTGAGGGATCGGTGCTGTAACCGCTGCCACCGTAGCTCATTGGCGTGCCATCCTTCCAGATGCCGCGCATGTAGTTGTATGCATGGAGCGAGATTGCCGGGTCGTTGCAGCAGGGTGATGCGGTACTGTTGAAGTACATGAAGTGAGATAGGCCATGGCGCTCGTTATCGATGATGCCATCGCCGAATCCGCGGCCGTTCCAATTGGGCAGTGTGTTGCCGAGCGCATCATCCGCACCATCGGCGTCCACCAGCGGGCCCTTGATCAGGGTCATGCCGAAAGCCGGCGGCTGCACACCATAGCCGGCCTGGCCCAAGCAACTGGTATCCTCATTGTCCCAGTTGTAGCCGTATGCCAGACTGCGCGATGGGTCGCAACCGATGAAGTCGTCAGTGGCGCAGCCGATATCGAAATCGTTGAAGAAGCCGAGCATCGTGTTCGTGTAGGTCTGATTGCTGCGATTGATCAAGCGATAGGAGACGAATACCGTTTGGCCAATGGCCGGATCCGAGCTGTTGAAGGCGAACGGCATTTGATGCACTTCGACACCGAGGCCCGTGTTGCCATTCACGTTGCCGAGGTAGTCGTTGAAAATGCTGAAGAGCGCTTGGTCGCCCATGATGCACGGCGCATCGCCATCGGCCGGATTGTAATTGCCGTCCTGATTGAAGTCGTGGAATGGCGCGAGGTAAGTTGCGTAGCCCTCGGCGACTTCACCCATGGCTGGCCATCCCATGAAGGAAAGCGGGATCGTGTATCCGTTCGGGTATTGGATGGCCGGATCGCAGCCAGGATCATTGAGGCAGAGGAAATAGGCATGATGGGCGTCCACTTCGGCACGGCTCACGCGCCACACTTGGTCGTAGCTCGCGGAAGCGCCAGCATCTGTTGTGCCATTGAGTGTAAGGGGGCCTGGAAAGAAGTGAGCGGTCCCGAATGAATCATAGAGCGTTCTCGAAACGCGGAGTCCACCATCGGTGCTCTGCCCACCGATCCACAGGCCACCGACACAGAGCGGACTAGCGGGCTCGCCGATGGGCACCTCGTACTGAGTGCTCCCTGCACTCCCCCCGCCTGCAACACGGCCATTCGAGAAGAACCGTGCGCGCACATCGCCGATGTCGAGTTCGGAAAAAGCTTGGCCTTGGGCCGCATGTATCGCAAGCCTGAATAGGCTGAACAGGAGGGCGTACCGTGCAATCATGGTGGGCCGCGACGGACTTGACCGTTGCGAAGTGCCAACCTATCGCACGGCAATGCGCAGCAATACCGTAACACGAGGAACGAAGCATATCGTCACGCGAACGGCAAGGAGCAATTAGGAAGAAGAGTCTCCTCAGCGCACATCGTACTCCACTTGCACCTCATCGGGCAAGGTGGTGTCGGTAACCAGCGCATGATGCAATTCTCCCTTCTCATCCTTCTCCAGCACATTGCCAGCGATGGTGAGCGCGCGATACGAAGGGATGATGGGCGTGGAGGAGGTGAAGCGACACGGCCGAGTTGGAAGGGCTGG
>DAORNP010000048.1:21976-24044 GCA_035441065.1 Flavobacteriales bacterium | reverse complement strand
GGCTTGCCACCAATCGTGAGGTCGGCGGCCAGCTCGATGGTGGTGGCTTCGTTGGCGCCGGTGCGCCATACTTTGCCGTAGGGCACCAGGCCGCCGAAGATCTCTCGGTCCTTCTTGGCCGGCCTGCAATAGGTCACCTTGATCAGCTCCTGCTCGCCGCTGAAATAGGAATAGGTGGCCTCGGGGCTGTGCTTCTTGGTGCTGCGCTTCATCAGCTGGAACCCGACGAAGAACAGACCTCCGAGCAGGACCACGGCGATGATGATGCGCTTCAGGGTCTTGGACATGATCAATGCGCGTGCTCGTGGGCCTCTTCGTTGTACATCTCCACCCGAACGGTGGTGTTCTCGCCGGAGCGGGTGATGTGCACCGCACCGCCATCAATACTGACGGTCGTATCGCCTTGGAAGCCGGACTTCTCGATGCCGGCCACGATCGCGTTCACCTTCTCATCGCCGTGGCCTTTGCCATGGCCCTTGCAGCAGGCGCCGCCCATCTTGTGGTCGCAGCCTTCCTTGTCGCATGTGCTGCCCTTGCCCGAGCAGCACGTGCCGCCGTGGTCGCATTGGCTCATGCCGCCGTGGCAGCTCATCTCTTTGCCGCAGCGATCGCCGCTGCAATCACCGCCGCCACAACGACCGCAGGTGAGGCAGCAGATGGCCCAGCCGAGGCCGAAGCCGATGAGGGTGAAGAGGAGGGTCTTGGCCCAGTTTCCGTTGTTCATGGCTGGCTGATTTGGCGCCGAATGTAGCTCAGCCCTTCCGGTGCACCTGCGTGCTCGCGGCCTGCGCCGTAGGCATCACCACCAGGTCGTTGATGCACACATGCGGCGGGCGCGTGGCGGCGAACCACACCAGGTCGGCGATGTCGTCGCCGCGCAAGGGTTCCATGCCGAGGTACACCTGCTTCGCCTTGTGGGCATCGCCGTGGAAGCGCACATGGCTGAACTCCGTCTCGGCCAGGCCGGGCGCGATCTGCGTGACCTTGATGCCGTGGGGCAGCATGTCCTGCCGCATGGCCTTGGTGAGCGCGTCCACTGCGTGCTTGCTGGCGCAATAGACGTTGCCCTTGGGGTACACCTCCTTGCCGGCCACGCTGCCGATGTTGATGATGTGCCCGGTGCCGCGCGCGATCATGCCCGGGATCACCGCGCGGCTCACGTGCAGCAAGCCCTTCACGTTGGTGTCGAGCATGCGGTTCCAATCGTCGAGGCTGCCGTCCTGAATGGTGTCGAAGCCGGAGGCAAGGCCCGCGTTGTTCATCAGCACGTCGATGGACTTCCATTCCTCGGGCAGTGAAGTGATGGCTTGCTCCACCGCAGCGTTGTCGCGCACATCGAAGTGAAGCGGATGAACGATGGGCGGGCCTCCCACCTTGCCGTGTAGTCCTTCAAGCTCTTTGCGCAGCGCTTCCAAGCGCTCCATGCGGCGGCCGGTGATGATCACGCGCCAGCCTTCAGCGGCGAAACGGCGCGCCGTGGCTTCGCCGAAACCGGATGTGGCGCCGGTGATGAGGATGATGGGGAAGGGCATGGCGCAAAGGTGAAGATCGCCGCCGGATGTCCAGTCCCGCCTTGTAGCCCTCAATCACTAGATGCCATCGGGGTATTCAGTGTCAGTTGCCTGAACGATCAAGGCACATTCCTTGGGATCTGGTCCTGTAGCGAACGGAACTATTTTCAAACTCAACAACCAGAACCTTCTTTCTATGAACAACCTTTTCCGCGGCCTGCTTGCAGGTGGTGCTGCTGCCAAATGGGGCGGCGGCTGCTTCGGCACCGTCATCGTTTTCGTGATCGTGTACATGCTGTTGGGGAGTTGTTGACCCGGGTATAGTGGAGGGGCTTCCACAATGGATCACGTAAGGTCGAACAGGTTTCCCGCTCTGGCAATGAACAGGTAGAACGCCTGTGCGACCTTACCCCCCCAGCCGTTCCACCACCACCTCCTTCCTGTTCCGCGACACCTTCACTTCCATGCCGTTGTCCATTACCAGCGTGCCGCCGTCGCCGCGCAGGTACTTCTGCACGTGGTCCATGTGCGCCACGTAGCTGTGGTGTACGCGCAGG
>DAORNP010000048.1:21690-21966 GCA_035441065.1 Flavobacteriales bacterium | reverse complement strand
AGCTGTTCCTCCACTTCGCGCAGCGTTTTGCTTACCAATATCCGCCGCTCGCCGGTAAGGTGAATACGCGTGTAGTTGCTCTCGCTCTGGCAACAGATGATGTCGTCGGCCTCCACCAGATCCAGCCCATGAACAGTGCTGAAGGCGATGCGCTGGCTTTTGCGTGCCGGTGCCTGCAGGTCCTGCATCAGTTTGCGCATGCGTTCTTCCAAGGCGGGCAGGGCATCGCCACCGATGCTGCGTTGCGTGCCCGGCTGGTGGCAGGCGGTACGGCCA
>DAORNP010000048.1:19417-21575 GCA_035441065.1 Flavobacteriales bacterium | reverse complement strand
CCCCTGCATTGCACCGACTTCCTCCAACAATTGGAAGCCGTTCATGCCCGGCATCTCGATGTCCAGGAAAAGGACATCCGGTCGTTTTTCCCGCAGGTGGGCCAACGCCTTCATGGGATCCTGGAAAACAGCTTCCACCCGAACGCGATGCGGATGCTTCTCAAGCAGGTAGCGCAAGGTCTCGCAACAGTGGCGCTCGTCGTCGATCAGGATGGCGCTGAGCATGTCAGGAAAGTGGGATCATGAGGGTGATGCGTGTGCCGCCGGGTTCGCCATCGGGCAGTACAAGGTCCTCCACCTGGAGGTCGCAGTGGATGCCCTGTTGTTTCTCGATCATGGCGAGGCGTTGCTGGGTAATGGACATACCCATGCTGCGTTTCTTCAGTGCGCTGCGGCTCTTGATCTCGGTGGCCTTTGCACGACCGATGCCATCGTCCTCCACCTCGATGCGCAGGCGCTCGCCTTCATGCCTGATACGAAGTACCAACTCGCCACCTTCGGGTTTCTGCATCAGCCCGTGCCAGATGGCATTCTCCAGATAAGGCTGGATGAGCATGGGCGGGATCATCGTCGTGCTGGTATCGATCGATGGGTCCACCTGGATGTGGAAGCTGAACTTGTCGTCGAAGCGTGAGGCCTCCAGTTCGAGATAGAGGCGCAGGGCCTGGAGCTCTTCGGCAAGTGGCACGCTGCGCTGGTCGCTGTGGTCCAGGATCAGGCGGATGAGCCGCGCGAATTTGCTCAGGTAACGATCGGCTTCATCCGGTCTGCTGTTCAGCACATGGTGTCTTATGCTGTTCAAGGCGTTGAAGAGGAAGTGCGGATTCATCTGCGCACGCAACGCGGTGAGCTCCACATCGGCCAGGCGCTTGTTGAAGGCGGTGGTCAGGCTTGCTTCTTTACGGATCGCATTGATACGGATGTGGTAGAAGGCGTAGATCAATGAAAGGATGGCCAACACCACGGCGCTGCGGAACCACCAGGTCTGCCAGTAGGGAGGCACCATCACCAGCGGCATTTCAAGCTGGCCCAACACCGAACCGTCAGCGGCCACGGCGCGTGCGCGGAAGGTGTAGTTGCCGCTGGGTACATTGGTGAACACGGCTACGCGGTCCGCTCCGGCATCGGTCCAGCCGCCGCTGAAGGGATGCAGCTCGTACTCGAAACGGTGCGCATGGATGGCGCGCGGATCGATGGCCGAAAGCAGGATGCTGAAGAAGTTCTGGTCGTGCTGGAAGCGCAGCTCGCTCCAGCTGCGGTAGGTGGCGAGCGGGTCCAATTCGCGCTCGAAGACCTTCACGGAAGCAATATAAATGCGTAGCGGCGATCCGGTCACACCACCGCCATCGATCTGCTCCCAGAACACTTTGGGACCCGAAGCACCGATGAGCCTTCCGCTGGGAAGCAATGCCAATGCGCCCGAGGTAGCCGTTGGTGCCAAGCCTTGCGCCGTACGGTATCCAGTGGAGCTGCCGTTGGCCATCACATGTTCCACACCTGCGGATCCCATCATCCACATGCCGCCGTCTCCATCCGGTGTCAGCCCGTGGACCTGTTCGTTCAGCAGTCCATCACCCTGTTGCAGGGTACGCATGGAGAATGGTCTTGCAGTGGGGTCGTCAACGATGACAAGTCCACGTTGACCATCGGCGAGCCAGATCCTACCCCTTGCATCCCGTGCCACGTTGACCACGCTTTTCAAGGTGGCCAGGGAATCCGTTCGGCCGGAGGCATCGAAATTCTCGAAGCGCTCGTTGATCGGGTCGAACACCGTGAAGCCTTTTTCGTGGCCGATCCACAGGCGACCTGCATCGTCCTCGGCGGCGGCATAGAGGTAGTTGCCATGGCCCAGGGCTGTGCTGTCACCTGGAACGGGCAGGTACTGGCGCAACTGGCGCAGGTCGGCGCTCAAGCGGATCAAGCCATCGTGGCGGCCCATGATGAAGATGTCGCCGGAGGAATGGCGTACGATGCCATGGAAGAAAGTGTTCCATGTACGTGCATTGAACGGTCCATCGGCCAATGCGATCCGTTCGGTGCGCAGGTCGAGCACGTACAGCTTGGACCAGCCCAGCACCAGCACCTGGTCGTTGCCGTGGGGTAGCAGACCGTACACGGAGAAGTGTTCCCGTTCCGGCTCGCGCCACACTTCGGCGGG
>DAORNP010000048.1:19154-19390 GCA_035441065.1 Flavobacteriales bacterium | reverse complement strand
TAGAGCCCGTCAAGACCAGTGCCCCCGATGATGGCGGTACCGTCCGGCATGGGCAGCACAGCAACGATGCCCTTGCGCCCCACGTAGTGTTTGTAAGCAGCCTCGAAGGTCCATGTGGCGAAGTGCTGGCGCGCTGGAGTGAAGAGCCGGACATCCTGGCGGGTGGTCACCAGTACATCGCCTCCGGAGGTGGCGCACATTTCCCAAACGCCTTGGCCACGCATGCCTTCCATGCC
>DAORNP010000048.1:12555-19144 GCA_035441065.1 Flavobacteriales bacterium | reverse complement strand
GCTTAACGTGTCGGCATGCAGGTGCCGGATGGTCGCGGTACTGGTGTCCAGCAGCGCCAGGCCTGCGGTATTGTTGCCCAGCCACAAGCTGCCATCGGGACCGCGCATCACTGCGTTGTAGGTGTTGGTGAACTGGCGGATGGCACCGTCCTCCCGAATGGAATAGCGTGTGAAATGGTTCCGGTCGGGGTCATAGCGGAGCACACCAGCACCCCAGGTGCCAAGGAACAGGTCGCCATTGGGGCATTGCACCACGCTGCGCAGGCTGTTGCTGCGCTTGTCCAGGTTGTTCGCCGTTATGGTCTCGGGCATCAGCAGGAACTCCATCTCCCAGTTCCCGGCAGATAACTTCAGCAGGCCGTGTGCGGTGGTGATCCAATAGGTGTCTGAATCCTGCACGTCCTGCACCATGGCGTAGGATCGCGTTCGCATGCGGTCCACATACACATCCGGGTGGCGCGGGAATGCGATCCGGTCGAAGTCGCCGCTGCCCGATCGGTGCAGGCTGATGCTGCCGAAGTTGGTGCCAACGAACAACAGTCCAGCGCGGTCCACCATCAACCAGTTGACGCGATCGCCATCCAATGAGCGCAGGTCGCCGGCTCGGTTGAAGTAACGGGAGTAGCGGTGAGTGCGCCGATCGAAGCGCAGAAGTCCCGCATCGGCAGTGCCCACCCATAGCACTTCATCCTGTAATGCCAGCGCGGTGATGTCGCTCGAGGGCAGCGAGGTGCTGTCCTTGGGATCATGCTGGAACACGTGCATGTGCTCACCATCGAAGCGGTGCAGGCCCTTGGCCGTGGCGATCCAGATGAAGCCTTCATCGTCCTGCACCACCTGCCGGATGGCCGTGGAACGCAAACCTTGTTCGGGTCCGATGATGAGCGGATTGCTGAAGGACCAGCCCGGCGGCAACTGCGCAAGCAGCAGGTTGCCAGCAAGGCACCACACCACCAACAGGGCTATCCGCAACCGTGCTTGCATGTTCTTCTTTCCCGAACGGTAGACAAGGTATCCCGCGTTGGCCGCTCTTGTGTTCCCACTAAGGTATCCGAACAGGTACTGCTTCGCTCAACACGCTCTTCGCCCCGCGTTCGTCCACTGCCTGCACGCGGTACCAGGTATCGTTCACCGCCCCGGTGGTGGTCCAGGCAAGGCCCTGCGCGCGTTCTACAAGTTGGGGCTTGCCATCCTTACCCAACTGCCGGTACACCAGCGAGTGGCTTATGGTGGTCTTGTCCGTCAGGCTCCATAGCAAGGTCAGGTTGCCGTCCTGTTGTTGTGCGCGCAGGTCCGTGGGTGCCGGTGGACGTGCCGTTCTATCGCGGCGCACTGCACGTCGCAGGTTGCTCTCCGCATCGTTCCCAGCACTGTCTACAGCCAGTACGCGGTACTCACGCCAGTGTGGCACATCCTTGAAAGCAGGATCGGTGAAGGCATGCTGCGCCGAGGTCAGGATGCGCAGGCTTTGGAAGAGGGTGTCGCCCGCATCGCGGTACTGCAGGTCGTAGTAAGCCACGTCTGGCGAGCTGCTGGGCTTCCATGCCAGTTGCACACGATGCTCGCGGTCCACGTCGGCCTGCACCAGCAAGGGTGTGGAAGGGGGCACCACATCGGGCATGCGGCCCATGGCTGTTACCGAAGGCGCACTCTGGTTATAGCTGCCATCCAACGCCACCACCTGGTAGTATATCTGCTTGTCCAAACGTTGCAGGGAGAGCGTGTCGGTGAACAGCGTGTCGGCGATGGGTACGCGGGTCAGCTGCACGAAACCTCGATCGGACTGGTAGCTCTTGAACACGCGGTAGCCTTTCAGGTCCTTGTCCTGCACCGGATGCCAGTGGATGCTTGCCAAGCCTGTGCTGTCCACCTCCACCTTCACTCCATCGGGAACGTTCGGTGGGACCTCGTCGGCCAGTGCGCGATAGATCAGGTCGGAAGCATTCGCTTTGCCCTCGGTGTCGATGGCCATCAGGCGGTAGTGTACATCGTCCTGCACATCCCACTTATGCGTGAAGCTGCGGGCTGATGCTGGCAGTGGGTCGGCGTGGGAGAGTTCATACGGCCCCAGTGGTCCCTGCGTGCTGTGGATCACCTGGAATCCTTTCAAGCCAGCGGGCATCGCATAGGTCCAGTTCAAGGTGGAGCTGCCTTCCAATGTGGTCTCGATGCGCACCGCGGAGAATGGCGGAAGAGCCGGGTCTTCGCGGGGTGTCACCTGCAGTACCATGTTGTCCACCGAGCGCATCCCGAAGGCGTCCAATGCCACCAGACGGTAGTGCCAGGTCTCGTCGTTGGCGGGCAGCGGATCCACCCAGTCCATGCCGAGCGGATCATCACCCACACCCTTGCTCTTGCGGTCGTGGATCACCGGCGCGCCGATGGCCGTGAAGCTTCTACCGTCCTTGCTGCGTTCGATCAGGTAGGCCATCGCATGGCCGCGCAACGGAGCATGCGACCAACGCAGCGTGGCGGCCTTGTCGCCGGGCAACAGCTCAAAAGGAATGCCCTTCAGATCGCTGCGCAGGGTGCTGGAAGCGAATGCGAACGACTTTTCCGGAAGCCCTTCCACACGCACGCTTCCGCTGATGTCGCGCCCGTCGTCCGGGAGCTCGAACTGGAAACCGGAGAGCTTTGAAAGCGCGGGGTGGTAGGCCGTGAGCAGGATCCACGCGAGGTAGTTGCGCTCGAAGTCCTTGCCGGCCTTCACCACAGCATCAAGGTCCTGCTCGTTCACCGCAGGTGCAGGGATGTCTTTCGCGAGAAGCGCCAGTGTTTCCTTCCAGCCTGCATCCACATCGGTGGCTGCGAAGGCTTCCGGCGCGCCGTGCCGAAGGGTGATCGCCGCATGGCCTTCCACCGTTACCGCTGAACCGCTTTGCATCATGCGGTACCAGGTGCTTGCGTTGGTGGGCATGCACTTCACCAGCACTTTGCCTTCGGCCTTGCGCGCCGTGATGTACAGGTCATCCACCTGTGCATGCACCGTGGTGATCGCAGCAAGCGCAAGAAGAAGTAGTGCTGTTCGCATCGTTCGTTGCGCCATGGTCACAGGTCGATGTTGAGTTGCAGGGTGCGGCTTCCCGAGGTGCTCTGCACGATGCTGTTCGAGATGTTGTTCAAGCGGATGTGCAGCGGATAGTTGCCGTCCGTCATGTTCGGGAACAGGTATCCGGCCGGCGGTTTCGACAGGCCAAGCTGGTTGTTCTGGATCATGGTGAGCGCTTCATAGGCTGCTCGTTCGGGCCGCCAGATCAACTCCAGGCGGGTGGTGGCCGGGGTGGGCTGTACGGGCAAAGTGGGCGCGAAGGGATCGTAGGGCGGTTGGAACACGGGGAACGATGTAGGCGTAGTGCTGGATGAAGTCGATGATCCGCTCAGGCCCACCTCTGCATCACTGAGCAAGGGCTGCAGGTGCCTGATGCCTGCGGGTGCCGTTGCATCCGTTCGCAGGTCCACCTTGCCCAACTTCGGTAGGGAACCGGCGAAACCGGCCACGGCGGCTTGCGCGGGGTTGAACAGTGAGCCACCACCGGTGCTGCCCATTCCGCTTCCCTGCTGCACCAGGCCGTAGATCTCACTGCATACGCGTCCGGCCCATAGGCTGCCGTAGTTGCCATCGTAGGTGCAATGGTCGCTACCGAATTCGTAGACCGCCGAGGTGAAGCTCCCGCTCGAAACGAAGGGATGGCCCAACACTTCGTAGCGGTCGAAGCCTTCGCCCGCCGTGAGCGCGATGCGCAGGTCCTTCAGCACCGCCCAGCCGCCGTTCTGCGTGTAGTGGGGTACATAGGCGTTCACCGGTGTCACGCTCACCGACTGTATGCTGTTCAGCTTGGCCGCACCGGTGGCGTACTTGCTGGTGCGGAAGTGGATGGTGTGCAGCACCTTTTCCTGCGTCACGGAGCCTTCGATGCCCGCCGCTGCCATGGCCGCCGTGGGGTCCAGCTGCGTGTACTGCTGCATGCCGGCATATCCGTTCAAGCTCACGGTGGTCTGGTAGTCCGCCGTGTTCACGTTCGCCACGTTGGGCATCAGCAGTTGCAGGTTGGCGGGCGTGAGCTGGCAGGCCGGACGGGTCTCGTTCGCGAGTTGCGTAGGTGTTGCTTCACGCCGCGCCACGATGCTGATGTCGTAGATCTTCTCGGCCTGCAGCGCGGGCATGTCGAAGAGCACCTTCAGCTCGTAGTCCCTGTTCACCGGAACTTCCACCGGTGCGCCCTGGCCATCGATCCGTTCCAGGCGCATCAGCAGATCGAAGCCGCAATCGGTGAAATCCTGGAAGCGCGGCTGCTGGTCGATGTTGAACTTGATGATGCCCTGCGGCAGGTCGTTGTAGGGCAGGAAGCGCTGGCGCGGATAAGGCTTGGTGTAGTCGATGGTGAGCAGGTCCAGTTCGGTGAGGCTGGTGGTGGTGGTGAAGAAGTGTTCACGCTGTTGCACGATGGGCTGTCCGCTTTGTGTGCCGCCCTGGTAGCGCGCCGGTACCCAGCCGGTCCCCACCCATTCGCTGATGCTGGCCTTGGCGCGCACCTTGTACCCGCGCGATCCATTCATCTGAGACGGTGCTCCGGATGCGGTCACCAGACGCAGCGTCCACGTGTCGTTCGCGGTGTCCTGGTCTATCCGGAAGTTGCTCTGTTCCACGAAGGTCCCCTGGTCGTTCTGGCGCAGCCATTTCGCCTCCAGGTCGAAGCGGTACTTCTTCTGGATGAGTCCGCCCATGCCGTTGGTACACGTACTCGCGCTGTTCGCCCTGCTTCACGTGCCAGTTGATCACAGGCTGCGCGGTGAGCGGTACGAAGGATGCCATGTGGCTGGGCGTGACGCCTGCGATCATGTCCAATGATTCCAGCTCCAGCTCCTGGCGTTGGATCAGCACGTTCGCATTCGGTAGCGGCTGCATGTCGCACGGCGCGCCGATGGTGAAGTCCTCCTCGATGTCGGTGTCCCACCAAAGCACTTCGGCCTCGGCGCGGATGATGCCATGCACGTAGTTGGGGCGCGGGAAGGCGGCCTCCACCATGATGCCCACCTGGATGCTTGCGATATCCGCCGTGAAGGCCGTGAGGCGCGCACCACCGATCAGGTAGGCCATTCCCTGCGCGTACCACCTGTTGATGCCGAAGTCGTTGCTGCCGTTGCAGGTGCAGAGCTCGTAGCTCATCATGGCGAGGTCGGCACCGCAGAGCACATCCACTTGCAAACCCGTTCCGATAGCGGTGAAATCGCCCTTGGCGGCGATGTGCGCACCGGCCATGAAACCGATGCCCAGCCCCTGCGCGAGGTTCCCCATCATGTTGGGCGTGAAGTTGAAGAACTCGCTCACCTCCTCAGGTAGCACTGGTGGAGGCAGTTGTTGTCCGGTCATGAAGTAGGCACCTGCCGTTGCGCTCAGCGGCCACACATCGATGCCCAGACCGATGGGGTTCTGGGGTGTGCCCGCCTTGAAGTACCACAGCGTGGGCGATCGGTAGAAGCTCAGGTGACCGTTCACCTCGAACAGCGGGGTGGCCTTGGGCACGTTGCCGTTCAGCACCAGGTCGGCACTGAAGGTGCGTGTGCTGAAGTTGTAGAGCACTTCCAGCGTGGTGTATACCATGGCCGTTGCTTCGCTGGCGGTCTCGATGGCCTCCATCACGTAGCCGTTGCCGTTCAGTGCGATCAGGCCCAGTCCACCGGTGCCCATGTTGAACTGCACGGTGAGGGTGGCATCGGCATTGAAGGTGGTGCTCTCGGGCGTCAGGCCCAGGATGACGGCTGCCTGAATGCCGGCGGTGTTCTTCTTCACATTGAAGAGGTCGCGTGGGTTCACGTTCTGTTGCGACATGGTGCGCGGCCCGGGCGGCGATCCGTTCAGTTCCATGTTCCAGTAGGCACCGCCACCGAAGGCATAGAGATCCAGCGGCGTGGCCAGCGGGAATGGCGTGGAGAGGCCCACCATGCCGAAGGCGTACCAGTAGGTGGTGGTGGCGTTGTTCTCGGGCACGTTGCCGAAGAGCACGGTGCCCTGCACGGTGGTGGCATCGAGGAAGGTGAGGTCCAGGCTGCCATCGAAGCCGCTGCCGAACTTGGGGTCGTCGTTGAAGAAGCCCACGCTGCCCTTCATCTTCACGCCGCTTACATCGGCCTCCACGTAAATGGAACCGATCTCGGTGCCCTGGCGCGTCACCACCAAACTGTCCAGTGCCTCAATGCGGTTCTTGATGAACATGCTTACGCCGCCGGAGATCGGCATCACGCCCTTGCTGAGGTCCATGCCCAGGCCGACGAGGAGCCAGGCGTTGTTCATGTCGCTGCCGTCGAAGTCCAGTTGGTCCACCACCACGCCGAATCCAGCAACAGCCAAGGTGGCCGGGCTAAGGCCGGTACCGAAGTTGCCGATGGAGATGTAGCTCGGCCGGTTGCGCACCACGAGTTGCTCGATGGTGATGTCCGTGAGCTCGTTCTTCGGGATGTTGCCGATGAGCGATGCGAAGGAGATGCGACCGTTCAGCGTGGCCTCGATCAGTGGTGTGCCATTGCCAAGGGTGATGGCCAGCCCGCTGTTGTCCTCGACCGGACGTGCTTCTACCCGACCTCCGGTGGG
>DAORNP010000048.1:12333-12545 GCA_035441065.1 Flavobacteriales bacterium | reverse complement strand
CGTGCCACACGTCGAAGCTCAGCGAGTCGTTCTGGGCCGCCAGTGCGAAGCTGTGCAGGGTCTTGTTGCCCGCATAGTCAACGGAGGCCACATAGACCAGATCATCATCGGCGATGGGCAGGCGCAGGTTGCCCGCCAAGGCACCACCCACCAGGCTGCTCGCCACGATCTCGAAGTGCAATGTGTCGATGCTGAAGTTCCAGTTGTCCAGC
>DAORNP010000048.1:10279-12167 GCA_035441065.1 Flavobacteriales bacterium | reverse complement strand
CCCACTCGGGCGTTTGCGCGCCGGGGTGTCCCTGCGGGAACTGCATGCCTTGCAGGTTGGTGCCGATGCTGTGGTCGATGTAGGCCTGCTGCACCTGTATCGTGTAGCCTTCGAGCTCCTTGTACTGGAAGCCCACCACGTTGGCGGCGCTCTGCCCCATGGCGTTGAAATCGAGCATGGCCTGCCAGTCTCCCCACTCCACGTACTGCACTGCGAAGGCGGCGAAGAGCGTGTCGTTGGTGGTCTGCCCGGCCGCGTTCACCGGCTTGAAGAGCGCGGGGTCGAAGAGCGCGCGGCCCTGCACATCCACACGCACCAGACCGTTGCAATCGAAGGTGGCGCGTGTGCCCGCTCCCTGTGCATTGGCGGGGTCGAAGGCGAGCCGCACTTCCTGCGTCATCTTGAAGCGCACTTCCTCCACCAGTTCAAGCACGGCCTGGTCCTCGCCCACAGCGGGTCCGCCGGGGGTCAGGCAGAAGTTCTTTCCCAGGAAGCTCAGGTAGCGCGGCTCCTCCAGATCATCGGCGAGGCGCTGGATGTGCGCGACGTTGTAGGCTGCACGATCGGGGAAGAAGTGCATGCCGACCACTTGCAAGCGGCCGCTCTCGGGACCGATGCTGAAGGGCAGGGTACTGCCGGTGTTCTGCATCACCAAGGCTGCCTGATCGATGTACCACTGCGGGTCGGTGGCTTGCTGCCATGCCCGATCGCGGTTGTGGCTGAAGCGCACATTGCGCACGTTCGTGTTCAGGTCGGCCCATGTCTGGTCGATCCACGAGTCGGTGCGCAGCATGGCTTCCGCCTGCCCGGCCACCACCACATCGTTGTTGTTCACCTTCAGGCCGCTGAACTGGACCTTGATGCCGATGGGCAGGTAGCCCGTGGGCTGCACCACGGCCTCGCCGCTGTATGTGCCGCTTCCGCTCACTTGTGTGATGGCCAGGATGAAGTTGCCCATGGTGACCAGGTCGCCGGTGCGCAGGTTCTGCTTCAGGTCGGTCGCTGGCGGCACAGCAACCTCGCAGGGTGATGCACAGTCGTACGTGCCGGGGAAGGTGCCATCGGTAAGCACCACGCTGCCAGGATCGGTAGGTGGTGGCGGCGGCAGCACATCATCGTCGTTGCCGAAGGGGTCGGCCGCACCGAGTGTTCCATAGGTGAATACCACCACATCGCTCCAGCCATTGTTCAGGATGTTGAGCGTGCCGAACTGCCTGTAGGCCCGAACACGCACGGCGTATTCGTGACCGTTCAGCAGCTGCGGATATTCCATGCCGTAGAGGAAGAAGTTAACGGGGATGTCCAGCTCGCTCAGCTGAAGCATGTTACCGGTGAGGAAGGCATCGTAGGGGTTGATGGGCAGCCCGGTGATGTCCATCATCTCCAGGCGATAGACCAGGTCGGGCGCGCTCACACTCGGTGGTATCCACGTGATGGTGAAGAAGGCCGGATCGGTATAGGGCAGCACTTGACCATTGGTGGGCGAAGTGATGATGGGCGGCGGTGATCACGACGAAAGGTGCCGAGCAACCCTGGGGAGCGGAAGCGCTGAGCGGAAGACCGGTGAGGTAGTCGTAGGCGCGCAGGCACAGGGTGTAGAGGCCTTCGGGCAGTGCGTTGTCGTTGATCAGGTCCTCCAGCGTGATGCCGGTGTAGAGCAGGTCGCTCTCATTGTAGTTGTTGTAGAAGGCTTGCAATTCGCTTCCGCTGAAGAGCAACGAAGCACCCGGGGCGAGTTCGATGGGCGTTTGCGGACGGGCCTCATCGCGGGTGCGGATCTGTACGCCGTTGCTACCATCCAGCACCGAGCCGAGGTAGATGGTGTAGCTCTCGAAGGGGTTGTTGTTATGGAGGCTGATCAGGGTGTTGTCGACCATGTCCAGTACCT
>DAORNP010000048.1:4177-10075 GCA_035441065.1 Flavobacteriales bacterium | reverse complement strand
CGCAAGAGGATGCCTTTGAGCCGTTGGCGGGATCCATTGAGCAGTTCCCGATCACCATCCAGCCCTTGGTGTGAAATGGCGGTATCTGCGAGGTTTTCCGGGCGTTCCGGGCATTTTCGCCCCGCTACTTTCCCGCTGTGAAACGCACGCGACACAGCCTCTGGGCCTTCGCCTTTGCACTGCTGCCGGTGCTTTCCGCAGCACAGACCGTGGACCCCAACGCCGATCCCGTGCGCATCACCGGCGCCTTGGGTGGAACCCTCAGCGGCTATCAGATGAGCGGGATCAATGCGCGCCAGCAACCGCTCGGCTATTCGCTCAGCGGCACGCTCAACCTGTCGATCTACGGATGGAACCTGCCGTTCTCCGTGGCCATCAGCCGCCAGGGCAGCAACTTCTCCCAGCCCTTCACACGCTTCGGCGTAAGCCCCGAGTACAAGTGGGTGAAACTGCACGCCGGGCATCGCAACCTGCGCTTCTCGGAATTCACCTTGAACAATGTGACCTTCCTCGGCGGAGGTGTTGAACTACGGCCCAAGGCCTTCCGCTTCAGCGCCATGTACGGCATGCTGCAACCCGCCCAGCGCGCCGATGAGAACCGTTATGGCGTGGCCCAGTACAAGCGCATGGGCTACGGTGCCCTGCTGGGGCTGGGGAAGAAGAACACATTCGATCTCACCTTCTTCCGCGCGACCGATGATGTCACTTCATTGCCCCTGCTGGATACGCTGCAGCGCATCACCCCACAGGCCAGCACCACCATCGGCCTGCGCTCCCGTGTGCAGTTCGCCAAGGACCGCCTGGTGTTGGATGCCGACCTGTCCATGGGTGCCTACACCCGCAACCTGAACGCCCCGCGCCTGGATCCCGATGTCTACAACGACCGTCCCATCCTGGACGAATTCGGCTTCAACTACGCGAGCAACCTGGCAGGTGCCGGTGCCGTGGGGCTGGACTACGTGAAGGACAAGTTCACCTCCGGGGTGCAGTACCGCTTGGTGCAACCCGGCTTCCGTACGCTCGGTGCCAACTACCTGCTTAGCGATGTGGAACAGATCACCGTGCGAACGGCCTTTCCTGTGGCGAAGGACAAACTGCAACTAAGCGGCTCCTATGGTGTGCAGCGCAACAACCTGGGCGATCGGCGCTTCGCCAGTACCTCACGGAACATCGGATCGGCCAACATCGCCTACCGTCCTTCCACGCGTGTGTCGGTCAACCTCAACTACGCCAACTTCAGCATCTACCAGACGCTTCTGCTGGACACGCTCTTCGCCGATTCGGTGCTGATCGACCAGGTGAACCACCAGTTGAACGTGGCCACGCTTTACCAGTACGGCGATGCAAAGCGCCAGCACAGTTGGAGCCTGATGACCGGCTACCAGCAGCTGAGCGATCGCAGCGACGGACCCACGGACCTCGGCAACCGCCTCATCAACCTGAACCTGCAATACCAGTTGCGTTGGCTGGCCAGCCGCTGGGGCCTGGTGCTGGGCGCCAACTACAACGACTACAGCGCACTGCTCACAACCAACGAACGGTACGGCGTCACCGTGGGTGGTACGCGCATGATCAAGAAGGACAAGTTGTTGCTGCGCCTTACACACACCTGGAACCGCAGTCAGTTGCCTTCGCGCACGGATGACATACACAGCACCAACTTCTCCATGAACTACCGCATCAGCGAGCGGCACGCACTGATGCTCAGCGCTGGCAATATCCGCCGCGAAGGCCTGCAGTCATTCACTGAAACACGCGGCACCGTTGGGTACCGCATGCGCTTCTGATGACCGGACCAAATGCATTTCCACACCAATACCCCACGACCATGAACCGGAAACTCACCCCGCTATTCTTTCTGACCGTGACAGGCCTGTGCGCACAACCCACCATTCCGCAGGTATTGCTCGCAGTGGGTGATGTGTTGTTGCTCGACGTGGCATTCCCGATCACCGATGCCGGGCCGGGCGGTAATAATGTCACATGGGACTTCGGCACCTCCTCCTTCAGCGGCACCCAGTGGACCTACACGGCACAGACCGCTGCGAGCACGCCGCTGGCAGCGGAGTTCCCGGCAGCGACCATGGCCCTGTTCTCTCAACTGTCCACGGACCTCTCCGGCTATTTCTTCTTTGACTTCAATGCGGGCTTCACGGAGCATGGGGAGTGGTTGAGCGATGGTACGGAAGAGTATCCCGACGTGAATTCCGATCCCCTGACCTTCTTCACCACACCACTATCGGCCACCAGCACGGGCAGCGACACGTACGCGAACATCATCGGTATTGGGGGTGGGCTTGATGAGATCGCGGTGAGCGGCACCCATACCTGGGCCGTGGATGGCTATGGAACGTTGGTCCTTCCCAACGCCACCTACACGGATGTGCTGCGTATCCATGCCATCCAATCAGAGACCAACACCATTACGGTAAGCGGGATCGAGATCTCTTTCGATGTATACCGCGAGGAGTGGTGGTGGGTGAAGGCTGGAGTGCCCTTCCCGCTGTTGGTGTATTCCCTCGAAACCGAGGATGGCGAGACGAACCCATCTTCGCGAGCAGCGCTGATCGGCTTCAATGGTGCAACATCCATTGCCGAGCAAGCAGCGCTTCCCATACGCGTGTACCCCAACCCCGTGCGCGATGTGGTGACCATGGAACTGGAGGCCAATGGCACCGTGCAATACCGTGTGTTGGATCCCCTCGGTCGTGAGGCGCTGCACGGCAGCGTGTCCGCCGGTGGAACGCTTCGGCACAGCATCGATTTCGCTGCACTCAACACCGGCATCTACCAACTGGAAGTGCGCAGCCAGCAAGGCATTGCAACGGCCCGCTTGGTGAAGGAGTGAATGCAACGATGAACAACGAACAACCTACGACCATGCAACGCATCATCGCATATCTGTTCGTGTCCTTCGGGAGCTTTTCGATAGCCCAAGCCCAGAACTGCCTGCCGCAAGGCATCACGTTGAACCAACAGTGGGAGGTGAACGCCTTCCCGAACAACTATCCCGGCTGCACACAGATCCAGGGTTATTTGAAGATCGGCCCGAGCAATGACGCTTCAGCAGGTGGTATCACCGACCTCACCCCTCTTTCACAGATCACCTCCGTGGGTGGGTACCTGATGGTGGAGGCGACCCTTGGCTTGGAGGAGCTAACCGGCCTGGACAACCTGACCAGTGTGGGCGGCTACGCGAAATTCAACATGAACGATTACCTGTCCGATATCTCGGCTCTCTCGAACCTGACCACCGTGGGTGGATACTTGGAGGTACGCTTGAACCCTGTTCTGAGCAGCCTGACCGGATTGGGTTCGGTGACCTCCACAGGTGGCAACCTGGTGGTCCACCTTAACAGTAGCCTCACGGACCTGCAAGGCTTGGAAGGTCTTGTGGATATCGGAGGGGGCTGCAGCATCGAGAACAACCCCTCATTGGTGAGCATGAACGGCCTCGCTCCTTCATCGGTGGGCGTGGCTTTCTGGGTAAAGGGAAATCCACTGCTCACCGACCTGAGCGCTGCCAGTGGGCTCACCAGCATAGGCGGCTGGCTCAACCTTCAGGACAATGCTTCACTACCCAGTTTGCAGGAGCTTTCCGGAGTAACGGCTTTGGGCGGTTATCTCCGTGTACAGAACTGCCCGCTGATCACCGATCTCAGCCCGCTGCAGAACATCGACCCCACCACCATCACACAGCTCTTGTTCCAAGACCTGCCAGGCGTGTCGGACTGCGCGTTGGAGAACATCTGTACGTACCTCGGTCTCCCGAATGCCCAGCCCACCATTGCTAACAATGCCGCAGGGTGTGCCAGCGTGGCCGAGGTGGAGGCCGCCTGTTCCAGCGTTGGCATGGATGATATCGTCAGCAGTGCCGGCACATTGCGGCTGTTCCCCAATCCGGCCAGGGAACTGATCACGATCGAGCTTTCGGATCCCGGTATGCGCTACTACCGCATCCTGGATGTCATGGGCCGGGAAGTGATGAGCCGGGCGCTTGCGAACGACGGAGGCCCCATACGCATGCTTGATGTGGCCGCACTGCCCCAAGGCACCTACCTGCTGGAGGTCGGTGGTACCAATGGCAGTGCGATGTCCCGCTTCATCAAGGAGTGAACCCCGATCACCGATCCGAAAGAGCACCATGCAACGCACCATCCTCCTTCTCGCACTGGCCTTCGTTGCCAGCACTTCTGCCTACGCCCAAGGCTGCCTGCCCGGTGGACTTGTCCTCACCTCGCAGGCACAAGTGAACAGTTTCGCTGCGGACCATCCGGGATGCACGACCATCGAAGGCTACCTGCGCATAGGACCAGGTGCCGTGAACAACCTCTCGGGCTTGTCACAGCTGACCGCTGTGAACGGCTACTTGCAGATCGGTGCAAACCCGCAGCTTACATCCCTCGCTGGTCTGGACAACCTCACCAGTGTGGGCGGCCGCCTCAGCATCACCGGCAATGCGCAGCTCAACACCATCAGCGCCTTGGCCAATGTGACCACGGTGGGTGGCTCACTGGAGATCAGTGCGAACAACAACCTCACCAGCTTGCAAGGGCTTGGGAGCATTACCAGTGTGGGTGGCGAACTGGAGATCACGGAGAGTCCCGGTCTTACCAACCTGCAAGGCTTGGAGGGTCTCCAGACCATCGGACAAGGCATCCTCATCAATGAGAACCCTGTGCTTTCCACCATGCAAGGTCTGTCACCGACGAGTGTGGGTGGCGGCTTCAGCCTGATGAACAACCCGCAGCTGCTGGACCTGAGCGCGGCAAGTGAACTCACATCGCTCGGTGGTGTGCTATCGTTGATCGGGAACACGGCGCTCCTCAGCCTACAGGAGCTTTCCGGCATCACGGCCGTGAATGGCCTCGTGAGGGTAACAGGCAGTTCCGGACTGATGTCGCTGGATGGTCTGGAGAACATCGACCCCAGCACGATCCTCAACCTGATCATCGTGAACAACCCAGGGCTGTTCCAGTGCGCGGTGGAAAGCCTGTGCGACTACCTGGCGATCCCGGCCAGCACGGCGAACATCACCGGCAATGCCACGGGCTGTGCGAGCAGGGCAGAGGTGGAGGATGCGTGTGTGTCGCTTAGTGTGGACGATCCGCAATTCGGCAAGGGCGACTCGCTCCGGCTTTTCCCCAACCCATCATCCGGTGTGGTCGGTCTGCGGACGAACATGGAAGGCCTCCTGCACATTCAACTGTTGGATGCGCAGGGCAGACTGGCCCACACCGTGCAACGGATGCATTCAGGTACTCACACGTTGGAACTGGCTTTGGATCACCTTTCGGCCGGCACCTATGTGTTGCAGATGCGTACGGAGCATACCGCTGCGACACGGGTGCTGATCAGGGAGTGAGCGGTAACCCGCTCACTCCTGCAGCCACCGCGGCCACGCGAGGTAGAACTTCTCCACTGGCCGTGCCAGCGCCTGTATGCCCAGGTTGTCGCTGGCCTCTGCGATGTCGCGCAGGGTGCCATCCTTGTAGCGCAGCTCGATGCGGTCCTTGCCGGGGTCGTAGGCGTTGTTCACGATGCTGCCGGTGAGCACGAAGTGTGCGGCATCGGCCACGGGGATGCCCAGCTTGGCCGCCACTTGTGCGCGCAGTTCGGCGATGCGCGGTTCCTCCCACGGGATGTTCTGCAGCTTGATGCGCAGGTTGCGGCGATGCACCAGGTCGGTGGCGAGTTGCGAAAGCACCTTGTCCGGATGATCGCACCACACTTTCACGGCGCCCATGATGTCGTGGTCGTCGAGCTTCAGGAAATCGGTGAGCACGGCAGGGTCTCGGAAGCTGGCGCGATCGTGGCGAGCACTGAGGAAGCGCAGCAGGGCCGGCGATGCGAAGACAGCGGTGCCGTTCATGGCCAGCTCCTTCGCGCGGCGCAGCG
>DAORNP010000048.1:0-4020 GCA_035441065.1 Flavobacteriales bacterium | reverse complement strand
CACGCCTTCGCTCACACCGGTGTAGAAACTGTCGCGGTTCAGGTAGTCGATGCGGTCCACGTCGAGTTGGCTGCTCACCAGTTGATGGAGGAAGCGTTTGGAGTACTGATCGCGGAAGATGCGGATGCCGAGGTCCAGCGCGCCGTTGAACTCGGTGTTCAGCGCGTCCATCACCAAGGCGCTCACATCCTCGTGGCCGATGCCCTCCACCAGGCTGTGCTCCAGCGCGTGGCTGAATGGGCCGTGACCCACATCGTGGAGCAGGATCGCAATTCGAGCACCCAAGGCTTCCTCTTCCGTGATCTCGTGCCCTTTCCCACGCAATGTGCCGATCGCTTCACCAATGAGGTGCATGGCGCCCAGCGCATGGTGGAAGCGCGTGTGCAGCGCTCCGGGGTACACCAGGTGCCCCAGCCCGAGTTGCTTGATGTAGCGCAGCCGCTGGAACCACGGATGGTCGATGAGCCGCAGCAGCACGGGATGCGGAACGGTGATGAAGCCGTAGATGGGGTCGTTGAGGATCTTCATGGGTGCAGCCGCAGAGATGAAGAGGCGCGGGGAACACCAGCCATAACGCAGTGCGAAGCCGCATGAAGAGAGACGAGAGCGATGCGGATGCAAACACAATGACGCACAGCCCTGGAGTCCGGTGCGAGCGATTCTCTGCGACTCTGCGCCTCTGCGGCCATCATTCTGCAGTGCAATGACAGGTTACCTTCACGCCCCGAAAGTACAGGGCAACACGGAAGCCGTTCCCGCGTTAGTGCTGCCATGCGAACCACTTCGATAGAGCCACTCGTGCCCCAGGGCGCGCCACTGAACACCATGACCGCCAACATCCTCTGGGCCGACGACGAGATCGATCTGCTGCGCCCCCACGTGCTCTTCCTGCAAGGCAAGGGCTACAGCGTGGATACCGTGAACAACGGCCTCGACGCCGCCGAGCGCAGCCGCGAGAAGGAGTACGACATCATCTTCCTCGATGAGAACATGCCCGGCCTCAGCGGCTTGGAGACGCTCTCGCGCATCAAGGCCGACCGCCCGCACGTGCCGATCATCATGATCACCAAGAGCGAGGAGGAACGCATCATGGAGGAAGCCATCGGCGGCAAGATCAGCGACTACCTGATCAAGCCGGTGAACCCCAACCAGATCCTGCTCTCACTCAAGAAGCACCTCGAAGGCCGCCGCCTGGTGAGCGAGAAGAGCAGCAGCAGCTACCAGCAGCAGTTCCGCCAATTGGCCATGCGCCTGAGCGGTCGCTTGAGCACAGAGGAATGGAAGGAGCTGTACCAGGAGCTTGTGCGCTGGGACCTGGAGCTCACCGGCAACCAGGATCCCGGCATGGCCGACATCCTGCGCAGCCAATGGGCCGAGGCCAACGAGCAGTTCAGCCGCTTCGTGGCCGACCGCTACCCCGACTGGCTCGCCGGCAAGGGCGACGATGCACCGCTCATGAGCCACCAGCTCTTCAAGGCCAAGGTGGCGCCGCTGATCGACGAGAAGCAGCCGCCGCTCTTCCTCGTGCTCATCGACAACCTGCGCCTCGATCAGTGGCGCGCACTGGAGCCGGTGGTCAGCGAGTTCTTCCGCATCGAGGAGCAGGGCCAGTTCTTCTCCATCCTGCCCACCGCCACGCAGTACGCGCGCAACGCGCTCTTCGCCGGCATGATGCCCAGCGAGATCGAGAAGCGCTTCCCCGGCAAGTGGGTGAACGAGGACGAAGAAGGCAGCAAGAACGCGCACGAGGCCGAATTCGTGGCCAACCAACTGCAACGGCTGGGCAAGAACGTGAAGCACAGCTACCACAAGATCCTGAACCTCGCCGCCGGGAAGAAACTGGCCGAGAGCATGGATCAGCTGATGGGCAACCCCTTCAACGTGATCGTGTACAATTTCGTGGACATGCTGAGCCACGCGCGCACGGAGATGGAGGTGATCCGCGAGCTGGCCAGCGACGATGCCGCCTACCGCAGCCTCACCAAGAGCTGGTTCGAGCACAGCCCGCTCTTCGACATCCTCAAGGGCATCGCCGAGCGCGGCGGCCGCGTAGTGATCACCACCGACCACGGCACCATCCGCGTCACCGATCCCAGCAAGGTGGTGGGCGACCGCAACACCAACAGCAACCTGCGCTACAAGCACGGCCGCAACCTCAGCTACGAGGACCGGGATGTGCTGGTGATCAAGGACCCCGCGAAGGCGCACCTGCCCAAGGCCAATGTGAGCACAGTGTACATCTTCGCCAAGGGCGCGCGCTTCTTCGTTTACCCCAACAACTACAACCACTTCGTCACCTACTTCCGCGACACCTTCCAGCACGGGGGCATCTCCTTGGAAGAGATGATCGTGCCGTGGGCGGTGCTGAAGGCGCGGTAGGCCAGGTTGGAACTTGATGATGATCGGGAGTTGGAGGTTGAAAGCACGCCAATGCTTTCAACCATGATCTTCGCCCGCGATGGCGGTTTCTTTCAAGCTGGTTAGCGCTGCTGATGCGCATGTCGCAGGTCAGGGAATCATGACGGCCTTTCCTCACGCCCGCGTCTTCGCCCTCCACGGCGAGCTCGGCGCCGGCAAGACCACCCTCATCAAGGGCTTCTGCGCGGCCTTGGGCGTGAGCGACCAGGCCAGCAGCCCCAGCTTCGCCATCGTGAACGAGTACCGCGCGGCCAACGGTGAGCCCGTGTACCACTTCGACCTCTACCGCCTGAAGGATGCCAGCGAGCTTGAAGGCATCGGCTTCACGGAGTACGTGGACAGCGGGCACTATTGCTTCATCGAGTGGCCGGAGCTGGCGGAAGAGCTGCTGCCGGTTGATGCCGTGCACCTGCGAATCGGGCTGCAGCCGGATGGCACGCGGCGCATCGAAGCGGATTGAGGGGCGAAGGCCCAGTCGTACCTTCGCAATCCTTCCGAACCACCATGCCCGCTTCCACCGACCTCCTGAAGCAACTCGCCCGTCAATCGGCCATGATGCCGCAAGAACAGGTGATGGAGGTGGGCCGCAAGAAGAAGAGCCTTTACATCGGCATCCCCAAGGAGATCACCTTCCAGGAGCATCGCGTTCCGCTCACGCCCGCTGCTGTGGCCACCTTGGTGCAGCGCGATCACGAAGTGGTTATCGAGCGCGGCGCCGGACAGCCAGCCCAATTCCAGGACAGCGATTACAGCGAGGCCGGCGCCATGGTGGTGGATGGGCCCGCCGAGGTGTTCAAGGCCGACCTGATCCTGAAGGTGGCACCGCCCACGCATGCCGAGATCGAGATGCTGCGCCATAAGCAGACCCTTATCTCCGCCCTGCAGCTCACCGTGCAGCCCAAGGACACCCTGCGGCGCATGATGGAGAAGCGCATGACCGCCGTGGCCTGGGACTTCATCAAGGACCGCGAGGGCATCTACCCCATCATCCGCGCCATGGGCGAGATCGCGGGCAACACCAGCATCCAGATCGCCAGCGAGTACCTCACGGCCGAAAAGGGCGGACCCGGCCTCATGCTCGGCGGCATCAGCGGCGTGGAGCCGGCCGAAGTGGTCATCATCGGCGCCGGCACCGTGGGCGAATTCGCCACACGCGCCGCACTGGGCCTGGGCGCCAGCGTGAAGGTCTTCGACAAGAGCATCTACCGCTTGCGCCGCTTGCAGAACGATCTGGGCCAGCGCGTATGGACCAGCGTGGTGCAGCCCGAGGAACTGAAGAAAGCATTGAAGCAGGCCGATGTGGCCATCGGCGCACTGCGCCCCGAGCAGGGCCGCACACCCATGGTGGTCACCGAGGAGATGGTGAAGGAGATGAAGAACGGCAGCGTGATCGTGGATGTAAGCATCGACCGCGGCGGCTGCTTCGAGACCAGTGAGGTGACCACGCACACCGATCCCGTGTACAAGCGCTATGGCGTGATGCACTATTGCGTGCCCAACATCGCCAGCCGCGTGCCGCGCACCGCCAGCACCGCGCTCAGCAACATCTTCGGCCCCATGCTGCTCAACATGGGCGAGGTGGGCGGCCTCGAGGACCTGATC